>JAFSOQ010000062.1 GCA_017446845.1 Selenomonadaceae bacterium | reverse complement strand
CTGCCCCTTTATCGCTATATCGGCGGTTGCAATACCTACAAAATGCCCGTCCCGATGATGAACATCATCAACGGCGGCGCACACTCCGACGCTCCGATTGCTTTCCAGGAATTCATGATTCGTCCGGTCGGTGCTCCCACTGTTCGCGAAGCCATTCGCATGGGCGCAGAAGTCTTCCATAACCTTGCCAAGATTCTCAAAGGTCGCGGACTTTCCACGGCTGTCGGTGACGAGGGCGGCTTTGCTCCCAACCTCAAAGGCACCGAAGATGCGCTCGAAACCATCATCAAGGCTATCGAAGCTGCAGGCTACAAACCCGGCGAACAAGTCAAAATCGCTATGGACTGCGCGGCATCCGAATTCGCTGTCAAAGAAGGCGATCAATACTTCTATGACTACAAACAACTCAACGGCAAACACCCGATTCTGAAAGACCCCAACGGCAAGAAACTCGACGTCGCACAGCAAATCGAATTCCTTGAAA
The DNA here is from genome assembly GCA_017446845.1 of Selenomonadaceae bacterium. Classification (GTDB taxonomy): domain Bacteria; phylum Bacillota; class Negativicutes; order Selenomonadales; family Selenomonadaceae; genus Quinella. The sequence continues at coordinate 44,768 of JAFSOQ010000062.1, read as the reverse complement.
AACTCGTTGACACCTATTACATCGACTCCATCGAAGACGGCTTGGCAGAAGAAGACTGGGACGGCTGGGTTGAACTCACCAAGAAGATTGGTCACAAGTGCCAGCTCGTCGGCGACGACCTCTTCGTCACCAACACCAAGTTCCTCGAAAAAGGTATCAAACTCGGCGCGGGCAACTCCATTCTTATCAAAGTCAATCAGATTGGCTCGCTCACCGAAACTCTCGAAGCAATCGAAATGGCTCATCGCCACAACTACACGACCGTTACTTCTCACCGCTCCGGCGAGACCGAAGACGCTACCATTGCTGACATCGCAGTTGCCACCAACAGCGGACAGATTAAGACCGGTTCACTGAGCCGCACTGACCGCATGGCGAAATACAATCAGCTTATCCGTATCGAAGAAGAACTCGGCAAATGCGCTGTTTATGAGCGCGCACCGCTTCTCAATCGTTCGGTCGGCAGATAATTAATTCGTCGGCAACTTAACATCTGACTAAAACAAAGGCATTTCCTCGAATTCGGGGAAGTGCCTTTTTGATTGCCTTATGTTATAATTGACAAAAAAATTGAAAGGCGGCGATTGAAATGACTGAACAAGAAAAATTTAACGTGGAAATTAAAACTAAGTTGGCTCTGCAAGATGAGAAGTTTAATTCCTTCATGCAAGAACTTAAAGAACAGCGCGAAGATATGCGTCGCTTGTGGGAAAGACAGGACGCAATGCAAGCCAAACATGATGCCGAAATGAAATCTTTGCAAGAAAAACAGAACGCCGAAATGAAAGAAATGAATCAACGCTTTTATCAGAAATTCGACGATATGGATAAAAAAATCGACGATAACGCTAAAGAGTTTACAAAGCAATTACACAGTAATTTTGTTCAAACAATGATAGGCGTCGGAGCGATTATGGCTGCTATCGGCGGCTTGATTATCACGACTTTGAAGTAACATTGACTCAAGTTCGGAGGAATGAAAATTGCTGACTGAAAAAAATTTTGACGCCGCCCTGCAAGTCATGAACTTCAGCCGACACGGTAATCGCTACGAAAAAATTTTTTCCGACAACGTAACTATGGCTGTCGATTTCGCCGCAAAAAAACTTTTTTATCCCGCCCAAATCAAAGGACGCGACCGAAATAATTTCTTCGACGCCGAACACAAGGAAAATCTCGTCGTCTTTGAATGCGTCAATCGTCTGCTCGAGAAAGGTTACAAGCCCGAAGATATTTGGCTCGAAAAAAATTGGTCACTCGGTCACTCTCAAAAGAGCGGGCGCGCCGATATTTGCGTTTCCTCGGAAGGCAAAGTTCTCTTTATCATTGAATGCAAAACTGCCGGCGCGGAATTCAATCACGAACTTTCAAACATGCTCGCCGACGGCGGGCAACTTTTTTCCTATTGGCAACAGGAGCAAAGTTGTAAATGGCTCATGCTTTACGCTTCCGACTTCGCCGACAATATTCTGAAATTTTTTGCCGCAAGCGTTTCTTGTAACGAAAAAATTTATCGCGACGCTCACACCGTTCCCGAACGTTTCAAAATCTGGAGCGAACGTTACGAGAAAAAATTTTTAGGCGATGTTATCTTTCACGACGAGACCGTTGCTTATAAAATCGGCGTCAAACCTCTGCGCAAACGCGATTTGAAAAATTTCAGCGAAAATAAATCCGTCGTCAACAAGTTCGAGGAGATTCTCCGTCACAATCAAGTTTCGGATAAGGAAAATGCTTTTAATCGGCTAATCGCCTTGTTTATCGCCAAGCTTGTCGACGAAAGTCACACGCCCGACGAGGAGGAAGTTTCTTTCCAATTTAGGGACGGCTCCGACACCCACGAAATTTTTCAAGACCGACTGCAAAAACTCTACGCCGACGGCATGAAAAAATTTATGAGCGAAGATATTTTCTATCTGCCGGAAAATTATCCCGATAAAGTCTTTGAAAATTTCATGGACGAAGAAAATCACGACAGCCAGATTAAAGATTTGCGCGAGAATTTTCGCAAGCTCAAATTTTATACCAACAATGCCTTTGCTTTTATCGAGGTGCAGAACGATAAACTTTTTTATCTTAACTCGAAAATTCTTAAGGAAGTCGTCGATACTCTGCGCGATTATCGGATTATCGGCTCGGAGGATTTGCAAACACTCGGCGATTTATTTGAACAGCTCTTGGACAAAGGTTTCAAACAGGACGAAGGACAATTTTTTACGCCGACGCCGATTGCTCAATTTATCTGGGACAGCTTGCCGCTCGACAAAATTATTTCCGAGGAGCCGCCCAAAATTATCGATTACGCTTGCGGCGCGGGACATTTCTTGACGGAAGGTTTCAAGGCGGTCAACGATTATTATGCCCGAAAAAATTTGACGCCGCCGACAATGTGGGAGCGCGATAAACTTTTCGGCGTGGAAAAAGATTACCGTTTGGCTCGCGTCTCAAAAATTTCTCTGTTCATGCACGGCGCGAATGAAGGAAAAATTAAATTCGGCGACGGGCTTGAAAATTATCCCGACGAAAACATTGCCCCCGAATCTTTTGACATTCTCGTTGCCAATCCGCCCTATTCCGTTAAAGGTTTCAAGCTCCATTTGAAATTGGCGAATGAATTAACCGTTCTCGATAAAATTTCCAATGACGGTTCGGAGATTGAAACGCTCTTTGCGGAAAGAATTTCTCAGCTGGTCAAGCCGCAAGGATTTGCCGCCGTCATTTTGCCAAGCTCGATTTTAAATAAGGAAAATAAAAGTTTTGTCGCCGCTCGTAAGAAAATTTTGGATAATTTTTATATCCGCGCAATCGTCAATCTCGAAGGAAAAACTTTTGGGGCGACAAATACGAATACGATTATTTTATTCCTCGAACGCTTTGATGAACCGCCGCGAAAACTTGCCGACTATGAAGACGTTGCCCAAACTATTTTGGAAGGCAGACCGCTCGGTCGACAATTCAGCCGCGATATTTTCGACAACTACTTAAAAAAAATGGGCGTCCGTCCTGAAAATTTTAAGCCGACAGAAGATGACCGCGAGAAAATAATTTACTTCGGTCTGACTTATCGCCAGAAGACTTTGATTATCTCCGCGCCGAAGGACAACAAGGAGCAGGAAAAATTCCTCGGCTACGGCTGGAGCAATGCCAAAGGGCGTGAAGGCATCGTCCACAAAAAACGCGGCGGGCTTCTCTTCGACAACCAAAACCGTGCCGCCGATAACACCCTTGCCGCACTCGTTCGCGCCGCTTGTCGTGGTGAGCAAATTCAAATTCCCGCGCTCGAAAAATTTTATCACTACGCCACACTTGCCGATTTGCTCGACTTCGACGCCGCCAACTTCAATAAAAAAATTACTCTCAGTAGTCCCGACTATAAACCCGCCGAATACACCGGCAACTTTCCGCTCGTAAATCTTGCTGATGTCTGCGAAATAAATATTCCAAAAAACGAAGTCGCTAATGTTGCCGACGATACGCCCGTTTCATTTGTTGAGATGGCTTCTGTCAGCAATGGCGGTTTCATTGCCGAAAAAGTTACTCGACCGCTCGGCGAAGTGCGCAAGGGCGGTTACAAATATTTTGCGGAAGGTGACATCATCATTGCCAAAATTACGCCGTGCATGGAAAACGGCAAGTGCGCCATTGCTCGCGGGCTGACAAATTCAATCGGTTTTGGCTCGACGGAGTTTCACGTCTTTCGCTGTCGGCAAGAAAAAATTTTAACAGATTATCTGTTCGTCTTTCTTAATCGCGAAGACATTCGGCAAGCCGCGCAATCAAATATGACAGGTTCAAGCGGTCATCGGCGCGTGCCGGAAAATTTTTATTCAAAGCTCATGCTCCCGCTCCCGCCGCTCGACCTGCAGAAAAAAATCGTCGACGAATTCAATGACGTTGCCGCGCAGATTGCTCAAGCCGACGACACGATTAAAAGTCTCGACGCCGACATCAAAACGAAATTCGCCGCGCTGTTTGAAGATAAAAATTTTCCCATTCAAAAATTTAGTGATGTTTGCAAAGACGACACGGCTGGCGGCGTAAAGTTTCAAACGTCAGCATATTTGAAAGCGGGCGAAGTCCCAATTATTGACCAAGGAACAAACGAAATTGCCGGCTACATGAACATTGAAAATAATCCGTCGCCTTATGACGATTTGCCTTGCGTGATTTTCGGAGACCACACAGAAATTTTTAAACTGGAGCGCGAAAGATTTTATCTCGGCGCGGACGGCACGAAGATTATAATTCCAATCGACAGAAAAAAATTGGATGCAACGTTTTTATTTCACATGTTAAAAAAAGAATACAAGCCGCTTGGCGGATATGCAAGACACTTCAAAAATTTAAAATCGTTAAAACTTTATTTGCCGCCTTTGGAATTGCAGGAAGAATTTGCGGCGTATGTAAAAAATTGCGAGGCGTTGAAGGAATCAGCACGTCGACGCAAGGAAGAATTTTTGGCGAGGCACGCGGAGCTTGTGACGAAATATTTTCGCTGAGATGCCAAAAGACCGCTTCCAAAACCGGAGGCGGTCTTTTTGTCTGAAGTTACTGTTCGTCCCGGTAACCGGCCGAGACTTTTGTTTTGGAAAGCCAATGATCGATTTCATAAATAATATAGCATAATGTTTTGACGTTGACAAGAAAATATTTTCTGTTGTAAACTTGCTTTGCGCCTCCCCTAAAATTTTCACAGAAGGGAGGGAAAGCCGTATGATCGATTTTCTTATGTCGGTCTTAGCAGGTGTAATTAGCCATTACATTTGCAAATTTTTTGACCGCCATTAATCTCAGGCGTCACGGTGGTTAGCGTTAATCTTTAAAACGCACAGAAAGTCCCGACTAACCAACGGGGCTTTCTTTTTTTATTGATACTTTAGTTTGAGGGCAGCGGCAACGAAATCGCGGAAAAGCGGGTGCGGACGATTCGGGCGCGATTTTAATTCGGGGTGGAATTGGCAGCCGACAAACCACGGATGTAAATTTTTATCCAGCTCGATAATTTCAACCAAGCTGTCGTCGGGGAGCACGCCCGCAATTATCATGCCGTTTGATTTGAAAATTTCACGGAACTTGTTATTGAACTCGAAACGGTGGCGATGACGTTCGCTGATTTGGTCGACGCCGTAAGCTTGAGCAGTGTGAGTGTCGGGCAAAACTTTACAAGGATACGCGCCGAGCCGCATAGTCCCGCCCTTTTGCGTCACGGTAATTTGAGAATCCATAAGCGCGATGACGGGATAATCTGTGTCGGGATTGAACTCGGTGGAATTGGAGTCTTCAAGATTGCAGACGTTGCGAGCAAACTCAATCGCCGCGCATTGCATACCCAAGCACAAACCAAAGAACGGAATTTTATTTTCACGGGCAAAAGTTATCGATTTAATCTTGCCCTCAATGCCTCTGTCGCCGAAACCGCCCGGCACCAAAATTCCTCGGCATCCGCTGAAAACTTCTTCCAAGTCAACGTCGGGGCATTCAAGCTTTGCGGCGTTCACGAAATTAATTTTGACTTTGGCACCGTGCTCAACGCCCGCGTGGTGCAGTGCTTCAACGACTGAAATATAAGCGTCGGGCAACTCAACATATTTTCCGACCAGCGCGATTTTAATTGTGCGTTCGGGATTTTTTATTTTGTGAACCATGCGTCGCCAATCGTCGAGTTTGGGCGGAGCTTGCGGCAGATTTAATTTTTCCAGGACAATTTTATCAAGTCCTTCGTTCTCCATAATCAGCGGCACTTCGTAAATAGTTTGCGCCGTCCGATTTTCTATAACCGCATTTTCGTCCACGTCGCAGAAGAGAGCAATTTTTTTCTTCAGGTCGCGGGTAATCGGATAATCCGTCCTGCAAACCAAAATATCGGGCTGAATGCCAATCGCCCGCAATTCTTTGACGCTGTGTTGAGTAGGTTTGGTTTTCAGTTCGCCCGCCGCCCCGATATACGGCAAAAGGGTCACGTGAATATAAAGCGCGTCATTTTTTCCGACTTCCTTTTTGACTTGACGAATCGCCTCCAAGAACGGCAAACTTTCAATATCGCCGACGGTGCCGCCGACTTCGGTTATCACGACGTCCGCATTATCTTTTTCCGCCACGGCATAGACACGCGCTTTAATTTCGTTAGTGACGTGCGGGATAACTTGAACGGTCGAGCCGAGATAATCGCCCTTGCGCTCCTTGGACAAAACAGACCAATAAACTTTGCCCGTGGTAGTGTTCGAGTGTTTGCTGAGATTGATGTCAATGAATCGTTCGTAGTGTCCTAAATCAAGGTCAGTTTCCGCGCCGTCGTCGGTTACGAAAACTTCGCCGTGCTGATATGGGCTCATTGTGCCGGGGTCGATGTTGATGTAGGGGTCGAACTTTTGAATCGTAACTTTCAAGCCGCGACTTTTAAGAAGTCTGCCGAGCGATGCTGCAGTAATTCCTTTGCCGAGCGACGATACTACTCCGCCGGTCACAAAAATATATTTAGCCATTTTGTCCTTCTTTAACCTCCTTTATTTTTATGGGATTGATTCGGTCAATCGAAGGTTTTTCCTGCAAAGAAAACTTCTCCTTTAAGCTTGGAAAAATTTTTTGAGACTTTTTCCGAACCCTCCTGCCGCAGTTCGTCACTCGCAAAAATATTTCATGCCGGTTTTCTTCCATTCTTTTTTTGTGTAGAGGATTTTATAATTTGTGACGCCCGTCAAGTTCAAAAGTTCGCCGATAATTTTTTCGCACTCTTCGCGAGTTTTGGCATGAATCATGGTATAAAGATTATAATTCCAATTCGGCACGGGCGTTCTGTCGTAGCAATGAGAAACCGCGGCATGAGAACTCATGACTTGTGCAATGGCGTCGAGTTTATCGGGCGGCACCTGCCACGCGCACAGAGCATTTGCATTGAATCCGACTTCGCGATGACGGAGCACCGCTCCCATCTTGCGAATTTTTTTTTCTCCGACCAACTCTTTAACTCGTTGCAAAAATTCTTCCTCGCTGATTCCGACGCGTTGAGCCAAAATTTTATACGGCTCCGCGCACAAAGGAAAATCTTCTTGCAACGCCTTGATTATTTTTTTATCCAGCTCGCTTAATTCTTCCAACACCATCCCCCTCCGCGTCACTTGAGTTTGAACTGCACATTGATTTTGTACTTTTTGTTTGCCTTGAGCTTGAGCATATCCTCAACACCATGCAAAGACCGAATTTCCGCAAGAATTTTGGATTCATAATCGGCACCGGGCGTCAAGAGCGTGAACCACAAATTATAAGCTCCTTCGCGTTCGTAGTTGTGAGTTGCGCCGGGATAGCGATTGACTGCCTCCGCCACCGCGCAGATTGCCGACGGCTTGACTTTGAGCGCAATCAACGTTCCCTGATAGCCCAAACGATTAGAATCAAAAAAAGTTCCAATCCTGCGCAAAAATCCTGCCGCCTTAAGCTCGCGCACTCTGGCAAGAACGGTATCTTCGTCGGTGCCGAGACGACTTGCCATTTCCGCGAACGGATGAGAGCAAATCGGAATGTCGCCCTGCAAAAGATTTAGTAGAGCTTTGTCGAAAGTTGAAAGTCTTTTCATTTCAAACTCTCCTCCTGCGCCGCCTATGCTCAACGGCACATTTTTTGTTGAGGTTATTTTATCAAAGAGTTAAGGATAACGTCAAGCAAATCTGAACGCCCTTCATTTTTTGTTGACGAGTATGGCAGGATTGATTCCTCGTCGACGCCCAAAGAATTTTTTATCGCGTCGAGATGTTTTTGACGTTCGGTCTTGCCGAGTTTATCAGACTTGGTTGCGACGACCAACACGGGCAAATTTTTTTCGACGAGACTCGCAAAAGATTTTAAATCGGATTCCATGGGCGGATGGCGCATGTCGACCAGTTGACAGACGAATTTAATATCGCGGCGACTCGAAAGATATTCGTCGATAAATTTCGCCCAAAGCTTGCGATTGGTCTTGGAAGTTTTTGCGTAGCCGTAGCCGGGCAAATCGACAAAATAAATTTCGTGGCGAGTGTCGTCCGAAGTTTTCAGCGTGACTTTAAAAAAATTTATCGTTTGAGTTTTGCCGGGCGTCCCCGATGTTCGCGCCAAAGATTTTCTGTTCGTCAGAGAATTTATCAGCGAAGACTTGCCGACATTTGAACGACCGACGAAAACAATTTCCGGCAAAAGTTCTTCGGGACAAGTTTTTCTGCTCACCGCCGAAGTCACATATTCGCTTTTGATAATCGTAATTTCTTCCACGTTACTCCCTCCCAAAAATTTTGTTACCTTGATAAAATTTTGAATGAATGATATATTTTTACCGATGCTACACCTCTCCCTACACTTCAGCAGAACTTCTCGGAGAGGAGGTGATAGCTGATGGTAGATATGGCAATCTCTTGGGCGTTGAATGTCCTTGCGCAAATCGTGGGCAGGTTCATTTACGACCATTTGTTCGGAAACCGTAGCAGGCGTCGTTAACTCTCTTTTCGCCCTCTAATTCGGATTAGTCAACCGATTATGGCAAAACGAAGCCCCGCGCAGTTAGTCACGCTACGCGGGGTTTTCGTTTGTGATAGCTGATTTCGATACAGTTACATCTCTTGTTCTAATGAAAATTTACCATAAGCACCACTTTTTGTCAACCGCTTGTAAAGTTTCATTCGTCGGTTATGGCAAAACGAAGCCCCCGCACGGATCATCACTCCGACGGGGAGCTTTCGTTTGTGTTTGCAATGCTAAGCACTATTTTGTCATAACAAAATTTACCACACATTTATTTTTTGTCAATGACTTTACAAATCGGCTCCGTTGCTCGCGATAACTTTTTTATACCAATAGAACGAATCTTTGCGAGAGCGCGAAAAATCACCCGTGCCGTCGTCGTGACGATTGACATAAATAAATCCGTAGCGTTTGGCGTATTGTCCGGTGCCCGCGCTCACGCAATCGATACAGCCCCAAGTTGTGTAGCCGATAAGCGGAACGCCGTCATTGACAGCCTCGCCCATAGCCCGAATGTGTTCGCGGAAATAGCTGATTCGATAATCGTCATGAATGGAGCCGTCCGCCTCAACTTTATCGAAAGCTCCTAAACCGTTCTCGACAATTATAATCGGCGTACCGGGATAGCGCGACGCCAATTTATTCAAAGTCCAGCGCAAGCCGTCCGGGTCAATCTGCCAGCCCCAATCACTCGCCTTGAGGTAGGGATTTTTCGCGCCGGCAAGCATACTGTCATTGATTTGGTCGGCATTTTTGTCGACAGTAATGCAGTTGGACATATAGTAGCTGAAAGTGTAGAAGTCGACGACGCCCTCGCGCAGAATTTTTTTATCGTCCTCGTTGTCCATGAACGCGGTATCAATTCCCATGTCTTGATAAAATTTTTTCGCGAAGTAGGGATAAGCACCGCGAACTTGAACATCGCCGCAAAGGTCGTTAAACAAGTGATCTGCGCGTTGAGTTTCCAACATATCTTTCGGATTCGGCGTCAAGGGATACCGAGTTACGTGGCAAATCATGTTGCCGATTTTAAATTCGGGATTGATTTTGTGAGCGACGATAACTGCCTTTGCTGACGCGACGAACTGATTATGAAGAGCTTCAATCCTCTGTTGCGGAACGTCTTTAAGTTCGTCGAATTTGCAAGGCGCGGTTCTGTTTAAATCCTCGTCCTGAATAATTCCTACGCTGTACAGGTTGCCGACTGTCGGCGACATGAGCGTCATATTAATTTCGTTGAAGGTGAGCCAGTATTTAACTTTGTCCTTGAAACGTTCAAAACAGGTCGTCGCGTATTTGACAAATAAATCGATGGTTTTGCGATTGTAATAGCCGCGATATTTTTTGACAAGCTCGAAGGGCAATTCGTAATGATTAATCGTGATGAGCGGTTCGATACCGTGTTTGCGGCACTCGTCGATAACGTCTTCATAAAATTTCAAGCCGGCTTCATTGGGCGTTTCGTCGTCGCCGTTGGGGAAAATTCGCGCCCAACTTATCGAAAATCTGAAGCACTTAAAACCCATTTCGGCGAAAAGCGCAATATCTTCTTTCCAGTGGTGATAAAAATCAATCGCCGTGTGCGACGGATAAAAAACGCCGTCCTCGATTTTCGGGCAGAAAGTGCGCGGGGTATTCACGTCGCCGCCGAGCAACATATCGGGCACGGAAAGACCTTTGCCGCCTTCAAGATAGCCGCCCTCGTATTGATTCGCGGCAACCGCGCCACCCCACAGAAAATTTTTTGGAAACGCCATAAAAATTCCTCCTTAAATAACAGATTGACAAAACCATCGCTGCACGAAATATTTTTCGCGGCAGAGACAAAAACATAAAACACTAGTCAAAATTTTTGAGCATTGAAAGTTGACTGCTGATGTTATCGTTCAAATTTTCTTGAATGACGAGAATCCACTCAGAAATTGTCAGACCGGTATCCGACATGCCCGAAGTTTGCATGAAAATCAAATTGTCGTTCGTGTCATACATAATTCCTTCCAACGTGGCGAGCCTGTCATCCGACTGCGCGTCGCGAATTTTTTTTACGCGGAGAATCCGAATCAAAATATACTTGCAACCGCTGTTTTTGCCTGCCTCAAGGAATTCGTCAAAGTCTTCGTCCTGAATATTTTTTTCCTTAAATTCAACGCTCTGCTTTTCGGCAAAAGTCAAATTGCTGAATTTATTCTTTAAAATGTCGTCGAGCGTGTCCAAAATAATTTTCCCGTCGTCGGATTTTAATTCGCCTTTGACCAAAAGAATCGGCGAAACATAAATCGGCGTGTCGATTTTATCTTTTGCCTCGTGTTGAAAGGTGCCGCCGACATTGACGTAATCGCGAATGGCGCAATCGAGATAAACCGCCATTTTTTGAGGAGTTTGGTCACTCGTGCCGCTTTGCTTATACTCCAAAGTTTTTCCGAATTGAGAGTAGCCGAGAGACCGAAGAGATTTTTTTACACCGTCGTCGTCGATGACAACGCGCGTTAAATTTATTTTGTCGAAATAATTTTTAGCCAAGGCACGCGAACCGATTGCGGGTGCGCCGAAAGTTATGACCTTGAGTTGATTTTTGTCGACGCCCGAATCAATCAGCCGAATCGCCGTAATCGTCGCGACTGCTCCGCCAAAGTTGTGACCCGTTATGTAAAGTGTTTCGTGCGGATTTTTTTCAAGGGAAGTCTTCAAACGTTCGGTAAAGCCCTCGCTCAAAACAAGGTCGGCATAATCGCGAAAACCACGGTGCACGAAAATTTTATCGTCGGGATTTTTTTCTTTGGGGGCAAGCGTCGTGTTGTCGTTGAGGTGCACTCGTCCGACGCGGAAATCCATTTCGACATTTTTAATATTTTCGGTACCCGCGATTGTCAAAATTTTTACGTCGCCCTTGCTCACGAGGTAAGCTCCGGCGTCGGCGCGATTATTTTTCTGCGAAATTTTTTCAATCGTCCAGCCGCGTTCGTTGAGTATGGAGCGCATCAAATAACCTTCGTTGTCGCTGTAAGCTCCCATGGAACAAATCGCGCAGTTCAATCTGATTTCCGCCGAATCGAGTTCATCACTTTCATCACTTGCCGCCGCGCAGGTCGACATAAAAAATAATATCGCCGCTAAGGTCAGTAAAAAATTTCTCATTCCCAATTCCCAATTCCCAATTCCCAATTCCCAATTCCCAATTCCCAATTCCCAATTCCCAATTCCCAATTCCCAATTCCCAATTCCCAATTCCCAATTCCCAATTCCCAATTCCTAATTCCTAATTCCTAATTGCTCCTCAACATTTGGTCTAGATTCTTCTAGTGGCTTTGGTAAATTCTTAGGAAATTCCTAATTCCTAATTCCTAATTGCTCCTCAACAACTTCGACGCCGTGTTTAATGCAATCGGGGCAGGAACAAATCATCTTGCCGGTGTCGACGCCTTTAAGTTCGCGACAGATTATCGCGCCGCTTTTCTTGCGAAAATTCGTCAGCATGGCTTTGGAAAGTTTCATCGTCGAAGATTTTGACTTCGGGTTATCGAGATTGCCGCTGCTGTTCTTCAAGCCCGCGATTAACAGTCCGCCCGTCAAAGCTCCGCACACGCCGTCCATAGTGCCCATGCCCGCGCCGAAACCTTCCGTCGCCTTGAACAAAATTTCTTTGGGAACGTCAACCAAGTCCGCGCAGGCAACCGCCACCGATTGCGAGCAGCTGTAACCTTTGCGGTGAAGTTCGTCAGCCAATTTAGCTCTATCGCTCATGTTAAAATTCTCCTTCGCACTCAAGCAAATAAATTTTTTATTTTATCCAAAATCAATCGGAAGAAAGATTTCTGCTCAACGTCAGCCGTCGTGACGACATCAACCGCCGCCGCCTCTCGACCGTCGGGCAATACCACGCGAATTTTTCCAATCGTCTCGCCTGCAGTTATCGGCGCGGTCAAAGCGTCGGGCAAGTCGTAAACAATTTCGTAAGCGTTGGCGTCGCCCTCGAACACCGGCATAATTATTTCGCCCGCCGTCTTGACTTGCATGGACTTTCTGCGCCCCGAAATTATCGGCAGAGTTTTAACGACTTCGCCCGACTTAATCAGACTTTCAGACGACACGCGCCCGAAACCGTAATCAAGCAGAAAAATCGAATCGTTCCAAATATAAAGACTGTCCAAGACGACCGCGATTAATTGAACGCCGTTTTGCTTGGCCGCCGTGACGAGACAACGCCCCGCCGCGTCAGTGTAGCCCGTCTTAATTCCGTTTGCGCCGCGATAAAGCCAAAGCATTTGATTTTCGTTGCGCAAAAGTTTTGTATCGTCGTGAATCCACGGGAAAGAAATTTCTTTGGTTGAGCAAATTTCCTCGAAGTGCGGGAGCGTAAAACCGTACTTAGCCATAATCGCCAAGTCGCGAGCCGTGGTGTAGTGATTCGGGTCGGGCAAGCCGTTGGCGTTCGTGAAATTTGTATTCACCGCGCCGAGGTCGTGAGCCTTTTGCGTCATGCGGGCAGCGAAATCTGCAACTGTTCCGCCGCAGTGTTCGGCAATGGCAATCGCGCCGTCGTTGCCCGAAATTAACATCATGCCATAGAGTAAATCGCCGAGCGGAATTTTTTCTCCGACATCTAGCCACAGCGTCGAACCTTCCGCGTTGTAAGCTCCGGAACCGACGGTAACAATTTCGTCAAGCTTGTTGTGCTCAAGCGCGGTTATCAACGTCATCATTTTTGTCGTACTGGCAGGAAACATTCTTTGGTCGGGATTGCGTTCGTAGAGGACGTGTCCTGTCGACGCCTCGATAACTATAGCCGCCGCCGCCGTCACGTTCGGTAAAGCGTCATCGGGCGCAACCGGTCTGGTATTTTGAATCGGCGTGACCGAGTAGCCCGGATTGAGTCCCGAATTTTCGGAAGTAAGTGTTTGCTGCAGAGGTCGGGCAATTTCTCCGCGCGGTGCTTCGTCCAGCCGCATGAGTTCCGATGCCGGCATTCGTCCTTCGGGAGCCGCCTCCGCCGTAAAAATTATAAGCAACGTTGAAATTACTGCCACAGAAATTTTTTTCAAATTCAAGTACATCGCTCCTTTGTTAAGGATTTAGTCCAATCTCTCTGATTATAAATTTGTCTTGCCGTATTGTCAAAAAAAAAGCCGCTTCCTCGTCAAAACGACAAGAAAATTTTACGGCGGGCATTGTCAAAATTTTTCCGTTAATCTTGACTGATAGTTGACTGTCAAGTTTATAATCACCCGAAAGGAGGTTTTATCATGAAAAAATTTTTAAAAAGAGTTTTGGCTTGCAGTTTTATTCTTTGCATGACGGGCAGCGCGGGCGTCTCGGCTCAAATTCCCGCCGAAGTTCAGAACAATGCGCAACACGTTCAATTCGTTCAGCAGCACAACGGTTTGAAAATCGCGGGCAATCTCTATCTGCCGAGCAATTACAAGCCCGGTAAAAAATATCCCGCAATAATTACGGTTCACCCCGGCGGCGGCGTCAAAGAGCAAACTTCGGGACTTTATGCCATGTTGCTTGCAAAAAAAGGTTTCGTTACTCTTGCCTTCGACGCTTCCCATCAAGGCGAGAGTGAAGGACAGCCGCGCTATATTGAAATCCCTACCGAACGCGTTGAAGATATTCGCAGTGCCGTCGATTATCTGACGACTTTGCCGCAGGTTGACGCTAACAAAATCGGTGTACTCGGAATTTGTGCGGGCGGCGGTTACTCGATAAGTGCCGCGCAGACCGAACACCGAATTAAAGCTTTGGCGACGGTCAGTGCGGTCGACGTTGGTAACATTGCCCGCCAAGGTTGGGACGGCAAAAGCGGTTCCGTCGAAGCGCAGATAAAAGCTTTGGAAGTAATCGCCGCGCAGAGAACTGCAGAGGCAAATGGTGCGCCCGTTCGCTACGACCACATTGTCCCGACGAAAGATGAAATTACCGCCTATACTCCCCGCGACATTGTTGAGGCTTCGGAATATTATACAGAAGCTCGCGGTCAGCACCCCAATGCAAGAAATATGTCAATGTTTTCCGCCGCGGACGCTGTCTACACTTTCCATGCCTTCAGCGATATGGAGACACTTTTGACTCAACCGGCATTGTTTATCGCGGGCACGGAAGCCGGCTCGCTGTGGCAATCGGAAATTGCCTACAACAAGGCGACGGCAGCCGCTTCACGCGAATTTTATAAAATCGACGGCGCGACGCACATGGATTTATACGACGTTACAAAATTCGTCAATCAAGTCGTTGACAAGCTCGAAAAATTTTTTCACACCAATCTCGGAAAATGACGATTAAAGACGTTGCAAAGCGGACGGGGCACAGCATTTACACGATTCGTTATTACGTGCGCGAAGGACTTTTGCCGGGTGCTCAACGCGATAAAAACGGCGTGCGCCACTTCTCCGAAGCGGACTTGGAGTCGATTTATATCATTGAATGTCTGAAGAATTGCAATATGTCGATTCAAGAGATAAAAGACTTTACGCGTTGGACTTTGGCGGGCGATTCGACAATCAAACAGCGATTGAAACTTTTCCGCGACAAATATGCGCTGTTGGAAGATAAGCTGGCAAAATTGGAAGAAACACCGGACGCCGTGCGCTATAAAATTTGGTTTTACGAAACGGCTGCAAAGGCGGGCACCGTCGCCGTCCATGATAAATTATCGCCCGAAGAAATTCCGACGGAAATGCAAAACATTCGTGCTCGGATGAAACACGTCGAGCGATTGACCAACGAAAAAATTTTACTTGATAAAATCTCGGCACAATCTTGACCGAAAAATTTGTTCGGTCTTTTTTGTTTTACAGCAGATTACAAAAATTAAGCGGAAAGCCTGAAATTTAAAATTAATTCTTGCAAGACTTTTAAAACGTAGAAAAATAAATCAACGCAAATTAACTGACTTAATTCAAATCTCAACTCCTGTCTTTAGCTCAGCTTCAACCGGGAAGGTAACCTTTTGCGCATTGCTGCCGTTACGTAGCTCCTCCACTTTGAATATATCTTCTAACAAAATCGAAGCAATAACAAACATCTACGGCTATGTAACGTTTTTTGAAAATTTTATAATTTACTCACACCAAAAGAGAACGGGAGGATTTACATGACGAACTTGGAACTGAAAAACAACGGATTGATTTATGACCCCATGGACGAGGAAATTTTAGAAATGCAACGCGGCTGCTTAAAAAAAATGGACGAATTCAACGCTACAACTTCTGAGCAACAAGAATTGCGGCAAAAAATTTTAAAAGAAATGCTTGGCGCAGTCGGGGAAAATTGTTACGTGGAGCCGCCTTTTCATGGAAATTGGGGCGGAAAAAATCTTTTCTTCGGCAACAACGTCTACGCCAATTTTAATCTGACTGTGGTCGACGACGTTGAAATTATCGTCGGAAACAATGTGCTCTTTGCTCCGAATTGCACTTTGACCACTGCCAATCACCCGCTTGAACCCGAATTGCGTCGCAAAGGTTATCAGTACTGCAAAAAAATAAAAATCTGCGACAATGTCTGGCTCGGCAGTAATGTCGTAGTTTTGCCGGGCGTGACAATCGGCGAAAATTCCGTTATCGGTGCAGGCGCGATTGTTTCCGGAGATATTCCCGCAAATGTTTTGGCAATGGGCGTTCCTTGTCGCGTCATTCGAGAAATTACCAACCGGTGACGCCCTGAAGATGTCTTCCCTTCTTAGTCAACTTTTTTCGATAATCGCCGGGGCTTATGTCATATCTCTTGCTGAAAGCTTTAATGAGTGATTCGCTTTTGGCATAGCCGCAAGAGTAAGCAATTTCCGCGATTGTCAAAGTGGAAGACTCCAAGAGACTGCGCGCCTTAGTCAGACGACAATTTTGAATGTAACTTTTAGGTGACATTCCGACCTGTTTTGTGAACATTGTTGTAGCATAGCTTCGCGCCAATTTGACGTAATCGGCTACATCTTG
The DNA here is from genome assembly GCA_017446845.1 of Selenomonadaceae bacterium. GTDB lineage: Bacteria > Bacillota > Negativicutes > Selenomonadales > Selenomonadaceae > Quinella. The sequence goes on along the minus strand of JAFSOQ010000062.1, from coordinate 28,350 downwards.
TACGGAAATATTTTCTTCTATGTGGTGGTTTATATAGTTCATCATGTGCGAAACATAAGTATTTACGTCCGTTTTGGGCATGAATTCTTTTTGAGCCTCAGCAAGAACCGATGTAAATTGAAAAAACAATCCCCAGCGATAATAAATATCCGACAGAGTAAAATTGTTTTTCTTCAGCATGTCGAGAATATAACGTTTCAATTTCTCGCCGCTTTCAGGATTGCAAGCGAAAATCGGATTATCCTTCGACAGTCCGAGAGAATCAACGACAGTTTTTGCCAACTGCCCGTTGAAACCGACCCATATGTATTGCCAAGGTTCGTCAATGTCGCTGGTGTAGACGGTTTGAAGATTCGGAACAATTAAAAAGCCTTGTCCTTCGTGAAGGTGATAGGTACTTTGGTCAATTTTAAAAATCCCTTTGCCGGAAAGGATATAATGAATCAAATAATAAGGTCTAACAGCAGGACCGTAAGTGTGACCCGGATAAGTAAAAGAATGACCAAATTTCACGAGACAAAATTCATCTTCATTGTAAAGCGGCATATTTACTGCTTGCCTGTTTTCCATTTTATCCCCTCCTTTTGCAAACAATGATAGTTGATTTTTTATTTGGGCGCAATAACTATGGGAAAAAATGGAAGGATTTAAAAAAGTTTTTCGGGAGGTTGATACATGGACAAAAAAAATTAAGCGTAATTGCATTACAAAAGTAGAGGAGGTTTATTAGTTATGAGCAGTAAATTTGTTCAGCGCGTCGCCTACGCTTGCGGTACTTTCGGGCATGATATTTTTTACATGATGTTGGGCAGCTACTTCATGATTTTTGTCACCAGTAACTTGTTCAATTCGCCCGATGCCGAAGGCAAATTGCAAGACGCCTACATGATTGGCGTCGTCACAACCATTATTTTGGTTTTGCGCGTCGGCGAACTTTTAATCGACCCGTTTATCGGGAACATGATTGACAAGACGAAAACTCGTTGGGGAAAATTTAAGCCGTGGGTTTTGGTAGGCGGCGTTGTCGGTGCAGTCTGCTTGGCGATTTTGTTCACGGACTTTGGCGGGACGGCAATGACTAATCCCATGACGTACCTAATCGGATTCGCGGTCGTGTATCTGATAATGGATATTTTTTATTCCGCTAAAGACGTTGCAATTTGGTCAATGATTCCGGCTTTGAGCTTCGACAGCCGCGAACGTGAAATTACTGCGACTTATGCGCGTATCGGTTCGGTTTTCGGAGCGCAGCTGGTTACGGTCATGGTTATGCCGCTTGTTCTCTTCTTCTCGATAAATCAAAACGGCGGCGCGGGAGATCCTCACGGTTGGTTCGCATTTGCCTGCATAGGCGGTGCTCTTTCCGTTATCGGCGCAATCATTCTCGGTATCGGCACGAAAGAACAACAATCTGCCCTTCGTGAAAACAAGGAAGAGACCGGCTTCAGTGACGTCTTTAAAGTACTCTCGCAAAACGACCAGCTCATGTGGATTGCTTTTACTTATCTGATTTACGGCTTGGGCGCGAATATCGTCAACAATTTCAACTTGTATTATTTTATTTATGTTTTGGGGGACTCCACGCAATTTTCTTTCCTCGGCATTATAAACGTTGTCATAGGACTTGCGGCGGTCGCACTCTTCCCTACTTTAACGAAAAAATTCAGCCGCAGAGGTTTATTCTTCGTATCAATCAGCATTATGATTATCGGCTTGATTTGTTACGCCTTCGCAGGTAAAAGCGTAATGATGACATTATTTGCCGCAGGACTTTTTGCTCTCCCGCAACCGTTGGTTTTCTTGGTCGTCTTGATGACAATTACCGACACGGTTGAATACGGGCAATTAAAACTCGGTCACCGCGACGAAGCTCTTGTACTTTGCGTTCGCCCGCTGATTGACAAACTTTCCGGCGCAATTACCAGCGCGATGGTCGGTTATACGGCTGTTTGGGTCGGCATGGTTTCCGGCGCAACTGCCGATTCGATTTCTGCCGAAGGTATTTTCAATTTCAAACTGATAATGTTCGCCGCTCCGGTCGTTCTTATAGTTATTGCGGGACTTTTCTATCGTGCTAAGGTAAAACTTACTGAAGAAGAACACGAACGCATTGTTAAGGAACTCGAATCTAAATGGGCAGAGATGAACAAATAGTTAGGAGTTAGCAGTTAGGATTTAGGATTTAGGGATTTGTTTTTTTAACTCCTAATTCCTAACCCCTGACTCCTAACTGCTTTAAGGGAGGTTTTGTTATGGAAATTTTTTCGGTTATTGAGGAAGCATTTCAAGAGACATTCGGCGCGGCTGAAACGCAAAAATATTTTTCGCCCGGACGAGTGAATTTGATTGGCGAACACACCGATTACAACGGCGGCAATGTTTTCCCCTGCGCGATTTCTCTCGGCACTTATGCGCTGGTCGCTCCCCGCAAGGACAACAAAACGCGCATTTACTCCATGAACTTGGCGGACAAAGGCGTTATCGAATTTGAGATGAACGGCTTAAAGTACAATCGCGCTTACGACTGGGCAAATTACGTCGCAGGAACAGTCGCCACGCTTGAGCAGGCAGGTCATAAAGCTACGAACGGTTTCGACATTGTAATTTATGGCACGTTGCCTGCGGGAGCCGGTTTAAGTTCATCGGCGTCGCTGGAAGTTTTAACCGCCGTCATCTTGAACGAAAATTTTAATTTCGGACTTGATATGGTTGAAATGGTTAAACTCTCGCAGAAAGCCGAAAATGAATTCGTCGGCATGAATTGCGGCATCATGGACCAATTTGCCGTCGGCATGGGCAAAAAAGATTGCGCGATTCTTCTGGACTGCAACACGTTAAACTATCGCTACAGCCCCGTTAAACTCGACGATTGCTCGATTGTCATCACGAACACCAATAAGCCGCACTCGCTCGTTACTTCCGCCTATAACGAACGCCGTCAGCAATGCGAACACGCGCTGAAAGAAATTCAAGCCGTCAAGCCGGAGTTAAAAGCTTGGGGCGAATTGACTAACGAAGAGTTCGACAAATTGGTTGAGCATATAACTTCGCCGATTGAAAGACTTCGTGCGCGTCATGCGGTTCGCGAAAATCAGCGGACACTTGAGGCGGTCGCCGCGCTTGAAAATAATGACTTGAAAAAATTCGGTCAGCTTATGCACGATTCGCACGTTTCACTTCGCGACGATTACGACGTTACCGGAATTGAACTTGATACTTTGGCGGAGCTTGCTTGGAACATCGAAGGTTGCATAGGTTCAAGAATGACGGGCGCAGGTTTTGGCGGCTCGACCGTCAGCATTGTGAAAAATTCTGCGATTGACGACTTTAAAGCCAAACTCGAAGACGGCTACAAGAAAAAAATCGGCTACGCACCGAGCTTTTACGTCGCAGATATTTCGCAAGGCACTTCGTTAATTAGGAGTTAGGAGGTAGGAGTTAGGAGTTGATTGACGAGTTTTTAACTCCTAATTCCTAACTCCACACTCCTAACTGATAGAAAGGGTGTTTTTAATGGCAATTTTAGTGTGTGGCGGCGCGGGCTATATCGGTTCGCACGCGGTTTATCAGCTGGTAAAAGCCGACGAAGAGGTCGTCATCGTCGACAATCTTCAAACAGGTCATTGCAGCGCAATTAATCCTGCCGCCAAATTTTATCAGGGCGACATTCGCGACGCCAAAGTCCTCGACAAAATTTTTACGGAAAACAAAATCGAAGCCGTGATTCACTTCGCGGCAAACTCTCTCGTCGGCGAAAGCGTCGAAAAACCTTTGATGTACTTCAACAACAATGTCTACGGTATGCAGATTTTGTTAGAGTCAATGGTCAGGAACGGCGTTGATAAAATTGTTTTCAGTTCGACGGCGGCAACTTACGGCGAACCGGAAAAAATTCCTATCGAAGAAAACGACAGAACGCAGCCGACCAATCCTTACGGCGAATCCAAATTGATTATGGAAAAAATGATGAAGTGGGTCAGCCGCGCGAACGGTATTCGCTTTGTCAGCTTGAGATATTTCAATGCGGCGGGCGCAGTTGAGGACGGCTCAATCGGCGAAGACCATCACCCCGAAACGCATTTAATCCCGCTGATTCTTCAAGTACCGCTCGGCAAACGCGACCACATTACAATTTTCGGCGACGACTACCCGACGCCCGACGGAACTTGCCTGCGCGATTACATTCACGTTATCGACTTGGCGGACGCTCATATTTTGGCTTTGAAATATCTGCGCGACGGCGGCGAGTCAAATATTTTTAATCTCGGCAACGGTCAAGGTTTCTCCGTCAAAGAAATGATTGTCACGGCGGAAAAAGTTACGGGTCAGAAAATCAAAACGGAAATTGGTCCCCGCCGCGCAGGCGACCCCGCTCAACTTATCGCCTCCAGCGACAAAGCTAAAGAAGTTCTGAAATGGAATCCGCAATTTGCCGACGTGGAAAAAGTTATTGAGACCGCTTGGACGTGGCATAAAAAACATCCGAACGGCTACGAAGATTGAAAGGTAAAAAGATATGATAAACACTGAAATTAATCGCCTGTTGAATTTTGCAAAGCAACAGGAACTTATGGCAGCGAGCGACGAATTTTACGTGGCAAATAAATTGATTGACTTGCTCAAAGTGCCCGAATTTGTTCCCGAAGAAATTGCGGAGACTTTGGAGACTGCCACGCCGATTCTTGAAAATATGCTCGACTACGCGGTTGAGGAAAAAATTATCGACGACACGATTAACGAGCGCGACCTTTTCGACACGCGGATTATGGATTGCGTCATGCCGCGTCCGAGTGAAGTTATCCGCAAGTTCAGAAGCGATTACGAAAAATCTCCCGAACTCGCCACGGATAATTATTACAAGCTCAGCATTGCCTCGAATTACATTCGCAAGACGCGCATTGATAAAAACGTCGTCTGGAAGTCCGATACCGAATACGGCGCACTTGATTTGACGATAAATCTTTCCAAGCCCGAAAAAGACCCGCGCGACATTGCCAAAGCCAAAAGCGTCAAGGCGACGGGCTACCCGAAATGTTTGCTTTGCCGCGAAAATGAAGGCTTCGCCGGTCATGCAGGGCACCCCGCCCGCGAAACTCATAGAATTATTCCGCTCGACTTCCGCGGGCATGAATGGTTCCTGCAGTATTCGCCGTACACTTACTACAACGAGCATTGCATAGTTTTGAATACACTGCATGTGCCCATGAAAATTAATCGCGAAACTTTTGAAAATATCTGCGACTTCATCACGGAGTTTCCGCATTACTTTGTTGGCTCGAATGCGGACTTGCCGATTGTCGGCGGCTCAATTCTTTCACACGACCACTATCAAGGCGGGCATTATACTTTCCCAATGGAACTCGCGTCGGTTGAGAAAACTTATACCTTTGAAAAATTCCCCGAAGTCGAAGCGGGGCGCGTCAAGTGGCCTATGTCAACTTTGCGTTTGAAGTCGGAAAATCGCAAGCAGTTGATTGACTTGGCAGAAAAAATTTTGCAGGCGTGGCGAGAGTACAGCGACGAATCTGTAGAAATTTTTGCCAAAACCGACGCGCCGCACAATACGATTACTCCGATTGGTCGTCGACGCGGCAAGGCTTACGAGTTGGATTTGGTTTTCAGGAACAATCGCACGAGTGAAAAACATCCGCTCGGCATTTTCCACCCGCATGACGAAGTTCACCACATTAAAAAAGAAAATATCGGCTTGATTGAGGTTATGGGCTTGGCAGTCCTTCCCGCGCGTCTGAAAAGCGAAATGGCGCAAGTCAAAGAGAATTTCCTCAACGGAGCCGAAGACATTTCGGGTATTGCCGACATCGAAAAGCACGCCGCCTGGTACAAAAAAATTCGTGCCAAGTACAAAAACATTTCCGCCGATAACGTCGACAAAATTATCAGAGCGGAGATTGGTCACGTGTTCAGCGAAGTTTTGGCGCACGCGGGAGTTTTCAAGCGCAACGAAAAAGGTTTGGCGGCGTTCGATAAATTTATTGAGAGCGTCGCGGCAGAATAGTTAGGAATTAGGAGTTAGGAGTTAGGATTTGTTTTCTAATCCCTACTCCTTTTTTTGCAAAGGAGGAGATCTCTTGTTCAATCTTAAAGATTTGCCGAATCCCGAATACTTTCAAGAAAACAGATTGCCCGCACATTCCGACCACAAATATTTTGCAAGTGTGGAAGAGCTGGCAAGCGGTCAATCGAAATTTTTTCTCTCGCTCAACGGTCTGTGGCATTTTGCTTACGCGCCGAATTTGAATTTCATTCCGTCCGATTTTTGGAGCGAAAATTTTGACTGCCGCGATTGGCAGACGATTCGAGTGCCCGCGCACATTCAAACGGAAAATTTCGGCAAGCCGCACTACACGAACACAACTTATCCTTGGGACGGTCACGAAGTTATTAAGCAGGGCGAAATTCCCGCGCGTGACAATCCCGTCGCCTGCTACGTGAAATACTTCGACGCGCCCGCCGATTGGAAAAATTTTTTCGTGAGCTTCCAAGGTGCGGAGTCAGGAATTGCAATTTGGCTTAACGGAAATTTCGTCGGCTACAGCGAAGATTCATTCACGCCGAGCGATTTCGATTTAACGCCGTTCATCAAACAGGGCGAAAATAAATTGGCGGCGGCGGTTTTCAGATACACGAGCGGTTCTTGGCTTGAAGACCAAGATTTTTGGAGATTCAGCGGACTGTTCCGCGACGTGATTTTATACAGCAAGCCCGAACTTCACGCCGAAGATATTTTCGTTCACGCCGCGCCGATTAACAACTACACCGACGGCAATTTGAAAATCGAAACGCTTTGGAACTCTGACGCGGAAAAAATTGTCGAGCTGAAAATTTTCGCCCCAAATAATTCTTGCGTGCTCAGCGACACAAAAAATTTCGGCGGCAAGGAATTTACCTTCGAGTTTGAGCTGAAAAATATTTTGCTCTGGAGTGCCGAAAAACCCAATCTTTATCGCTCATTGTTTATCGTGAAAAATTCTGCGGGTGAAGTCGTCGAAGTCATTCCGCAAAATATCGGCTTCCGCGAAATTAAACTTGAAGACACGCTGATTAAAATTAACGGCAAGCGCATTGTCTTCAAAGGCGTGAACCGTCACGAGTTCGATTGCTTCAACGGGCGCGCAGGCAATCCCGCCGACATTGAGAAAGATATTGTCGCGCTGAAGAAAAATAACATAAATGCCCTGCGCACGTCGCATTATCCCAATCCCTCGCGGCTTTACGAGCTTTGCGACATCTACGGCTTGTACATGATTGACGAAACGAATTTGGAAACGCACGGCTCGTGGATGAAAAACGGCGGCTGTTATCGTGATGAAAATACGATTCCCGACGATAATCCGAAATGGTTGGCGGCGGTTATCGACAGGGCGCAATCCATGCTTGAGCGCGATAAAAATCACCCGTCGATTTTGATTTGGAGTTGCGGCAATGAATCTTGCGGCGGGAAAAATATTTTCGAGATGCACGAATTTTTCAGGCGTCGCGACCCAAGCCGCCTTGTCCACTACGAAAGTATTTTTTGGGACAGGCGATTTAATGACAGTTCCGACTTTGAAAGCCAAATGTATCCGACCGTTGCGAACATAAAAAAATTCCTCGCCGAAAAGCGCGACAAGCCTTTTGTCTGCTGCGAATACTTGCACGCCATGGGCAATTCTTGCGGCGGCTTGAATAAGTACACTAAACTTGCCGACGAGGAAAAACTTTATCAGGGCGGCTTCATTTGGGATTTTGCCGACCAAGCCATTGCGACCGATGACGGCTTGAAATACGGCGGCGATTTCGGCGACCGTCCGACCGATTATAATTTCAGCGGCAACGGATTATTTTTCGCCGACCACACGCCGACGACCAAGTTGCAGGAAGTTAAATTCTGCTATCAAAATTTTGAACTTGAGCCGAGTGAAAGCGCGGTTAAAATCCTCAACAAAAGTCTTTTCACGAACGCGGCGGAGTTTGACTTGAAGTTGAATCTTCTTCGCGACGGCGTTGACGTTTGGACGAAAATTTTTGACGCGCCGAATATTTTGCCGGGCGAAAGTTCGGAGGTTAAAATCGAATTGCCGAATTACGGCGCGGGCGAATACGTTTTAACGGCGTCGCTTTGTCTGAAGTCTGAAAATCTTTTTGCCGAACGCGGCTTTGAAATTGCTTTCGGTCAAGGCGTCTTCAAGAAGTCCGATTCAGTTTCAAGCGTCGAATCTTGGCTGGACAAGAAAAATATTTTCGTGCCCGTTGCGCCGATTAAAAATGTTCGTCCTCTTCGCGTGGTGCAGAGTGATATAAATTTGGGCGTGCAGGGCGACGGCTTTGCCTTTATCTTTTCGAGCGCGGCGGGGAATTTGACGAGCTATAAATTTAACGGCGAAGAATTTATTTCCGTTTTGCCGACGCCGAATTTCTGGCGTGCTCCGATTGATAACGATTACGGGAACGGTCAACATCTCGACGCCGCGCAGTGGAAACTTGCAAGCCTCTACAAAAAATGCGCGAAGATTGAATATCGCACTGCCGAAAAAGATTTTATCGCTGTGGAAAAATATTTCGGCGAAAAATTTAACGGCGAATTCGCAGCGGATTTTGTCGAAGTCAGATTTACTTACGAGTTGCAGACCGCGCCGAAAAGTTTTTGCGCCGTGACTTACAAAGTAACTTCGGACGGCTCCTTAAAAATTTCTCAAGACTATAAAAAAGTCGACGGGCTTGGAGACTTGCCGGATTTCTCTATGCTGTTCACGGTGCCGAAAAAATTCAGCCGCATAAAATTTTACGGCTTGGGAGCACTTGATAATTATCGCGACCGCCTCGAAGGTGCGCGGCTCGGAATTTTTGAATCAAATATTTTTGAGGAAGTTGAGCCGTATTTGTTGCCGCAAGAGTGCGGAAATCATTGCGGCGTTCGTTGGTTTGAAGTTTTGGACAATCGCGGACGCGGCTTGAAAATTTTTGCCGAGAATCCTTTTGAGGCGCAAGCTTTGCCCTACAGCCCGCACGAATTGGAACTTGCCCGCCATCAAGAAGAATTACCCAAGCAAAGTTATACCTTCGTGAAAATTTCTTCGGGTCAATGCGGCGTCGGCGGCGATGATTCTTGGGGCGCACCCGTTTTGGAGGAGTACAAAATTAAAAATTCGGATAAGCACTTCGAGTTTTGCTTGAAAGGAGTTTAACGCATGATTGACTTTGAGAATGAGCGGTTTCATTTGCGCAACGATTTTTTCAGCTACGTCATTGAAATTTCTCGCGGCAAATATTTGTTCCACCGCTATTGGGGCAAACCGTTGAAAGAATTCCGCGACAGTGCGCCCTTGCAAAGAATTGACCGCGGATTTAGCGGACAGCTTGCCGACTTTGAAAACGAGCGGACTTTTTCGCTGGACGTTTTGCCGCAAGAATATCCCGTGCGCGGTCGTACAGATTTCAGAATTCCCGCCTACACGGTTGAGCTTGAAAACGGCACGAACATTTCCGAACTGAATTACGCGTCGTACAAAATTTTTGACGGCAAACCTGCGTTAAAAAATCTTCCCGCGAGTTTCGGCGACGGTCAGACTTTGGAAATTGAACTGCGGGATGCTTGCGGGAACTTTACAGTTTTTTTGAGCTACACAATTTTTGCCGATTCACCGATTTTGGCGCGCTCTGCAAGGTTTGTGAACACGAGCGGCAAGAAAATTAAAATCCGCAATGCGGCAAGTGCGGCGATAGATTTTTCCGACAACGATTTTGAGATTATAAATCTTTACGGCGGACACGCGGCGGAACGGACGATTCAGCGGCGGAAAGTTTCACGCGGGATTTTTGAAATTTCTTCGACGCGCGGCGCGAGTTCTCATCAACATTCGCCGTTTATTGCACTTGCCGGACCGACGACCGACGAGTTTAAGGGCGAAGTTTATGCGGCAAGTTTGATTTACAGCGGAAGTTTCGCTATCAAGGTCGAGGCGGAGCAATTCGGGACGACGCGACTGGTTATCGGCTTAAATCCCGACGTTTTCAGCTGGACGCTTGAACAGGGCGAAGAATTTCAGACGCCCGAAGTTGCATTGAATTTTTCTGCGGACGGCTTGAACGGTTTATCGCAAAGTTTCCACAAATTTTATCGCGAACATTTAATGCGCGGGAAGTTTAAAGATAAAGTGCGCCCGATTCTGGTCAACAACTGGGAGGCGACGTATTTCGACTTCAACGAAGAAAAAATTATCGCGCTCGCCGACTGCGCAAAAGATTTGGGCTTGGAACTTTTGGTTTTGGACGACGGCTGGTTCGGAAAGCGCAATGACGATAATTCCTCGTTGGGCGATTGGTTTGTCAATGCCGAAAAACTTCCGCACGGCTTGAACGGTTTGGCTGACGAAGTTCACAAGCGCGGCTTGAAGTTTGGGCTTTGGGTCGAGCCGGAAATGGTAAACGTCGACAGCGAACTTTATCGCGCTCACCCCGATTGGATTTTGCACGTTCCGAATTACAAGCCGAGTTTCAGCCGTCATCAGCTGATTTTGGATTTGTCGCGTGAAGATGTTCGCGACTACATTTTGAATGCCATGCGGAAAGTTTTTTCCTCCGCGCAAATTGATTACATTAAGTGGGACATGAACAGACACATGACCGAAGCTTTCAGCGCGAAACTTCCGACCGAACGGCAACTTGAAACTCAGCATAGATATATGTTGGGGCTTTATGAGATTATGGAAAAACTTACGGCGGAATTTCCCGACATTTTGTTTGAAAGTTGTTCGGGCGGTGGCGGACGATTCGACGCGGGCATTTTATACTACATGCCGCAAACTTGGACGAGCGACGATACCGACGCGGTTTGCCGCCTTTCGATTCAGACGGGCACGGGGCTTGCCTTCCCGATAGTTTCTCAAGGCGCGCACGTTTCGGTTACGCCCAATCATCAAGTCGGACGCGTGACGCCTCTGCAAATGCGAACTTTTGTAGCAATGGCAGGAACTTTCGGCTACGAACTCGACATTACAAAAATGAGCGACGTCGAAAAATCCGATGTCAAAACTTATGTTGAGCTTTACAAGGAAATTCGTCCGACGATTCAGCTTGGAAAATTCACGCGGCTTTTGACGGGCGGCAACGAGTACGCTTGGCAATTCGCCGATGATTCGCGAGTCGTCGTCATGTACTTTAAAATTTTGGCGCAACCTGCCGAGCCGATTAGAATTTTGAGACTTGCAGGACTGGACGCCGATAAACTCTACACGCTGAAAAAATATTTGCCGCCGAAAAAATTGGGCGTGGACGGCGGACCGCAGAAAATTTCTTTCGCGGAAAAATCTTTCTACGGCGATGAGCTGATGAATTTCGGATTGGCGGCGGAAAAAATCGAAACGGATTTCGCGGCTTACATGTGGGTTTTCGAGGTGCAGTAATGGACATAAAAAAATTTGATTTCGGAAAAACGTCCGACGGGCGAGCGGTCGACGGTTTTGAGCTGAAAAATTCAAGCGGCACGACGGCGAAAATCATCACTTACGGCGCAAGACTTACGAGTTGGATTTTCAGCGGTGTTGAAGTCGTTCCGGGCTACGATAACATTTCCGACTACGAGGCGGACACGAGTTACAAAGGCGCGATTGTCGGTCGTTGCGCGAACAGAATCGGCGGCGCGAGCTTTGAACTCAACGGAAAAATTTACAAGCTCGATAAAAACGACGGCGGGAAAAATCATTTGCACGGCGGCTTTAACGGTTTCGAGAAAAAAATTTGGTCGGCTGAAATTACTTCCGACGGCTTGAAACTTTCCGTTGAAAGTCCTGACGGCGAGGGCGGCTACCCCGGCAATTTCAAAGCGACCGTGATTTACAACTTGACGGAAGATAACGCGCTTGAAATTTCTTACGCGGCGACTTCCGACGCAGATACCCTCTGCAACTTGACCAATCACACGTATTTTAATTTGGACGGCGGCGGAGATATTCTGCAACAAAAAATTCAAATCTTCGCGGACACCTACACTTGGGCAAGTGCCGAATCCGTTCCCGACGGCAGAATTTTATCCGTTGAAAATACTCCAATGGATTTAAGAAACTTGCAGACAATCGGAGAGCATATCGACGACGATTTTGACCAGTTGAACTTCGGGCGCGGCTACGACCATAATTTTTGCGTCGGCAAGCTCGGCGAAATGAAAAAAGTTGCGCGGGCAGAATCTTCCGATTCAAAAATAGCGTTGGAAGTTTTCACGACGCAACCGGGCATTCAATTTTATTCGGGGAATTGGCTTGACGATAAAAAATTTGGTAAACGCACAGGTTTTGCCCTCGAAGCTCAATTTTATCCCAATGCAATAAACTTGCCCGACTTTGATAAACCGATTTTAAAAGCCGGAGAAATTCAGTGCTCTAAAAGCAAGTATTGCTTGGCAATGTTATGAGTCAGATAGTATTCAATATATCACTAAAAAATTTCTTGACACGCGGCAAAAGTTGTGATAATCTACGCAAAGTTTTTGAAGTAAGCCAAAAGGAGCAGTACCCAAGTCGGTGAAGGGGACGGTTTGCTAAATCGTTAGGCTCGAAAGGGCGCGGAGGTTCGAGTCCTCTCTGCTCCGCCATAAAGAAAATGTTCGCTCTTCAATGAGCGGTTGTCTAAAATCGTCGTGCGGAGTCGTCCGTGCGGCGATTTAACGTTTAAGGAGGTTTTTGTTTAATGGCAAGGATTAACGAAAATTATTTGAAATTACCGGGTGCGTATCTCTTTTCGGAAGTCGGCAAACGCGCCGCCGCTTATCAAAAAGAAAATCCCGACGCAAAAATTATTCGGCTCGGAATTGGCGACGTAACTCGTCCGCTCCCGCAAGTCTGCATTGACGCAATGAAACGCGCTGCCGATGAAATGGGCAAGGTCGAAACTTTCCGCGGCTACGGTCCCGAACAAGGTTATTCCTTCCTGCGCGATAAAATTGCAGACTTCAACTATAAACGTCGCGGCTTGGAAGTCAGTGCGGATGAAATTTTCATCAGCGACGGCTCGAAATGCGACTGCGGCAATATTCAAGAAATTTTCTCGCTCGACAGCAAAGTTGCCCTCGGCGACCCGGTTTATCCCGTTTACAACGATTCCAATGTCATGGCGGGACGCACGGGAAAATTATTGCCCGACGGACATTTTGAAGGCATTGTTTATTTGCCCTGCACTGCCGAGAATAATTTTGCTCCGACACCGCCCGCCGAAAAAGTCGACATGGTTTATCTTTGCTCGCCGAACAATCCGACGGGCACCACGTTGAGTAAATCTTCGCTGGAAGCTTGGGTTGCCTACGCCAAAGAAAATGACGCCGTGATTCTCTTCGACGCCGCTTATGCCGCTTACATCACCGAAGAAAATGTTCCGCGTTCGATTTACGAAATTGACGGTGCTCGCGACGTTGCGATTGAGTTCCGTTCCTTCAGCAAGACTGCGGGCTTTACGGGCACGCGTTGCGGCTATATCGTTATCCCCGACGGCTTGACGGGCACAACCTCGACAGGTGAGCGCGTTCCGTTTAAAAAGCTTTGGTCACGTCGTCACACGACAAAATTTAATGGCACGAGCTATATCACTCAGCGCGGCGCGGAAGCGATTTACTCCGACGAAGGTCAAGCGCAAGTCAAGGAGCTTATCAATTATTATCTGGAAAATGCAAAGATTATCCGCGAGAGTTTGAGCGCGGCGGGTTTGAAAACTTACGGCGGAATTAATGCGCCTTACATCTGGTTGAAGACGCCCGACGATATTCCGTCGAGTTGGGATTTCTTCGATAAACTCCTGCGTGAAAAACACATTATCGGAACGCCCGGCGCGGGCTTTGGTCCTTGCGGCGAAGGTTACTTGCGTCTAACTTCCTTCAACAGCAGAGAAAATACTATTGAGGCTTGCGAGCGTCTGAAAACTTTTTCGTGATTAATACAGCTATGTTAAACGTAACGGTACATTATCCGCGACTCGAATACTATTTTGTCATATAGAACCAAAACGCCGGATAAAGGACTTTTACTTGTCTTAACAACTCACGCCCCTTAAACGTCTGTGAACACGTCTTCTTAGTCATAGAGCTACGATGCGAATCAAACAGCTTAGATGAGTAATGCGATTGCAATGTTCAAATATTTTTAGACCGTTGCAGCCTCTATCCATTATCGCCAAAATTTTTTCTGACTGGGCAAGAGAAGAAAGCATTTTAATTGCGCCTTTGCGCTCGTCGGCTTTGTTCTTTGCTTCTATTACGCAAGAGAGGAAATTTTTTTCTCAATGTCATAAGCAAAATTAATATGCATTCTGTTTGCGCCGCCGTATTGATTACTTATGGTGGCGTATTTACTGTCGGCACTGTAAAGCGAGCTGAAATCCGAGCCGTCTACTACTAATACTCTACAGACCTTATCCCTATCAGCGTCAACACTCTTAACCTTGTTGACTATCTCGACGCTTTTTATGCTCTCAATGAAAATAATCTGCCGCTTACATATACTGTGCCTCGTTGCAGTTGGTACGCTTTGAATTCAGCATTGGGTAACACCAACGCTCTTGGTGATGCTAAACTTTGTGCTAAGGAAATCTTCAAGCTTATCTCGACCGTCGCAGAAATTTCTGATACAGCGGAGAAAAAGAATTTGTTCGTGGCTTTGTTGCTCAGAATCAAAGTTGCTTTGTCGGCGGCAACGTTGAACTCGACCTAATGCAAGCCCTTTTTGGCAAATTCGACACAGATTATATCTATATCACGGCAAAAGCATTGCAGGACGCTTGTAATGCAGACAAATTCGATTACAAAATTTCATTCCTGCTGATACCATTGCAAGAGAGAGTAACCAAACAGCGAACGCGGCAACGTGACGTTGCATCCTGTTGACGCGCCGCACCGCTTAAAAATTTTTAGCCGAGTAGCCGCGTTCGTACGAAATGCCTGCGCATTTCTAGTTTAAAAATTTTTGGAGGAAAAAATCATGGAGAGCAAAATTTCCAAACTCATCAAGTTGAGTAATTGCCCCGTTGCCGTAGTGCAATCGGAAACCTGTCCCGAAAAAGTTTTGCAATTCAAGGAAAATCATCGTTGGGGTTGCGCGATTGCCATGCTCGCCGCCGCCGCCAACGGGAAAATTGCCGCCTTCACGAAGGAAACGACGCCTTGCCTCGGAGGTCGTGCAGGTCTGGGCTTTGAAAAATATCCGCTCGGTTGGATTGAATATTTTTTATCCTGCGGAGGTGCGGGCGTCGACCGTTGCGAACATTATAAAAAAAATCCCGATGTTGCACGGGAATTCATCTGCAAAATATCAAATGCGCTGATTGAAAAACTTGAGCCGCGAAAAAAATTTTTACTGTTCAAGCCGCTGAATCTTGTCGAGGACGAAACGCCCGATGTAATAATTTTTTTGGTCAACGCCGACCAGCTGTCGGGATTGGTAACGTTGTCGAATTATGATTCGGCGCGGCACGACGGCACGAAAATTTTATTCGGCGCGGGTTGTGCACAAACGATACTTTATCCGTTGAGCGAGAAAAATTTTTGTTTCGTCGGATTGACTGACCCTTCGGCGCGGAAATTCATAGATAAAAATCTTTTGGCGTTCAGCATGTCTTACGAAAAGTTTTTGCAACTTGAATCCATAGCAGAAGAAAGTTTTTTGACAGCCGACGCTTGGGAAAATCTTTACAAACGAATTTAATCGGAGGCGATGGCATGAACATAAACTTGGTAAAATTCAATACGGACATTGGCAGGACAAAGCCCGAAAATTTGGTTCATGCCGAAAACGCCTGTCCCTTCTGCGACGTGGAACATTTAACCAACATTATCGAAACTGACGACGATATAATTTTCCTCAAAAACAAATATCACGTGATTGAGGCCGCCGACCAATTTGTTTTGATTGAGGGGCGCGAGTGTGAAAGCGATATGCCTGATTACTCCAAAGAAAAAATGCGCCGCGTGATTAAAATGGGCGTTCGGCAGTGGGAAAATCTTTTGGCGTCCGGCAAATACGAGGAAGTTTTATTTTTCAAAAACTATGGAGTAATGAGCGGCGGCACGATTCGGCATCCTCATATGCAACTTGTCGGCTTCCCAAAATTAAAATCCGAATTGCTCTTTGACGAAGCCGAACTGCGCGGGATTGTGATAGCTCAACGCGAAGGCGTCGAATTTAATATTTCAAACTGTCCGCGAGTCGGTTTCGGCGAATTGAATCTTGTCATGGAGGCGGGCGGGAACTTGGACGCGCTGGCTGATTTTCTGCAAATCGCCGTTCACTACGTCAAAAATTTTTTCAACAAGAAAACCACGAGCTACAACATATTTTTCTATCACCGCGACGAAAAAATTTTTGCAAAGGTCATGTCGCGCTACGCCACGTCGCCTTATTTTGTCGGCTACAATATTCATTTTCTGCCGAACAACACCGAACGTATCGCCGACGAAATCAGAAAATATTACTTCGGAGAAATTTAATGGCACACACTTACGAAGAAGAATTGCGGGCAAAAGTTTCACGCGAAATAAATTTGGTCAAGATGTCGGGCGGGCGATTGAGATTCGCATTGGCTTATCCGAACTTTTATCGCGTCGGCATGTCTAATCTCGGAATTCATATCATTTACGAACTTTTAAACAGTCGACTCGGCGTTTCCTGCGAGCGATTTTTTTTATCCGATTCAAACAAAATCCTAAGCCTTGAAACTCAGACGCCGCTGAATAAATTTCAAGTCATCGGATTTGCCGTCAGTTTCGAGCCGGATTATTTTAACGTCGTGAAAATGTTGCGTCTCGGAAAAATAAAATTGCGGGCGAGTGAGCGCACCGACTTTGACCCGATAATCATTGCGGGCGGAGTTTGTGCGACGTTCAATCCCGAACCGCTTGCAGAAATTTTCGACGCGTTCGTTGTCGGCGAAGGTGAAGTTATTTTGCCGCCGCTGATTGAAGAAATAATTTCTTCCGAACATCTTCCGCGCAATCAACGCTTGGAAAAAATTTCGCAAGTCGCAGGCGTCTACGTCCCGAAATTTCCAAAAAAAGTTTCGCGGCAGTGGATAGAAGATTTAGACGATTATCCCGCGCACACGACGATTTTAACCGACGACGCCGAATTTAACATGTATTTGATTGAGACGGCGCGAGGTTGCGGACGGCACTGCAGATTTTGCATGGCGGGCTATTGTTTTCGCAAGCCGCGCAATCGTTCACTCGACGTGCTTAAAAAAGAAATTCACGCCGCAAAAAAATTCGGGAAGAAAATCGGCTTGATGGGCGCGGCAATTTCCGATTATCCGCAGATTGACGAACTGTGCAAATTTATTCTCGGCGAACGTCTTCAAATGTCGGTTGCGTCCTTCCGCGCAGATTCCGTGACGTTTGAGCTTGTAAAATCTTTGGCGGCGAGCGGCTTGAAAACTTTGACAATCGCGCCCGAAGTCGGCTCGGAAAAAATGCGGCTGGTCATCAACAAGGGAATCACGGAAGAAAATATTTTCACGGCGATTGAACTCGGACTCAAGGCAGGCATAAAAAATTTCCGATTGTATTTTATGATTGGCTTGCCGTTTGAAGAATTATCGGACGTGGAAGAAATCGCAACGTTATCGGCGCGGATAAAAAAATTTTGCGGCGGACGATTGACCTTGAGTGTAAATCCGTTCGTGCCGAAACCGTTCACGCCGTTTCAGTGGTTAGCGTTCGCGGAAAAAAAATATCTCGACGCGGCTTTAAAAATTTTGCGCGGGCAGTTAAAATCAACGGGCGGCGTAGAAATAATTTCGGAATCAATTCGTTCGGCGGAAGTGCAAGCGATACTTTCGCGCGGCGACAGAAAAATTTCGGAAATAATTTTGCAATCGGAATCGGTTCAGTACTTCAGGAAAAATTTCAAGGCGGCGGGTCTCGACGAAGATTTTTATCTGCGCGAAAAAACTTTTGAAGAAAATTTGCCGTGGGATTTTCTCGACCAAGGCTTTGACAAAAAATATTTAATCGACGAATTTAATCGGGCGAAAAATTTAAAATCAACGTCGCGTTGCTTTGACGGCTGCAAGCGTTGCGGAGTTTGTAAGGGCAATTAGGAATTAGGAATGAGGAATTGGGAATGAGAGTTGTGATTGTCGGCGCGGGCAAGCTCGGCTACACGATTGCCGAACTTTTGAGCAATGAGCAAATGTCGGTTACGGTTATCGACCGCGAGGAAAGTCAGTTGACCGCCATAAAAAATAATCTGGACGTTTTGACGATAACGGCGAACGGCGCAAGCCCCATAACCATGGACGACCCCGACGTCAACGGCGCGGATGTTTTTATCGCAGTCACGGAGATTGACGAAGTGAACATGGTCGCCTGCATTCTCGCCAAAAAACACGGCATCAAGCACACAATCGCCCGAATTCGCGACATGCAATTTCTCAGTGAGGCAAAAGATTATCTCAAAAAAAATTTCGACATAGATTTGATGCTCAATCCCGAAATGATTGCCGCGCACGAAATTTATCGAATCCTCATGACGCCGGCGGCACTCGACGTTGACGAATTCGCGGGCGGTAAAGTTCGGCTCTTTGAAGTTAAAATCCGCAAGGAGAGCAAATATCTCGACATACCGTTTAAAAAATTGCGGCTGCCCGAAGGAGTTTTGGCGGGTTTGATTTTCCGAGATCATCAAATGATAATTCCGCACGGCGATGATTCGTTGCAAGTGGACGACAACGCGTATTTTATCGGATTCCCCGACGCAATAGAAAAATTCAGCATAAATTTTGTTCAGCGCAATTCAAGGAAACTCGAACGCGTGATGATAATCGGCGCGGGACGAATCGGGCGAACTTTGGCGGTTATGCTGATTCAGGCGGGCGTCAACGTCAAAGTCATAGAAAAAGACCGCGACCGTTGCGAGGACATGGCACAACTTTTGAGCGGCGACAGCATTGCAATTTACGGCGACGGCACGAACGTCGACTTGCTGGCGCAGGAGGGCATTGCCTCGGCTGATGTAGTTGTCTGCTTGACCGAAGACGATAAATTAAATTTGATGATTGCGTTATTGGCAAAACATTTGGGCGCAAAAAAAACCGTCGTCAGAGTTTATCGGACGGAATATGCGGACTTGATAGAAAAAGTCGGCGTGGACGTTGTAATTTCTGCAAGGCTTTTATCGGCGAGTGAAGTTTTGGCATTCGTCAGACGCGGCGGCGTGGTCAGTGTATCGATGTTGGAAGGCGCACGAGCTGAGGCAGTTGAAGTTATCGTTCAGAAAGGCGCGAAAGTTGCGGGGAAAAAATTAATGGACGTGCGCTTACCGAAATCTTGTTTGGTATGTGCTTACGTCAGAAAAAATAAAGCGGAGATACCTAACGGCAATACAATTCTTTTGCCGGGCGACAGGACAATTTTATTTTGCTTGCGCGGCGCGGCTCAAGAAGTCATGACTTGGTTTAATTGAGTTAGGAAGTAGGGAAGACAAATCCTAAATCCTAACTCCTGAATCCTAAATCCTAACTAAGTGGAGGTAGAAAAAATGTTTAACTTTTCTCGAAAGGACAATGAGTTTTTCGATTTATTTTTGGAGAACGCAAAATTTTTTCATCTGGGCGCAGTGCTCTTGGACGACGTGATAAAAGACCCGAATCAAGCTTTGGAACGAATCGAAGACATTTTGGGCTTGGAATCGGCGTCGGATGAAGTCAACGAAAAAATTATCAACAAGCTTAATTTGAGTTTCATAACGCCGATAGACCGCGAAGACATTTACTCAATCGCCAACGAACTGGATAAAGGCGTCGACATGTTGCAGGGCGCATTGCAGCGAATCATCATGTATCACGCGGGACACTCGACGAAACGTTCACACGCTTTGACGAAACTTTTAGTCGACAGCACAAATGAATTGGTCAATGCGTTCAAACTCCTCAACAACGTGAAAAAAAATCAGAATGATATTCTTGACGCCGTTCATAAAATTTCAGATTATGAGAGTCGCGGCGATTTGATTTACCGCGCAGATATCGGAATACTTTTCGACGAGGCGGCGGAGGCTGCCAGAGAACACGGAGCCAGCCGCGCAGTTATCCATTTGATTAAGTGGAAAGATATTTTGGAAGACGTGGAAGAAGCTTTAGACCACACCAAAAGGGTCAGCGATATGATTCGCGGCGTCGTCATGAAGTACGCTTAAGATAGGAAATAAAAAATTCCCAACTCTTAATTAATTTAATCTTGTTTCAACAAAAGAAGCGGGAATCTCGTAATCCTTGCTCAGTCAACGAGAATTTCTCCGCTAATCAACGCTTACCCGATTTTATATTATAAGAAATATCAACACCGTATTTTAGCAAAGAGTTCGCGTTCCTCATTAGCTGCCGGTTACTATTTGGCGTTTTCTGCCTTTCGTCCCCGTCGAAACCCTGTTGCTCGCCGATAAAAACTGTGCGCTGTAAAATACCATTTTTTACTTTAAAAAAACAGGAGAATCTTTTTCCGATTTCGCCTAATTTTTTATAGTCGGTTCCTCAATCGAGTGAATAGCGGCTGACCCAGTTGGAATTATTTTTAACGTAAGCGCGGAGCCGCACAAGTCCTTTATAATCGGGGTCGTCACTGTGAATCATTCTGTAAGCTCCGTCGTAGTCGTCTTTGAGTTCCTGCCAAGAATTAGTCGACGTCCAAATCTGTCCGTCCTTGATGACTTCGGTGCCCTGCGTCAAGTTGACGGATTTTTTCATGAAACGAATTTCAACTGTTTGCCCGCGCGAATCTTTTTTGGTTTGCCACTCCCAAAGAATTAAATTCGTGCCTTTGAGCCGCATAGTCGTAGTGTCGGCAGTTAAATTTATCGTATTGCCCGCGTCGTCGGTATAGGTCCACAAATCAAGCCAGCGTTCTTCCCTCGGAGCACGTTTGCGGTCACGCTCGCCCATTCTGAAAACTTCGTCGACAATCGCGCAATAAAATTCTTCGTCAAAGGAACGCGAATTAATTTCCTTGACGCGCCCTTCTTCCTTAGACCAAACAACTTGATGAGCGGCGTTGTAAAAATCTTCGCGGACGTATTGGAGCGTGCGATTTTGCGGATTAACTCTGAGTAAAGCCAGGCTGTAGGCTAAATTTTTCGGGTCGGGCAAGATATTCGTTATCCCGTAATTTTTAATCGTCTCGGACGCGCCCTCGTAAGAATAAGTTGTTTTCGTCCACGCCTCAATTTCTATTGCAATTTCTTTGCCGTCGCTCGTGACAACTTTCTTTTTTATCGTCACGGAATCCGGCTCGAAATATTTGCTGTACTTGTCGTTGGAGTCCAACCAAAACCATTGCGTTTCCGCGCAGGCATAATGAGGAAGAAAAAATACTGTCGCACAGATAATCGCAAGCAAAAAAATTTTTTTCTGCATTAGTCATTCCTCGTTCCTAATTCCTCATTCCCAATTGCTTTTCAATTTCTTCGTCCAATTCGACAACGCCCGCGCCCGTCACTGAACTTACGCAAAGTGTTTTCAAACCCGAAACTTCTTTGGCAGCCGCCGCCAATGCCTTGCCGCCGTCGGAGAATTTGTCCGCTTGACTTATCACGACGATTATCGACGAACCCGCCTTGCGAAGTTTGTTTATCCAAGCCATCTCCAATTCAAACGAATCGTCCGTGATTAGCATGAGCGCGACTTCCACACTTTGCGCGGATTTTTCTGCAGTTGAGTCTTCCACGTCCACACCGACCGTATCGACCAACATGACGCGTGTCACACCGCTGATTTCCATTGCTCGGAATGCTGCATTAACTTTGTGTTTCGTCAACGCGTACATCAATGCGGACTTGCCGCTTTTGCGCTTGCCGAAAATTCCTACCTGTCTCATTGAGCGCACGCCTCCTTTTTTCGGCGATTATATCAAATATTCTAAGTCAAGTCGACAAGTTCACGCGTCCTTTTATCGAAGCGCGCGATTTTTTTATAGCCGAAGCCGCGAACGTAATTTATTGCCTCTTCGCAAAATCTGCCGCAATCTTCGGGCTGATGCGCGTCGGAATTTATCGTTATGGGCAAATCGTAAGCGGCGGCAACTTTCATGAAGTCGGCGTAGGGAGAAATTTCTTTGACGGGGTATCGATAAAGCGTGCCGGTGTTCACGTCGATAACCATGTCGGCTTTTTTTAGCGCGGCGGCAACTCGTTCAAGGTAGGGCGTCGCGTCGAAGTCGGGAAAAAATTTAAACAGCCGAATATTGAACGGGTGACCGAGAATATCATAATTTCCACTTGCCGCCAAAATTTCGACCTGCGCGGCGTACTCGTCGTAAATTTTTTTCAAGTCGTGATTCTTCCACTCGTCGACGAGTTTGGAAGCGTCATAGCCCCAGCCCCATAAAAAATGTACGGAGCCGATTCGATAGTCGAAATTCCAAGCGTCGAGGATATTTTTCACGGCGGATTGATTTTTAAAGTTGCAGACCTCAATTCCGATTTTGACCGCGTGATTTTTTTTCAACCGCGCCATGAAGTCAAAATAATCCTTGAGCGTGTGTTTAAACTTGTTCGTCTTGAGCCAGACCTTTTGAAACTTTCCGACGGTCGAATCATCCAAAATCAAATCGTCGTAGTAAAGCTGCCGGAATTCGGGAAAAGTGTGCGTGTGCTCGCTTATTCCAATCTCGTCAAGCCCGTGACTTTTCGCCGCGTCGAAAAAACCTTCCGTCCAAGTTTCGTCGTAGTCTCCGTATTCGAAGTGCATATGATAATCAAATCGCATAAAATCACCTGCTAATTTTTTTTGCAGAATTCTATCATAGCAATTATCAAAACAACAACTCCCGAATGATTTTTCTCATTAAAAAAATTTTCAGCTGTGGAAAATCAAAAGATCGGCAGAAAATTTTTTCCATGCGTCCAATTCCTCAATCGTCGGTTCAAGGGAAGCGAACTTTTTTATTCGCCCTTCGAGATACAAAAATTCCGCGTCGTCCCGTGTAATGATTTCGATAAAATTTTCTCCGACCCGCAAGTAATTTCGATTTTGTTCGCGCAAAATAAGTTCGTCGAAAATTTCCGTTGAGGCAAGTAAATCGTCAACTATAAATTTCGGCGTGAAGTCTTTGCTTTTAAAAAGTTCTTGAGCAAGCAGAAAATTTTTCTCACTGACACCTTGAATTAATGCAACAGTCGGCGACGGAAGATTTTTTATTCCGAAGGCGTCGGCAACTTCGGCAGTAAAATTTTTTTGAGCGTTAAGTTCTTTCTCGCGAAAATCTTTTTGTTTGTCGAATTCGCGCTCAAAATTGTCGAAGACATCGCGAATTTTTTTTATAATGTCTTGAGGCTTTGCTTGCATATCAAATTTAAATTCGGCGGGAATATTTACATCAACGTCGTTAGCCGCCGCGCCGCGTTTGCCGGTTATCACAACGCAGCCCGAAAGTATTGCCTCGCGCGGAAGTCTTTCACGTCCGGGGAATTCGCCGAAGTCAATATAAATTTTTGCCTCCGCCAAAAGTTTTTGAACTTGCGCGGGCGTCATGTTTTCAATCGGTCGCCAATCAATATCGGGCGCAATGTTCATGAGATATTGAGTAATTTCAAAGCCCTTGCTCGGATTAAACGCGACAAAATTTTTTTTCGCTGTTAAATCGACAAGAGAAGAGCGGCTCAAAAAATTTTGGCTCATATGCGTTTCAACCGTTTTTATTTTCGTGACACCGTTAAGCCGCAAAAATTGTCGAACATATTCCGATTGTCCCCAATGCTCAATATTTTTGTCCGTCGTGCCGAATGTAAAAAAATTGGGCATGGGACCGACAAGAGTATTTTTAATGTAGTATTGGAAAATATCGACGATATTTTTCAAGTAATTGTCGACACTCATCCACCAGATAACGCGCTGAATTTTTTTCGGGATATAAAGTTGCCAAGTATTGGCTTCGGGCGCGATTACAATATTTTGAGAGCGATCTTCCGGCTCAAGAACATAGGGGATATGATATTTTTTATAGACATCATGAACCGGGCTATCTTTCTTAAAAAGAGAATGATTTAGCGGGAAATATGCCATGTAAACGTGAAGCCCGAACGAACTGAGCACGGAAGCAAGTTGGTGCATAGATTCGGGACCACCGGTTTGAACGTTGCCGGGACAGAGTATATAAATTTTTGAGTCGGGATAAAGTTTCATGAGAGCCTCCAAAAAAAAATTGGTCGACAAACTCCGCAGAGCTTGCCGACCGCAAAAATTTTTATAAATAGCGCAGATAAACGTAGACAGTTGAAATAATTATCGACAGAATCATCAAGGGGAAAGCAATTTTCATGAAGCCGATAAAGGAAATTGCCCGCCCGCGCTGAGCTGCCATTGACGCAACGACGACGTTGGCACTCGCGCCGATTAAAGTTCCGTTACCGCCGAGGCACGCGCCCAATGCCAAGCTCCACCACAGCGGGTCAAGATTCGTCAAGCCCATTGCGCCCATGTCTTTAATCAGCGGAATCATCGTCGCCACGAACGGAATATTATCGATAAACGCCGAGGCAATCGCGCTCATCCAAATTATAACTATCGCGGTAAAAGTCAAATCGCCGTGAGTAATTTCCATTGCCTCTTGAGCAAGCATTTTTATGACGCCCGTTTCAACCAATGCGCCGACCAAAATAAACAGTCCGCCAAAGAAGAATATCGCAAGCCATTCAACTTTACTGAGCATTTTGGCAATCATTTCTTCATTGTGGGAGAAAGTTATCAGCAGCAACAAACTCGCGCCCGTCAAAGCCGCCGTCGCCGATTCAAGTCCCAACATGCCGTGGAACGCGAACAAGCTGATTGTTATCGCCAAAACGAACAAACATTTTTTCAGGAGCAAATGGTCGGTTATTTGTTCGTGTTCGTTGAGACGCATGACTTTATCTTGAAGTTCGGGCTTGGTGTGCAAATCACTTTTATAAATCATAACCAACAGCGCGACGGTTATAACAAAAATTAAAATTGATACCGCCGTCATGTTTAATATGAAGTCGCCGAAACTCAAACCGACAGCCGAGCCAATCATAATGTTTGGAGGGTCGCCGATAAGCGTCGCGGTGCCTCCGATATTGGAACTGATAATCTGCGCCATTAAAAACGGTTTGACGTCAACTTTCAACTGAGCGGCGATATTAAAAGTAATCGGCACGGTTAAAAGGACAGTTGTCACATTGTCGAGCAATGAGGAGCAAACGGCAGTTAAAACACTCAACGCAACGAGCAACGCGACCGGTTGAGCCTTAACTTTTTTTGCAGACCAGATTGCCAGGAAATTGAAAAGACCCGTTTCACTCGTGATGTTGACGACAATCATCATGCCCATCAACAATCCGATTGTGTTGAAGTCGATATGATGCACTGCGGTTTCCTGGTCGATAATTCCAAGCAAAATCATCAGCATTGCGCCGAAGAGTCCGACAACCGTTCGGTGAATCTTTTCGGAAATTATCAGCGCGTAAGCGGTTATGAAAATCACAATCGCCACAATCGTCATAGTTTCCATTAAACAACCTCCCAAAAATTTTTTCGGTCAAAAAATTTTTTGTCTGCAAATGCAAATCAGTAAAGCTTTTTATCGACGACGGTCAAAGTAATTTTTTCTCCGTCACGTTTTATTTTAAAGTTGTAACTCTTGACGCCCGCATTGGAAAGTTCAATTTTGAGCGCGAGAAGTTCTTTGCCGAGTTTGTCGGTAAGTTCGGGCGTAAATCCTGCCTTCGCAAGCGGTGCGGGCGGTGCTTCTGCCTCGGCTATCAGGCGGAGCTTTTCGGCTTTCTTGGCGGCGGTTAAAAGTTGCTGTTCGATTGTCTCTTCCTCGACGTAATTTTTTACCATGTCTTTATCGGTTAAGCCGCGCGGAATTTTCGGCAACGTTATCATCTCCTCAGTTAATTATCAAACTGCTTCTTATCGTGAAACCGCCTTCAGATACCTTCAACAGATGTACGATGTTTTTAAAATTGAATGGCGCGTGTTCCAAATAAATTCCTGACTTAAAGCGCCCCCTGATAGAGTTGTCGGTCTCCTTGTCCACGTTGTAAACGGCGTCGGGTGCGTCGTAGATGTGCTCTGTGATGAAAAGATATTTGAACTTCTTAGCCTTGTCGAGAATTTTTTTGACATCGGCGTTTTTCATGTGCTGAAGAGCCTGTCGGATAATCAAAAGTTGTCCGTCGGGCAAGGGAGAATCATTGGCGGCGTCCATGCAAATAAACCTTATGCGAGGGTCTCTGAATCGAGCAGCATTGTAGTTTATCAGTTCTTCGACGACGTCAATGCCTGTATAGAAAAAATTATATTCCGCCTCGGAAAGTGCGCCGAGTGCGTGACGCATAATCCAGAAATCACCGCAACCCAAATCGACGATGTTGCGAATGTTATTGTTCGTGATTAATTTAAGCAAAGTATCGATGTAAGGGACAATAATTTCTTCGGTATGCGAGCCGGAACCCGAAAAGAATTTTTCGTTGGGATCGTTGCCAATGTTTTCATGCGCATAAATGTGTGACCAAATTTCAGCGTTACTTCTTTCCATCAAGATTCCTCCTGTTACTTATCTTTGACTTTTGCCCAAGTATCTTTCAAGCCGACGACGCGATTGAAAACCAACTTATCGGGCGTGGTATCGGGGTCGACGACGAAATAGCCGAGCCGCAAAAATTGATAATGCGTGCCGGAATTTGTCCAACGAACGGAAGGTTCAATCAACGCCTGCTTGACAATCAACGAATTCGGATTGAGCGCGGCGATAAAATCTTCGGGCAAGTTGCCGTCAGCGTCGGTCGTCAAAAGATAATCATACAATCTGACTTCGGCGGGCAAGGCAAATTTCGCGCTTACCCAATGAATCGTGCCTTTAATTTTTCTGCCGGCAGTCGCGCCGCCCGATTTACTCGTCGGGTCGATTGTGCAACGTAACTCGACGACCTTGCCCGCAGAATTTTTTATGACTTCCTCGCATTTTATGATATAAGCATGTTTCAAGCGAACTTCGCCGCCGGGCTTGAGTCGGAAAAATTTTTTCGGAGCATCTTCCATAAAATCTTCGCGGTCGATAAAAATTTCTCTCGTGAACGGAACGAAACGACTGCCGCCGCGTTTGGGATGATTTTCCGCCGTCAAATACTCAACGGAATTTTCTTCGACGTTGGCCAAAACAACTTTCAGCGGGTCAAGCACTGCCATAACTCTTGCGGCGTTCTCGTTCAAATCTTCGCGGACGCAGTGTTCAAGCATGGCAATGTCGACGACGCTGTTACTTTTGGCGACGCCGATACGCTCGCAAAAATCTTTAATCGCCGCAGGAGTAAAGCCGCGCCTCCTAAGTCCGCACAAAGTCGGCATACGAGGATCGTCCCAACCGCGAACGTAATTTTCCTCGACAAGCTGCCGAAGTTTTCTTTTGCTGGTGATTGTGTTCGTCAAGTCAAGTCGGGCGAATTCAATTTGACGCGGGCGGGTGTTCACGTCAAAGCCGAGAGAATCCAACAGCCAATCATAAAACGGGCGATGATCCTCAAATTCAAGCGTGCAGACCGAATGCGTGATATTTTCTATCGCATCTCCGAGCGGGTGCGCAAAATCGTACATGGGATAAATCAACCAGTCGTCGCCGGTGTGATGATGATGACTTCGCGTGATTCGATAAATGACCGGGTCGCGCATGTTTATATTCGGACTCGCCATATCAATTTTCGCGCGCAAAACTTTTGCTCCGTCGGAGAATTCGCCGTTCTTCATGCGCGTGAACAAATCCAAATTTTCTTCGACACTGCGATTGCGCCAAGGACTTTCTTTGCCAGGTTCAGTCAACGTGCCGCGATAAGCCCGAATTTCTTCCGCGCTCAAATCGTCGACGTAAGCCAAGCCGCGCTTAATCAACTCGACCGCAAAATCGTAAAACTTACCGAAATAATCCGACGCGAAAAATTTTCTGTCGCCCCAATCAAAACCGAGCCACTTGATGTCCTCTTGAATCGAATCGACAAATTCAACGTCCTCTTTAGTCGGATTGGTGTCGTCGAATCGCAAGTTGCAAAGTCCGCCGTTGTGGAGCGCAAGCCCGAAATTCAAGCAAACGGATTTTGCGTGCCCGATGTGCAAATAGCCGTTGGGTTCGGGCGGAAAGCGCGTGTGAATTCCGTCGGTGTACTTGCCCGCCTTTAAATCGTTTTCAATCTCCTGCTGTACAAAATTTACCATTGAGTTGCTCCTTTAATTTTTATTGGAATAAATTATCTCACTTAAACGCCGCGAAGACCAATCCGCCGACTGCCGCCGCTATTGCTCCGAATCCCACGACCGCCGCTATCGTCATCGTGTGAATTTGGTCGCTGAGCTTGTCAAACTTGTCATCAATTTTTT
>JAFSOQ010000010.1 GCA_017446845.1 Selenomonadaceae bacterium | reverse complement strand
TTTGCATTGATGAAACATAAAAATTTCTTGGAAGGAAAGAAAAAGAAACCCTCATTAAAAGGCAACATGTTTAGAGTTCTTCTCTCTGATAGTCTCTTGATAAAAATCATCGCCACATGATTTTTATGAAACGCCCGTGGTGTTTCGACTTCCTCCTCTTGACTTTTGGCATTCGGTCTGTTATAGTAACTAACGTTTTACGGGTTGTGGCTCAGTTTGGTAGAGCACCGTGTTCGGGACGCGGGGGTCGCAGGTTCAAATCCTGTCAACCCGACCAATATTGAAATTTCAGGCGGGAGTTTAAAACTTCCGCCTTTAACGTTTTTGGAGGTTTGCCATGAAAAAAATTTTTGTTGCCGCGATAATTCTTTTGCTCGGCGCGGGATATTTTATCGGAAATTATTTCGTCGACTTTGCACTCAAGCGCGGAGATGATTTATCGCCGCCCAAAGCTTGCGCGAACATTGCCGACCCGAATTTGAAAGCTCCACCCGTTCCAAATTTTCCCGAAGAAGATTGGACGCTTGAAAGTTTTGACGGGCTTGAACTTTACGCAAGAAAATTTTCGCCCGCCGAGAAAACTAATCGCTGGGCAATTTTGGTTCACGGCTACGGGCGCGACGGCACTTATGCTTACGACTACGCCGAAGAGTATCTCAAGCGCGGCTGGAATGTTTTGATTCCGGATTTGCGTGCGGCGGGTAAAAGTCAAGGTGAATTTATCACAATGGGCGCGTTGGAGTGTCGAGATGTTTTTGATTGGTCAGAAAAAGTTTCTGCCGATAATCCCGACGCGAAAATTATTTTGCATGGAGTTTCAATGGGTGCCGCGACGGTTTTGATGACTGCCGCCCTTGAGCCGAAAAATTTATGCGCGGTCGTTGAGGATTGCGGCTACACGAGTGCTTACGAAATGTTCACCGCGCAGCTTGAAAAAATTTTCGGTTTGCCCGAATATCCCGTCATGCCCTGCGCGAACATTGTCTGCAAAATCAAGACGGGAATAAAAATTTCGGACGCCGCGCCGATTGACAGTGTGGATAAAATTAAAGTGCCGATACTTTTTATTCACGGCGACGCGGACGGACTTGTTCCTTTTGAGATGATGGGCAGACTTTACGACAAGGCAACTGCGCCCAAAGAAAAATTTATCGTGGAGGGCGCAGGTCACGCCGACGCCAAAAGAAAAAACCCCGCCGTTTATTTTGATAAAGTCTTTAAATTCCTGGAGGAAACAACGCAATGATAAGATTTTTCACACGTTCGAGCGCGGTTGTCAACTCAAAATCATTGAACGG
Organism: Selenomonadaceae bacterium; assembly: GCA_017446845.1. Taxonomy (GTDB): domain Bacteria; phylum Bacillota; class Negativicutes; order Selenomonadales; family Selenomonadaceae; genus Quinella. The sequence continues at coordinate 3,916 of JAFSOQ010000010.1, read as the reverse complement.
CACGGCGCGTCAGCCGGATGCAACGTCACGTTGCAAAATTTTTGTCGGGCTGGGCAATCCCACTCCCGAATACGCCGCGACCAAACATAACGTCGGTTTCATGCTTGCCGATAAACTTGCAGAGAAAATTTCTGCTTCCGAGTGGCGAGAAAAATTTAATGCGCTCGTCGCCGAAAGTTTTCTTGACGGAGAAAAAATTTTAATCGTCAAGCCGCAAACTTTTATGAACTTGAGCGGAGAAGCCGTCGCGCCGATTATGAATTTTTATAAAATCGACGTGGAAAATTTGACGGTTGCCCATGATGATATGGATTTGCCGCTCGGAACAATCAGATTGCGTCCAAAAGGTTCGGGCGGCGGTCATCACGGCGTTGAATCGATTATCCAACATCTTGGCGGCGTACAAAATTTTCCGCGCGTGCGTATCGGTGTCGGACGTCCGCCGCAAAATTGGACAGTCAATCATCATGTCTTGAGTCCGTTCACTCAAGAAGATGCCGATAAAATTTCTGCCGTGATTGACGAACTTGTCGAAGCCGTTCTGTGTATTTTTAAAGAGGGAATCAACAACGCCATGAATAAATTCAATCCCAAGAGACAACGCACCATTATTTAACCGATAAAGCAAAAATCCCTCAACGCATGTCAAAAGGAAAAAATTTGCGGCGGAGGGCTTTTTTTGTTATCATTAACGAAAAATCAGGGACAAGGAGCAAGGGACAAGGGACAAGATTTTTCATTCCTAATTCCTAACTCCTAATTATCAAAAGGGGAGTGATAATTTTGTTCGGATTCTTGAAAAGATTTTTGGGAGACAACAACGATAAAGAAATCAAACGTCTTCAAAAAACGGTCGATAAAATTAACGCGCTGGAGTCGGGATTTCAAAATTACACCGACGATAAACTTGCTTCGTCTACGGACAGATTTCGTGAACGACTTCAAAACGGCGAAACTTTGGAAAATATTTTGCCCGAAGCGTTTGCAGTCTGTCGAGAGGCGTCGCGGCGAGTTTTGGGCATGAGGCATTTCGATGTTCAGCTTATGGGCGGCATGTGTTTGCACGAAGGTAAAATCGCCGAAATGAAGACGGGCGAAGGTAAAACACTGGTGGCGACGTTGCCCGTTTATCTGAATGCGCTGGAAGGCAAAGGCGTCCACATGGTCACCGTCAACGATTATCTTGCCCGCCGCGACTCCGAATGGATGGGACAACTTTACAACTTCCTGGGCTTGAGCGTCGGCTTGATTCTCCACGACATGGATTTTCCCGAACGCAAACACGCTTACAGTTGCGACGTGACATTCGGCACGAATAACGAATTCGGCTTTGATTATCTGCGCGACAACATGGTCGTCCACGAAGAACAAATGGTTCAGCGTCCGTTGCACTACGCGATAGTCGACGAAGTTGACTCGATTTTGATTGACGAGGCACGCACGCCGCTTATCATCTCCGGACCCGGCGCAAAGTCAACGGATATTTACGCCGTCATGGCTCGCGCCGTCGCAAATTTAAAAGAGGGCGAAGATTACACCGTTGACGAAAAGCAAAAGACCGTTGCGCCCAGTGATGAAGTCGTTCCGAAGATTGAAAAGTTTTTGGGGATTCAAAATCTCTACGCGCCCGAAAATATCGAGTTCAGCCACTGTTTTACGGCGGCATTGCGCGCCAAAGCTCTAATGAAACGCGACAGAGATTATGTCGTTCGTGACGGCGAAATTGTTATCGTCGACGAATTCACGGGCAGATTGATGACGGGGCGCAGATATTCCGACGGACTTCACCAGGCGATTGAAGCTAAAGAAAATGTCAAAATTCAGCGTGAGTCACAAACTTTGGCGACGATAACTTTCCAAAATTATTTCCGCATGTATGATAAGTTGGCGGGCATGACGGGTACAGCCAAGACCGAGGAAGACGAATTCTTGAAGATTTACAAATTGCCGGTCGTCGTCATTCCTACAAATATGCCCGTTCGCCGCACCGACCACCCCGACGTTGTTTACAAGAACAAACGCGCAAAATATCGCGCCGTTACCGCCGAAGTCGAACGCGTCCATTCAAAAGGTCAGCCCGTCCTAATCGGCACGACTTCAATCGAACAATCCGAAGAGTTGAGCGGCTATCTTAAAAAGCGCGGCATTCCTCACAGTGTCTTAAATGCAAAGTTTCACGAGAAGGAAGCGCAAATTGTTGCCGACGCGGGACAACGAAACGCCGTAACAATCGCGACGAACATGGCGGGACGCGGCACCGATATTAAACTCGGCGAAGGTGTTCCGAATCTCGGCGGACTGTTTATAATCGGCACGGAGCGTCATGAATCGCGGCGCATAGATAATCAGCTGCGCGGACGTTCCGGACGTCAAGGAGACCCCGGCGAGTCGAGATTTTATATTTCGCTGGAAGATGATTTAATGCGGCTGTTCGCGTCGGAAAATATCGCCAAAGTCATGGACAAGCTCGGCATGGAAGAGGACGAGCCGATTGAGCACAAGCTGATAACCAAGTCGATTGAACACGCGCAGAAAAAAGTTGAGGCGCGGAATTTTGACATTCGCAAGCACGTTTTGGAATATGATGATGTAATGAATCAACAACGCGAGATAATGTACGGCGAACGTCGGAAAATTTTGCGCGGAGAAAATTTGCGCGAAAACATACGCGGCATGGTTAATCACATAATCAAGCAGGAAATGAATCAGTACGCGAACGAAAAACTTTATCCCGAAGAGTGGCAGCTTGACGAACTGATTAAAGACGCTGAAAAAATTTTCGCGCCGGTCGGAGCATTAAAAGTTTCGGAGCTTGAAAAATTAAGTCGCGACGAACTCAAAGAACATTTGGAGAAATTGGCGGAAGACACTTATAAACAGCGCGAGGCGGCATTTACGGCGGATGTCATGCGCGAGCTGGAAAAAGTCGTCATGTTGCGAATCGTCGACAATAAATGGATGGAACCCCTTGACCATATGGACATGTTGCGCGAGGGAATCAACTTGCGAGCCTACGGACAACGCGCGCCGCTGGTCGAATACAAAATTGAAGCGTTGGCAATGTTCGAGGAAATGGAAGGCGCAATTCAAGACCAAATCGCAACGACGATGTATCACGTGGCGATTGTTCAGCAAGCCCCGCCGCCTTCCGAAGAAGATGAAACGCCCGAAGAACAGCCCGAACCTTCCGCAAAAGAAATTCGCGAGGCAGAATCAGTTGTTCGTCGCGAGCAGGCAAAAGTTGAAGACCGCTTGCAAACCGCGCGAGCCTCTCACGGCGATGAAACTTCCCCTGCCGAATCTCAAAAACGCGCCAAAGGTGCTGACGGCAAAAAAATCGGTCGCAATGACCCTTGCCCTTGCGGTTCCGGCAAAAAATATAAAAATTGTTGCGGACGCAATAAATAGGAGGCGATAATCATGCGCAATGAAAATAATCAATTCGATATAGCTGTTCGCGACGCGAGAGGATTTTTGGTTTACGACAGAGAACATGTCCGCAGTTTTTTTACAGACAAAGAAAACGCTCTCGACGATGAGTACATGGAAAAATTTCGGCAACTTTTTGACAAACATGAACGCGGCGAAATTTCTGACGAAGAATATGAGCACTTGGCTGAAGAACTCGACGACGAACATACTGCGGCTTGTGAGCGACTTTATGACGAGGAATTCGGCACTCAATCTGAAGAAACCTCCGAAGAAAAATTTTTCGCAACGACAAGTTTTTCAATCGCTTAAGAGGAGAAAACTTTGTACAACATTATTTTTTACGAACTTGAATAGTCAAGCTAAGTGCAACATAGTGGAAAAGTATACTTCTGCCGGTGTTCTATAACCCAAACATTTTCTCGGTCGCCGATTCAGTTGCTCGACTACCCTTTGTAACTCCTCTTCGCTGACATTGTTAAAGTCA
>JAFSOQ010000061.1 GCA_017446845.1 Selenomonadaceae bacterium | reverse complement strand
GTAACGGCTTCGTCGTAAGCGATGGCGAAGTTACAAAGGGTAGTCGAGCAACTGAATCGGCGACCGAGAAAATGTTTGGGTTATAGAACACCGGCAGAAGTATACTTTTCCACTATGTTGCACTTAGCTTGACTATTCAAGCGGTCAAAGAAAAAGTAGCAAAAAGAAAAACCGCCTCGCAGGGGCGTAAGGTTCGTTACCCGCATCGTCCGAAAATTTTCGGGTTGGTTTTGCCGACGGTATTTGCATCACGCAAATGCGTCGGCGGGAGCCGTCATCCGTGACGGCTCCAATTTCGCGGCATGAGTTTTCTCGTATCATTCAAAACATTTATTTAATTATTGGAGAGGAGTTGTGTTTATGGACGAACCGACAATCTTTTCGGGAGCATTGAATTTTCTTTCGCTGGGCTTGAGCGTCGTGTTGTTGTTCGCAGTGGCTTATCTTTGGTCGAGCAACAGCAATAAAACCGCCGAGCTTTCAACAATTCAATCCGAACTTAAACGCATGAAAAAAAATCTGAGCACGTTGCAGGAAAAAGTTAATCAGATAAGAGAACCAACCGTCGTTTCGGAAGTGCCGCAAGTCGAGCCGTTCGGATTGGATTTGACGGAGCCGCCCATAAACAGAATAACTCCTCTTGCGCCTCAAGACCCGTGGCTTGGTTTTATCGACGAGTACAACAAGCTTGCCGAGGAAATGAAAAAGCCCGGACAACTTACCAAGTGTGAAAAATTCGTTCGCAACAACAAGCTGAGGATTTTGACTTACGGCGGCGCATTGACTTTCCGTCCCGCAATTGACGTTAAGGACAGCGGCTATTGGGCGTTCAAGTGCGAGCTTGACGAATATGCAATCGTTCCCAATCCGATGAATCCTTGCGACGAAGATTTACACGATTTCGGCGGCATGAAGGAAATTTTTGCGCTGAATTATCAAGACGGCGTTTATAGGAAATATTTTGTCAAGTTACCCGCGTTGTTTAATTTTGACGGAAATGAAGGTTGGCACCTTAAAAATCCGGGTGTCGTGAATTTGGAGCGTAAGTGATATGAAAAAATTTTTTGCAATGATGTTAACGGCGATTTTTTTGCTGACAGGTTGTGGCGAAGTTAAGGAAGTTCAAGCCGACGTTTTGCCGCCGCCCGACCCGATTGAAGAAAAATTGCAATCCATGACGCTTGAAGAAAAAATCGGGCAAATGGTGCTGATTGGCGTTTACGGTACCGAGCTGAACGACGACATAATTTTTTCCATGAATAACTTTCATTTCGGCGGCGTGATTTTTTTCGACAGGAATCTTGAGAGCGTCGCGCAAGCTAAAAAATTTGCAAACGATATTGAATACGCGGCGAATCAAAAAGTTCCGTTATTTTTTGCACTCGACGAAGAAGGCGGGCGAGTTGCTCGCGGCAGAGATTTTTTGGAAGTTGCACCTTCGCAGGAGAGCATTGGTCAAACCGGCGACCCCGAAGTTGCAAAGTATTGGGCTAAGCACAACGCGACCATTTTAAAAAGTATCGGCATCAACATAAATTTTGCTCCCGTTGCTGATGTCGGCAGCCGTGACACGCGTTCATTCGGCGACGACGCTCAACTTGTATCAAACTTTGTCGAAGCCGCCGCGCAAGGTTACGAGTCGGAAAATTTCCTTTACACGCTGAAACATTTCCCCGGTATCGGCAAAAGTAAAATTGACCCGCACCAAGAAGTTTCCGCCGTCGAGGACAGCAAAGAAATTTTGGACGCCGAAGACTTGCCGCCCTTTAAGAAAATTATCGCCGCTCATGACAATTCAAAATTTATGATTATGGTCGGGCATTTGAGATACGACGCGCTTGACCCCGTGAACTCCGCGAGCTTGTCGCCTGCCGTCATGACCGGACTTTTGCGCAATGAATTGGGCTTTACGGGCGTTGTGATAACCGACGATTTGGAAATGGGTGCGATTAAAAATCATACCGATTTGCCGAGCTTGGGCGTTAAAATGATTTTGGCGGGCGGCGATATTGCGCTTGTCTGCCACAACTACGAAAGTCAGCAGATTGTTTACAACAGCATTTTGGAGGCGGTTAAGCGCGGAGAAATTTCCATGGAACGCATTAACGAATCCGTCCGCAGAATTCTCCGCATGAAGGCACATTTATAATCGGGAGGTAATTTTATGATAAGGCATATTTTTATCGGCACGTTCAAGGATGATGTTGACAACGCGATTAAGAAAAAAGTACTCGCCGACTTGCGGGCGATGCGCGAAAAAATTCCCAACATTATCGCGTTGGAGGCAAATTTCAGCACAGGTTGGGTCGGCAGTGAAAATTCTGTCGTCATGACGGTTGATTTCGATAACAAGGAAGATTTTGACGCTTACATTGCTCACCCTTACCACACAGACCACGTTGCCAGACAGGGCGCGGCTTATCTTTCCGGCTACGTCGCCGCGCAGTTTGAATTATGAAAATTTCAATCGCGCAATTTAAATCGGAGCTTGGAGCGGTCGACGAAAATTTTTCTACGGCGACAAGATTAATCGAGGGTGCTCAAAACTCCGACGTGATACTTTTGCCGGAACTTTGGTCAACGGGATATTATCCGACGCCCGTTGAAAATTTCGCGGACATTGACGGCGAACGCACAAAAAATTTCCTCTGCGCGGCGGCAAAAAAATTTTCCGTGAACATAATCGGCGGCTCGGTCATCGTCGAGAGTAGCGGAAAAATTTTTAATCGCTGCCATGTCGTCAATCGTCGCGGAGAAATTTCGGCAACTTATGATAAAACGCATTTATTCAGTTTCGCGCAGGAAGATAAAGTTTTCGGCGCGGGAGATAAAATTTCCATCGTCGAATTGAACGGCGTGCGTTGCGGCTTAGCGATTTGCTACGATCTGCGCTTTCCCGAATTCATCAGGAAAATTGCATTGGCGGGCGCGGAAATTATTTTTATCCCCGCCGCGTGGAGTTTGAAACGTTTGACACCGCGACAGATTTTGACTAAGGCGCGGGCGATTGAAAATCAAATTTTCGTCGTCTTCGCGAACTCTTCGGGCAAATCTGAGATTGTAAATCCTCGCGGCGAAGTCATTGCCGAGAGCGGGCGCGACGAAGAAATTTTGACTGCGGAAATAAATTTGAACGAACGGGCAGAAGTTATCGCCATGATGAATCTTCTTGCCGACAGAAATTTGAACGTCGACTAAAAAAATTCCTCGCCGAGCGCGGGGATTTTTTGTGCAAAAAAATAATCCCCGACAAAATCGTCGAGGTTTTAAACATTGTGTAGGTTTTCGTTTGACGAGTCTCGCGGGTTCATGTTCGAGCCTCGTTTTTGTTTGTTACGAAATGAGAGCTGCTCAAAACTTGGGGAATATCTCAAGCAGAATCCTCGCCATTGAAAATTTGTGTAGGTTTTTTGCAACGCAACTCGCGGGTTCATTTCGAGCTGCAGTTGCGTTTCGTGCCGCAGAATGTGGGAGCCGCTCAAAATTTGGGGAGAATCTTAAACGGAATTCACATCCCGAATTGAGGTAACGACTGCGGGTTTATAAGTGGGTAAATGTTTTATCATAAAAAATTAACACTCATAATTTAATTGCCGCCGTCTCTTTTGTAAAAAAATTTTTTGCAGAGACCGCGAATTTGTCGCCACCTTTCCGAGCATAAGAAAACTTTTCACTTGTGATTTTAACGACGCCGCTTTGAAGATTCGTCAAGAAGAAATAATTCCGGCTGATCAAGCGTTAAAAGAATCAATTTCTTTTTTCGAGTCGTTCAAATGTCCGAGCACCGAAATATTTTATCCTGACCGAGCTTGAAACTCGCAGGGTAATATGGAAAGGAACGAACTCAAAACTTGAGTTCTGCAGACGAGCGATTGATCAAGTCGCCGCCGAGTCACAGGCAAAAGAAAACAAACCTTAAGCCGCAGTGATTTTATAACCAAATTCCCTGTTGTGTCAATAGCATTGTGATATTTACATGACAAACATATTTAAATAAATTTTACGCTTGAACGAATATTTAATTCTGTTCCAATCGATATTTTTCGCGAAACACTCTCCGGATTATCTTTTCGCCAAAGAAGTTGATTTACTGCCGATTCGCCCAACGCGTCGCAGGAAACATTTATCGAAGTTAATTGCGGCTCGATTAAAGCGGCAAGCGGTATATCGTCGAAGCCTATCACCGAAATTTCGTCGGGAACTTTTATTCCGCATTGAGCAAAAGCCCGCATTGCTCCCAGCGCGATTAAATCGTTATCGGCAATTAAAGCCGACGGAAACTCGATATTTTGTCTGACAAGTTCACAAATGTCCGCGCAAGTTCCTTCAAGCGTCGGTTCAACCATAAAAATTTTTTGCTCGCCCTTGTTTAAGTTAAATTTATTTAAAAAGCTCTCGTAGCCCCGATGACGTTGTTCAAAATTTCTTATCGAAAAGGAACTGTGCAAGTAACCGATTTCGCGATGTCCCGACTCGTAAAAATATTTCATGCCGCGCCAAATGCCGTCTTCATTGTGAATCGTTACCGTATCAAATTTACAGCCCAACAGGTCACAATCCAAAATCACTACAGGTAAATTCATTTCATAAAAAAGTTCGGCGTCTTCCTCGAAAAGCTCGGTACCTAAAATTAAAAGTCCCGTAAGATTCGAACCTTTTAAAAGTTTAATCGTGTCGGAAATATTTTCTTCACTCATACAGTATGTCAACAACAGCGTGTAATTTTGAGCGCGAGCCGCCCTTTCCACCGCAGAAATCAACGCCGTAAAAAATTCCGAATCGGTTATGATTTTTCCGTAACGTTTGTAGACCAGAAAACCTATCATTCCCAAATTTTTTTGAGTTCTGCGCCTGCTTGGCTTGTAGCCGCTAATTTTCACATTGTAGTTTAATTCCCGCGCCACCGCCAAAACATCTTCGCGAGTTTGTTCACTCACGCCCGGACGTTGATTCAAAGCTAAAGATACCGTCGCGGTAGATAAATTTAACTTTCGAGCGATATCTTTTAAAGTTGCTGTTGCCATAAAAACCTCTCCTCATTTAAATAAATTTAAGCAAAATTGAAAGGTCAATTTTATTTTAGCGATTAAATTTATTTTTGTAAAGTGCAGACGCATTTTTTACGGCTTGTAAAAATTTCTTGCGGCAAGTATACTGGCGCGGGAGGGATTAAATTTGATAGTCTCATGGAACACGACGAACGCTTGCAACATGTATTGCGCGCATTGCTACCGCGACGCAGGCTGTAAGGCTCAAGAAGAACTTTCGACAGCTGAAGCCAAGGAACTTTTGAATCAGATAGCCCGCGCGGGTTTCAAGATAATGATATTTTCGGGCGGCGAACCGTTAATGCGTCCCGACATTTTGGAATTGGTCGAACATGCAACGCGCTTAAAATTAATCGCGGTCTTCGGCACGAACGGCACGTTGATAACTCCTCAGCTGGCAAAAGATTTAAAGTCGGCGGGCGCAAAAGGTATGGGCATTTCCTTGGACTCGCTCGACGCAGCTAAGCACGATAAATTTCGGTCGTTCGCAGGTGCGTGGCAAGGTGCGGTTGACGGAATGAAAAATTGTTTGGCGGCAGATTTACCGTTCCAAATTCACACGACGGTTATGGATTGGAATCAACACGAGCTGGAGTCGTTGACGGACTTCGCGGTTGAAATCGGAGCAAAGGCGCATCATTTTTTCTTTTTGGTGCCGACGGGTCGAGCCGCGACGATTGAGGAAGAATCCTTGCGCGCCGAAGGTTACGAAAAAGTTTTGACGCGAATCATGCGCAAGCAGCAGGAAGTTTCCATAGAACTAAAGCCGACGTGTGCGCCGCAATTTTTACGAATCGCCGACCAACTCGGAATTAAGACCAGATTTAAGCGCGGATGTCTTGCGGGTTTGAGCTATTGCATAATCAGCCCGCGCGGAAAAGTTCAGCCGTGCGCTTATTTAAATATGGAACTGGGCGACGTGCGCGAAACTCCCTTCGATGAAATTTGGCGGTCGAATAAAATTTTAAAGACACTTCGGACACTCGAATACAGCGGAAATTGCGGCTCCTGCAAGTATAAAAATAAATGCGGCGGCTGTCGTGCGCGAGCGGCTTGCTACAACGGCGGCGACTTCATGAGCGGCGAACCATGGTGCGATTTCAACTAGGAATTGGGAATTTGTAATTGGGAATTAAAAAAATCCCTCTCGACGTTCGGGAGGGAAAATTTTTTTACTTGAAACGAATTTGCAGGTTGAGGTCGATATATTTTTGCCCCCCCCCCCGAAAAAATTGTTGCGAAATTAAATCTATTTGTACTCGGTGTTTCAAGGCGCGTATTGTTCAAAAGATAAGTTTCAAAGTCGTCGCGGTTGTGAAGAGGAAAAATGACAAGCTCGCCGGTATTTTGAACAATCAGATAGCCGCCGTTTGCCTCGTCGAGACCGTTCCATTTCGTGGCGGGCTTGAGTCCCAATGCAACCGCGCAGAGAAATTTTTTTATCTTGTGACGGTAATAATTTTCGACACCGATTTTCAGCGGATTACGCTTTTCCAGTTCCGTCACCAGCTCCGCGCAATCGGCAATTCGTTCGACGTAGTAAATCTTCAGCATCTCGCCCAAAATTTTTTCCATGTTTGAATCAACCAAACTCAAGTTGTCCGCGAAAATTTTTTTGCAGACGGAATCAAATTCAAGCTGCGGAATTTTTTTCAGTCGGTCTTGAATCTTCTTGCGCGTGTTGATTGAATTAATCTTTTCGGCAAGCACGTCGTCGACGCCGAAAATTTTAAATCTGAAGTTCGTTGTCTTTGACGCATTGAATAGAGTCGGTGCGCTGCCCAAATCAGATTTAATCGAGTAGCCGCGAACAAAATCCGCGCCCGTGAACGTGTCGTGAATTTCAAGTTCAATATCTGCTTTTTTGTCGGCGGGCGATTTTATTTTTGTCAAGCCGAGTTGCCGCATAATTTCTTCCGCGCCGTCAATCTCAAAAGTTATTTTTCCGCCGCCGGAATTTTTTATCCCGCACAAAATTTTTTCAGCCGCCGCCGCGAATTCCGACGCTTTAATCTTCCAAACGCGGTCGCCGTTCTGATAACGTTCGACGAAATCTTTTTGCCGTCGAAATTCCAATTTAAAACCGGCAACGTCTTCACGGAAAATTTTCAGCACGGGCAACCAAATTTGCTCGCCGTTGACCTCCGCATTAATCTTTCCGTCGGCAAGCAATTTCAACAGCGCGTAAAGTTCGCTCCACTCGCCTTTATTGTATGTCATTGGTTCAAGCACGCTCCTTATCTCTTGCGCAATCGCCGCGACGACATCTATCGAAACCGTGTTGCCGAATTGTTTGTAAAGTTGAGTGTCGGGCAAAACAAATCGGAATTCGTCCGAAAAACCTTGAAGTCTTGCCCATTCGCGCGGAGTGAGTTTGCGGATATTTTCTTCGTTAATCTCGCCGTGAATTTTTGTCGTGGGAATTTTGGAATGTTCGCGTTCGTCGACGATTAAATTTCTCTCGCGACCCATGCCGCCGCAAACCAATGCATTTGCCACGCCGTCCAAGTCCTTTACCTCGTAGCCGAAACCGTTGCCCGCCGCCTCATGACGTTGACGGTGTTTGCGAAGTGTCTCAAGGTAAACGTCGCTCAAATAATATTTCGAGGCAATCGGCGCGTATTCGAGTATGTCGCGAATCGAACAGCGTTCATCAATCGGCGTCGGGAAATTAAAATTTTCGGGCGCAATGTCATTTCTAAAGCAGACGATATAAATCCGCTCGCGATTTTGCGCAAGTCCGAAGTCGCGGCTGTTCAAAACCTTGTAAAAAATTTTGTAGCCGATTTGCTCGAAGGCGTTACAGATAATTTTAAACGTGCGCCCTTTGTCGTGATTGACCAGCCCTTTGACGTTCTCGCAGAAAATAATTTTCGGCTTGTGATAATCGCAAATTCTAATCACGTCGAGAAAAAGAGTGCCGCGACAAGTCCCGTGATAATCGTCGTCGAAGCCGCCGCGCTTGCCCGCTATCGAAAACGCTTGGCACGGAAAACCCGCCAGACAAATATCGAACGGCGGAATTTCTTCTGCGGGAATTTGAGTTATGTCGCCGTCAATCGGAACGTCGTCGGGAAAATTTTCGGCGTAGGTCGTGCGGGCGTATTTATCAATCTCGCTGACAAAAACCGTCGCGGCGTCGGCTCCGAAAACGTATTCAAAGCCCAGCCGAATTCCGCCAATGCCCGCGAACAAATCAATCATCTTGTACATTTACACGCCTCCGATTTTTTTTGCGCGACGGTCTCCGCGACAATTCTGACGCACTCGTCGACGTTCTTTTTTATCTGCTTGCCGAAGAATCTTAAAACCGTCCAACCTTCCGCCGCCAAATGTTCGTTGACTTCTTTATCGCGAGCCATGTTGCGTTCGATTTTCGGTATCCAAAATTCTTGATGACTTTTAAAATCGTGTTTGCGATTTTCCCAGTCGTAGCCGTGCCAAAATTCCGAATCGCAGAAAACGGCAATTTTTAATCTCAAGAAAACTACGTCGGGGCAACCGAAAATTTCGCGGACATTTTTTCTGTATCGAAAGCCCGCGTGCCAAAGTGCCCGCCGCAATTTCAATTCAATCTGCGAATCTTTATTTCGGACGTGTTGCATATTTTTACGCCTTTGCGCGGGAGTAAGTCTGTCCATTTAATCATCTCCAAAAGAATTTTTAATTTAGCAATGCGCTTCGTTCCGGCGCGGCAGAATAGTTAGGAATTAGGAGTTAGGAGTTAGGAGTTGGGGAATTTTCTCTAAATCCTAAATCCCAAATCCTATATCCTAGTTAGGAGTTAGGAATGATTAGGCTAGAAATGCGCTTCGTTCCGGCGCGGCTATTAACGTTAAAAATATTAAGCGGCAAGACGCGACCGCTGGGTCAAGCGTCACGCTTGCGCTTTTAAAGCGACCGTCACGTTGCCGGCGTTGCGCGGGAGTAAGTCTGTCCATTTAATCATCTCCAAAAAAAATTTTTATTGCGAAACCCGGGGAGTTTAATGATTTTTTATCGGGAAAATAATTTTGTCGCCCGCCGCGTTTGTGAAAATGTCGGCTTCGACGTTAAAGACTTCGCTTAAAATTTTCGCGGACAAAATTTCTGTCGGATAACCCGCCGCGAAAATTTTTTTGTCTTTGAGAATCAAAACTTCGTCGGAGTAAAGTCGCGCGTGATTTATATCGTGCAAAACCATGATAATCGTCGTGGAAAATTTTTTATTTACGTCGGCGATAATGTCCATGACTTCGAGTTGGTGAGCGATGTCCAAATAAGTTGTCGGCTCGTCGAGCAATAAAATTTTCGGACGCTGAGCCAAAGTCATAGCCAGCCAAGCGCGTTGCCGTTCGCCGCCCGATAAAGAAATTACTTGCCGATTTTCGAAGTCCGTGAGCTTTGTGAGTTCGAGAGCGTTTTTTATTGCCTCCGAATCTTCTGCCGAATCGCCGCCGAAAAATTTTCTGTGCGGGAAACGTCCGAACGATACGAGCTGTCTGACAGTTGTATCTTGAGGCGCGTCGCGTTCTTGCGGAAGAATTGCCATTACCCGCGATAAATTTTTTCTGCCAATTGTGCGAATATCTTTTCCGTCGAGTGTCACGACGCCCGAAAATTTTTCATTGAGCAGGCATAAAACTTTTAACAGCGTCGATTTACCTGCGCCGTTCGGTCCGATAATCGCCGTGCGCTTGCCCGAAGCAAATTTATAATTCACGTCGCACAAAATTTCTTTGCCGCCGATTGTCACGAAAATTTTTTCAGCCGATAAATTCATAATTCTTTCCTCAACAAGTACAAAAAGAACGGTGCGCCGAGCATTGCCATTAAAATTCCGACGGGCAATTCTGTCGGAGCAAAAATCGTTCGGGCAAAGGTGTCGCTTATCGTGACGACTGCCGCGCCCAAAAGTGCCGCGCCCGGCAATAAAATTCGATAGTCCGAGCCGAGGATAAGTCGCGCCGAGTGCGGGACGATTAATCCGACGAAACCGAGTAAGCCGACGACACATACCGCCGACGCCGCCAACAACGCTGCCAATGCCGTTAAAATTGTCCGCACGAGATTTACTCGCAAGCCCAAACCTTTTGCAACTTCGTCGCCCAACTGCAAAACGTTCAAATGTCGCGCCGCCAAAAAAGTTAAGCACGTTCCGAAAATTGAGTAGGGCAATAAAAGTTCGACGTGCTGCCAACTCCGCGCGGATAATCCGCCGACCATCCAAAGTAGTGTGCCGTGAACTTTATCGGAATAAAAAATCAGCAATGCCGAGATTCCCGCGCCCAAAAATGCACTGACTGCCACGCCCGCCAAAATTACTCTAATCGGGCGAATTCCGTCCTTCCATGCCAAAATATAAATCAGCGCGGCCGCCAACATTGCTCCGACGAATGCCGCAGGTGTTACCAATGCTCCCGCGTCGCCGAAAATCATCATGACGAAAATTCCGAATAAGCCCGCGCCCGACGATATTCCGATTATGTGCGGGTCTGCCAGAGGATTTTTCATTACGGCTTGCAAAATCGCTCCCGACAATGACAAATTCACTCCGACGAGAATCGCGACTATCGTCCGCGGCAAACGAATATTTTCCAAAATTTGTCGCTTCGTTTCGTCGAGTGTCACTTCTCCGACGCCGAGTAAGTCATAAAAAATTTGCGCGGAAGATATTTCAACCGAACCTTGAATCAAGCTCAAAAAAAATCCGGCAATCGCCGCCATGCCGATTAAAGAAATTTTTATCGTTTGCATAAATTGTGCTCCGAAAAGTTTTGATAAAATTCTAAGCCAAGAAATTTTATTTGGCAAGTCTTTTGCCCCGATTAATACTCTTTACTTTTTTTTCGGCGCGTTATATAATTTTGCCGCTTTTTATGATAGCAAACTATTTTTTAACGGGGGTTTTTGCGTGTCTAATCTATCTCCGCGTCAAATCGTTGAAAATCTTGATAACTTTATCGTCGGACAGTTTGACGCCAAGAAAGCCGTCGCCGTTGCTCTTAGAAATCGTTGGCGCAGTCACAAATTGCCCGACGAAATGCGCGACGACGTCATCCCTAAAAATATTTTAATGATTGGCTCCACGGGCGTGGGCAAAACCGAAATTGCTCGCCGCCTCGCCAAACTCGTTCAAGCACCTTTTATAAAAGTTGAGGCGACAAAATTCACCGAAGTCGGCTACGTCGGGCGCGATGTCGAATCGATTATCCGCGACCTCGTTCAAACGGCCGTGCGCATGGTTCGCAAGCAAAAGACTGAAGAAGTTAAGGATAAAGCCGCTCAAAATGCCGTGGAAAGGTTGCTTGATATTTTAGTTCCCGAACCGAAACGTTCGCAAAATCCGCTCGGAAAACTTTTCGGCAATGCCGATACGGAAGCAACACAGTCTGCAGAAATTGACGAGACAAAAAAACCGGGGCGCGAATTTATCCGCAAACGTTTGGAGGCAGGCAAGCTTGAGGAGCAAGTCATCGAGTTGGAAGTTGCCGACCATGCAAAGCCGATGGTAGGAATGTTTTCCGGCTCCAGTTTGGAGGGCATGGGCGATAATCTTCAGGATATGGTAAGTTCTCTCATGCCGAAACGTATGCGCAAGCGGAAAGTCACCGTTGCAGCCGCGCGGAAAATTTTGGAGCAGGAAGAAGCCGAAAAACTTATCGACATGGAAGAAGTTTCGGAAGCCGCCGTCGAACTTGCCGAACGCAGCGGGATTGTCTTCCTTGACGAAATTGATAAAGTTGCGGTCAAAGGCTCCTCTTCCGGTCCCGACGTCAGCCGCGAAGGCGTGCAACGTGATATTCTGCCGATTGTCGAAGGCTCCACCGTCATGACCAAATATGGTCCCGTCAAAACCGATTACATTTTATTCATAGCAGCGGGCGCATTTCACACTGCCAAACCTTCCGACCTAATTCCGGAATTGCAAGGACGTTTCCCGATTCGAGTCGAGTTAAAATCTTTGCTCAAGGCGGATTTCGAGAAAATTTTGACCGAACCGAAAAACGCGCTTATCAAACAATACAAAGCACTTTTGGAGACGGAAGGGCTTGCATTGGATTTCAAAGATGAAGCAATCGAACGCATAGCCGAACTTGCCGAAGTCGTCAACGAACAGTCCGAAGACATCGGCGCACGACGCTTGCACACCTTGCTTGAGAAATTGTTGGAAGAAGTTTCCTTCGAGGCTCCCGACATGGTTAAGGAAGGCAAAACGGAACTTGTAATCGACGCGGCTTACGTTGACGAACGACTTAAAGAAATTGTTAAAAACCGCGACTTATCCCAGTTCATACTGTAAGAAAATTTTTTCGCTGCCTGCAAATTTCGGGCGGCGATTTTTTTTGGAGGCGGTTAAATGTCAAACGGCACTTGCGGAAAAAATTTAACTTGGACACTCGATGACGAAGGAACGCTTACAATCAGCGGTACGGGCGACATGGAAAATTATTCTTGGCAAAAAGAAACTCCGTGGCAAGTCCGGCGCGATTCGATTCAAGAAATTATTATTGAAGCGGGCGTCACTTCCATTGGCAGAGAAGCTTTCAGCAACTGCAAAAATTTATCGGCGGTAAAAATTCCCGACGGCATCATTTCTGTCGGCGAACTTGCTTTTAACGGTTGCGACAGCTTGACGGAAATAAAAATTCCCGACAGCGTCACTCATATCGGCGAAGGAACTTTCAGCAACTGCAGAAGCTTGACGGAAATAAAAATTCCTATCGGCGTCACGGCGATTGAAGGATATACTTTTATGAGCTGCATGAGTTTGCGCCAAATAAAAATCCCCGACAATGTCACTTACATTGGCGAGAGTGCTTTTGACTGTTGTGCACTGTTGTGGAAGATAGAACTTCCCGACGGTCTCAAAGAAATTGATGACTTCGCATTCAGAGATTGCATGAGCTTGAGAGAAATAACAATTCCCGCGAGCGTCACCGAGATTGGCAACGAAATTTTTGGTAACTGTATAAGTCTGAAAAAAATTTATTACGAAGTCGGCTACGACTTTGAAGATAAATTATTGGAGGACAACGACGCTGAACTTATTCCGTGTTGAGTTGATAGAGATTTTTTGCATTGGCGGTGGTGTAAGCTGCAACTTCTTCCAAAGTTTCGCCGCGAAGCTCTGCCAATTTCTTTGGTCGCTTTAAAAGCGGCGGAACAGTGGACGCGATTCAACGTGCCAATAATTTTTAGCAAATATCCGCGTTCGTACAAACTCAAAAAATTTTATAAAGTTCCTTTGCATTGGCGGTGATGTAAGCTGCAACTTCTTCCAAAGTTTCGCCGCGAAGCTCTGACAATTTTTTTGGCCGCTTTAAAAGCGGCGGAACAGTGGACGCGATTCAACGTGCCAATAATTTTTAGCAAATATCCGCGTTCGTACAAACTCAAAAAATTTTATAAAGTTCCTTTGCATTGGCGGTGGTGTAAGCGGCAACTTCTTCCAAAGTTTCGCCGCGAAGCTCTGACAATTTCTTTGCGACTTCGACGACGTAAGCAGGTTCGTTACGTTTGCCGCGATAAGGTACGGGCGCAAGATAGGGCGCGTCGGTTTCAATCAAAATCATGTCACGCGGAGCGGCTTTGACGACTTCGGGCAACTTCGCGGAATTTTTAAACGTCAAAGGACCGTCGACGCCGATAAACCAACCGAGCTTCCAAACTTCCCGCGCCGTCTCCAAACTGCCCGAATAACAATGCAAAACCCCGCGCAGATTTTTTCCCTCCGTCTGCAAAATTTTCAAGGTATCGCCGTGCGCGTCGCGGTCGTGAATGCAAACGGGCAAATTCAGTTGCCGAGCCAAGTCCAGTTGCTCAATAAAAATTTTCTGCTGAATCAATCGCCGTGCCGAATCTTTTTCCCAGTGATAATCCAAACCGATTTCTCCAATCGCGACAACTTTTTTTTCGGCGGCAAGTTCGGCAAGACGCGTGCAAGTTTTTTCGTCGAAGTCGTCAATTTCTTCGGGGTGAATGCCGACGCCCGCATAAAGTTCCGAAAAATTTTTCGCAAGCTCCGTGACGGCGATTGAACTTTGAAATGTACTTCCGAAATTTATAATCCGTTCGACTCTTGAAGTTTTTGCATGTTCGATAACTTCTGCTCGGTCGTCGGAAAAATTTTCGTCTTCAAGATGACAATGCGTGTCGATAAACATCAAAAAAACCTCCATAAATTTACACCAATATTTTTTCCGGCGCACCTGTCTTGCTTGTTCGCAAGCAAAAAATCCCCCGTCATTAATCGGCGAGGGATAATTTTTTTTAGAGACGAGTCGGATATTTATTTTCGGGCTTGTTGATGTGAGCATTGCCGGCGGCAACAACTTCGTCGAGTTCGTTGAGGGACATTTCTTCATTTATGGCGCGGCGACGAAGTTTCAACCTGAAAAGGAGGCTGTCCTTAATCTTGCTGAACTGCGAAAAATCCGTTTGAGCAAATCTGTCTTCCAAGGTCATTTTAATCACTCCTTATTTATCTTTAAAGCTTATACGTTGCAAAACGGATTTTGTTACAGCTCGCCCAAAATTTTTTTCAATTTTTCAAGAGTGCGGTGAAGCGTCACGCGAACATTGCTTTCGGACATTGATAACAGCTCGGCGATTGTCCGCGTATCCTGTTCGCCCCAGTATCTCAATTCGATAATGCGCCGTTCGCGCTCGTTGAGTTTATCGATTGCCGCCAAAAGCCCGCGACTTGCCTCACTTCTCATCATTTGATGTTCGGGTTCTTCATATTCGGGCGCGGCAGGGTCGAAGAAATCTTCCCACTCGCTCTCTCGATTTTTTTCTTGGCGGCGTGTGTGGTCGATTATCGCATTGTTTGCAATCCTAAAAAGCCACGTCGAAAAGGCAGCCACTTCAGGATTGTAGCGTTCAAGATTTTCATTCATCTTCATGAAAGTTACGCTCGTCACATCGTCGGCGTCCGCAGAATTTTTCAGCCGCGCATAAATAAAATTGTAGACACGCGGGAAAAAATATTCGTAAAGTTCCTCAAAAGCCTCTTCGTCGAACGTCGCACGCTGAGCAAGTGTGTTGTAGTAATTATCAGCCATAAGTCTCCGCCTTCCTGCGCGAAGCAAAAAATTTTCTTTTGTTTATCTTAACACAGCCCTGGCGTTTTTTCAATTAGGAATTATGAGCTAATTCGTTGTGAGGGTTGAATAAAATCTTGGTGTGACACGACATTTAACCCTCACAACGGCTAAATTATTTAACGGTCGTCTTGGTCGACGAACGCGAACGCTTTGTTTCGGTCAATTCCCAATCGGCTAAACCCCAAAGTCCGTCCTTTATGTGCTGAAAACGACTGTCCATATTAATCATCGTGTAAATTTCGGAAATAGCCGCCGCCTCGTTCTGAACAGTTTTATTTTTTCTGGCGATAATCTCGCGAATCAAATTTTTAAAGTAAATCGGATTGTCCTTGCCCGAATCGACAAGAATTTGATAAGCAATGTCGACTTCAGAAATATTTTCTTCCATTTAGAGTGAACCTCCCAAATTTGTTAAAGAATCAATGACACAGGCGCAACCTGGGCGAATGTGTTGCATGACGAAAAGCATTTTGTCTTCGGGCAAGCCGACGCAACCGCCCGTCCACGGCTTGGCAGGTCCAAAGCAATGCATGAACAGCGCGGAACCTCTGCCGGGCGTGCACTCGGCGTTATAACCCATATTCAACGCGTAAAGGTAATGTGGATTGTAGTCAGTCAAATGCTCGCTGTATCTCGTATCGAAATTGGCGGGAGCCTCCCGCACGTCGACAAGCTGATTGTATTTGTAATTCCAATCGCCCGACCAGTAGTGATTTTCATTAATTTGGACGTAGGGAATGGCGCAACCGGGATCGGGCGCAATTCCGAACGCATAATCAAATCTGAATGTGCCAACCGGAGTTTTGTTGTCGCCCTCCTTAACTTTGCCGAGACCGTTTTTGCCGATAAAGCCGGGCGTCGTCATGATTTGTTCCCATTCGCCCGCAGAATTTCTTTCATGCATGGAAATCCAAGCCGTCGTTCCTTGAATACCCGCGACAACAATCATTTGCTCGACAAAGCTGTTGTTTGCGTTCGAAGGAGAATTGCCGCCAAAGGCTATACGTTCTCCCAAAGACAGAACAGCTTGAGCGTAGTCATTCACATTTGGATTTCGGGCGATCGGAAGATTTTTAACCCATTGCGGCGAAGGTGTTGCCGCCTGCGCGGACTGAAGAGCAAACATAATCACCACCACCACCGTCAAGAAAATTTTTCGCATAAATCATATCTCCTAAAAATTTTTAGAAGTTGCCTCTCAAGTTTTCTAAAGTGTCGATGATGCACGCGCAATCCGATTTGACGTGTTGCATGACGAAAAGCATTTTATCTTCGGGAATCATGACGGAGCCGCCCGTGTAAGGCTTGGCAGGTTCAAAACAGCGCATGAATATCGCGGAGCCTTTGTCGGGTGTGCACGCAGCATTGTAACTTATATTCAGCGCGTAAAGGTATTGCGGGCTGTAATCAATCAAATGTTCGCTGTCATCTTTGTTGAAGTTGGCAGGAGCCTTGCGCACGTCGACAAGCTTATTGTATTTGAAATTTCTGTCGCCCGACCAATAATGATACTCGTTGACTTGAATGTAAGGAATCGCACAACCGGGGTCGGGGGCAATGCCGAACGCGCAGTCAAATTTAAAAGTTCCGACGGGAGTTTTACCGTCGCCCTCACGAAGTTTGCCGAGACCGTCCTTGCCGACAAAGCCGGGCGTCGTCATAATCTGTTCCCACTCGCCGTTAATTTTTTCGTGCATGGAAATCCAAGCGTCCGAACCTTGAACGCCCGCGATGATAACCATTTGCTTTGAAGCTTTAGCGGCGGGTAAATCCTTAACCCATTGCGGAGAAGGTTGAGCTTGCGCATTTTGGAAAGCGAACATAATCATCACCGCTACCAACGTAAAAAAAATTTTTCTCATGACATTACATCCTTTCCGGAGCGGAAACTCCCAACAAATTTAATGCGTGTTGAATCGTGTGTTGAGTAATTTTCAAAAGCGCAAGCCGAGCAATAGCCAAATCTTCTTCGACGCCCAAAATCCTGCAGTCGCGATAAAAACTGCTGAACGTCGACGCCAAATCGTAAACGTAGCGTGCAATGCGTTGCGGAGAATATTCGACAGCCGCTTTCTCAATCTCGTCGGGGTATTCAAAAATTTTATTCATCAAGTCAATTTCCGCCGCCGAATTCATCAGCGAAAATTTCGGCTCGCCGTCGAGTTTTAAGCCGTTTTCTTCAGCTTGACGGAAAATCGAACAAATTCTGGCGTGCGCGTATTGAATGTAGTAAACGGGATTGTCCGCGCTTTGCGACTTTGCCAAATCCAAATCAAAATCAAGTTGGCTGTCCGTCGAACGCATAAGGAAAAAATATCTTGCCGCGTCCGTGCCGACTTCTTCCATAAGTTCGCGCAAGGGAATCGCCGTGCCTGCCCGCTTTGACATTTTAACCGCCTCGCCGCTTCTGAACAGCGATACCATCTGCAAAAAAATAATTTTGAGTTTATCGGCGTCGTAGCCGAGCATTTTCATTGCCGCCTTGACACGCGCAACGTAGCCGTGATGATCCGCGCCCCAAATATTTATCAGCTCGCCAAAGCCGCGGTCGAACTTATTTTTATGATAAGCAATGTCGGCGGCAAGATATGTCGGCTCGCCGTTCTCGCGAATGACTACGCGGTCTTTGTCGTCGCCGTATTTTGTCGAGGCTAACCAAAGTGCGCCGTCCTTTTCGTAGACGTTGCCGTTTTCTTTGAGCAGGTCAATCGCCGCGTTAATTTTATCGGGGTGCAAAGTTTTTTCGCTGAACCAAACGTCGAAGTGCACGCGGAAATTTTCCAGGTCGTCTTGAAGTTCAAACATTTTATCGGCGTAGGCAAGCTCGCCCAAAATTTTCAAGCGTTCGTCTTCGGGCATGTCCAAAAATTTTTTTCCGTGACGAATAATTATTCTGCGCGCCGTTTCGATAATGTCCTCGCCGCGATAACCGTTTTCGGGAAAATCAATTTTTTGTCCGAGCAATTCCAGATAACGGGCGTTGACGGAAATTGCAAGCATGTCCATTTGATTGCCGGCGTCGTTGATGTAATATTCGCTCTCGACGTTGTAGCCCGCCGCCCGCATGATGTTGACGATAGCCGAACCCGCCGCCGCGCCGCGTCCGTGACCTACGTGCAAAAGTCCCGTCGGATTCGCGCTGACGTATTCAATCTGAATCGTGACGTTCTGTTTGCAAGGCAAGTGTCCGAAATTTTTTCCCTCGTCATAAATTTCTTTAAGCTCGCGGTAAATAACGTCGCTATGCAGATAAAAATTCATGAAACCCGCGCCCGCAATTTCAATCCGCTCGAACAGGTCGGAATTGATTCGCGATTTAATTTCTTCGGCGATTTTGCGCGGCGATGTCCTGAAAATTTTCGAGGTCTGCATTGCGAAGTTAGTCGCGAAATCTCCGAATTCTTTTTTCGGCGGAACTTCCAACGCAACTTCGGGCAAGGCGTCTGAAAATTTTAACGCGCCGTCATTCATTGCCGATTCGGTTGCCGCTTTGACGACCGCCGCAATTTTATCTTTAGTCTGCAAATTTTTCCCTCCCGATTAATTTTCAACTTATATTCGGCGGGCAATGATTAAATCCTGCGCGGCGTGTTGACACTGAAAAATAAATGTGATTTAATCATAAATAAGCGGATGTGGCGGAATTGGCAGACGCGCCGGACTTAGGATCCGTTGCCTTCGGGCGTGAGGGTTCGACCCCCTCCATCCGCACCAGTTTAGGAGTTAGGAGTTAGGAATTAGGAGTTAGGGAAAACAAAATCTCTAAATCCTAAATCCTAAATCCTCTAATTAGGAGTTAGGGGGAAAAGTTATGACTTGGGCAACACTTATTATCGCCGCGTATCTTATCGGCTCGATTCCCATGGGATTGATTTTCGGCAAACTTATCTGGAAAAAAGACTTGCGACAATACGGCTCGCGCAATATCGGCGCGACCAATGCTTGGCGAATTCTCGGCAGGAAAGCAGGTCTTTTAATTTTTATCTTCGACTTTCTTAAAGGTCAGCTCGGCGTCTTGCTCGGCGCGTACTTTTTTGCCTCGCCCGGCGCAATGGTCGTGGGCGGTCTGTTTGCCATGCTCGGTCACATGTTCCCGATTTTTATCGGTTTCAAAGGCGGCAAGGGTGTCGCGACCGGACTCGGTGTCATTGCCGCGCTCATGCCGAAAGTCACTGCGATTGTATTTATCGTCTGGCTCGTGCTCACTTTAATCACGCGTTATGTCTCGGTTGCCTCGATTACTGCGGCTGTCCTTACTCCGATTCTCGCGGCGATTTTCAAAGAACCGATGATTTATTTCCTGTTCGCACTCGTCGCGGGTCTGATTATCGTCTTCCGCCACAGAGAAAATATTCAACGCCTTAAAGCAGGTCGCGAAAACAAATTCTAAGATTAACTTTGCGAAAATTTTTGAGAGGTGATGTCCGTGGCGAAAAAAATAATTTTACTCCTCGCGCTGATATTTTTGACGGCAGCCAACGCAGAGGCGGCGGAAGAAAACGATTTACCGTTCGACACGTTGGCAGTAGCGTATCCGCCGGCAGAAAACGAAATACTTGCGCTGATAAAAATGAAATCGGACGGAAAACTCGGATTTATGGTCGCGGCAAAAGATTTGGACTCAATAGGATTATTTCCCTGCACGCGAGCAAATTACGAATTCTATCTGAAAAAAGACGCAGCGGGAGGTTATCCGCCGTTTATTTCCGTGATGGTGGTTCCCAGGGCACAACGCGGACAAGTTGACGAAAATTTGGGCGACTGGGATGAAGACGTTCACATTATTCCGATTTACGCGCTGTTCGATTTTAAGGACGGGCAAATCATCTGCGAAAAGCCGTTTTTCTCGGCGAGCGGACTAAATCCCTCACACTATCAAGGGAAAATTCAAAATCCGAATTACGAACGCTTGATTGAAGTTTTTATGACGAATATGCCGCGCCTCCACGAAATTGTTGAATCAAAAGGCATTGCCTTACCTTAACAACTTTTTCCCTGCGAACGTCGCGGGGATTTTTTTTTGCACTTAACAAAAATTTAATGCGCTAAGTTGTGCACGTCTGAAATATTTATGGTACAATTTGCGGAGAAAATTTTTTTGACTCGGCAGGGAGTGATTAGCGTGGATCATTTGCTGAATTATTTGATAGTGATTTTGATGACGACGGGAGTGATATTCGGCGGAAAAGCGTTTTGGGATTGGAAAAAAAATCGTACACCGCGCTTGGATTTAAAAGAGTTGGAATCGGAGCGGGCGCAATATCTGCAGGAAAATTTTGACAAGGCGACTGCCGATTATAATTATTTGGATTCGGCGTTGGAAAATATTTCCGACCGCGAACTTTCTGCGCAGCTTAAACGATTGCAACGGACGGCTAAAAATCTTTTGAATCACCTTGAAAAAAATCCCGAACGAATTGCGCTGGCGTACAAGTTCATTGATTATTATCAGGACCGCGCCGTTAAAATCGTCAAGCAATATCAGGAGCTTGAGGAAACGCATTTGTCGACGGATAAAATCCAAGACTTGAAACAACGCATGAAACAAACGCTTGCCGCGCTTGACGACGCCTATCAAGACCAATTCGAGCATATTTTAAACGACCAAATTATTTCCGCCGACGCCGAGCTGAAAGTCATGGAACAGCAGCTAAACGCCGAAGGAATCAAAACCAAAACAATCGACGTCGGAGCGGTCGACAAATACGGCAACGTTCGGATTGATACCGATTTGCTCAACCAACCTATGGAATTGGAGCCGCAAAGAAAATTTTTCCCGCAAGGTATGCAAAAACGTCGACGCGGTGAAGTCGACGCAAGCCCGATTGATTTACCCTTCCCGGAAGAAGACCGCCCGCAAATCGTTCAAACAAAATTAATCCAATCGGCGTTGGCAATTTTCCTCGGCTCATTCGGCGCGCACAAATTTTATCAGGGCAAAACATTTCAAGGCATAATTTATTTCCTGCTGTCTTGGACGACGTTGCCGATGTGGGTCAGTCTCGTCGAAGGAATTCGCTATCTGTTCATGCCCGTCGAAGATTTTTACGAGCAATACATCAAAAAAAATAATCGCCGCAATAAAAACGGTCGACACAAATAAATTTTCAGAGGAGAGATAAAAAATGGCAGAGATAAATCTTAACGACTTGATGGCAAAGAAAAAAGCGTCCGCGTCGACGGAGCAAGCAATCGTTCCCGTTGAACCCGCCAAGGAAATTGCCAAAGTCACTCAGCAAATCGAAACGCTCACGCCCGAAGAAAAAGCTAAAGTCCAATCGATAAAGGACGGAATAGATTTAACCGATTCCAGCACGCCGCTAAGTTTCGGTGCGCCCGCGCAGAAGGAAATTGCGCAATTCTCCGACAGCATACTCGCCAAAGTCCGTACAAAAGATTCGGGCGAAGTCGGAACGCTTTTAAATGATCTCGTAAGCAAAGTTAAAGGCTTCGACGTGACAAAAAAGAACGACAGCTTCTTTAGCAACGTGCCGATAATCGGTTCGCTAATCAAAAAGACAGAAGCTATCATGGAAAGTGATGTCATGAATAGCTACGAAAAACTTTCGACGCAGGTTGAAAAAATTCAGGCCGGTTTGGAAAATGCCAAAGTCAAGATGATGGAAGATGTCGTCATGTTCGACACGCTTTATCAAAAAAATCTCGAATACTTCAAAGACCTGCAACTTTATATCCGCGCGGGCGAGGAAAAACTTGAGGAAATGCACTCGATAACTTTGCCAAAACTCCGTGAACAAGCGGCGGCGTCCGGTGACCCGATGGCGGTGCAAGTCGTCAACGATTTTGAACAGAGCGTCGACCGTTTCGAGAAAAAAATCCACGACCTTAAACTAAGCAAAACTTTGGCAATTCAAACCGCGCCGCAAATCCGTCTGATTCAAAACAACGACAAAGTTTTAATCGACCGCGTGCAATCCGCAATTTATCACACGATACCGCTTTGGAAAAATCAAATGGTCATCGCACTCGGCTTGACGCGCCAAAAAGAAGTTATTGAACTTCAGCGGGCAGTCAGCGACGCAACCAACGACCTTTTGAAACGTAACGCCGAAATGCTCAAACAAAACTCAATCGACACGGCTCAAGCTAACGAGCGCGGCATTGTCGACATTGATACCGTTAAGAAAGTCAACGAAGATTTAATCTCGACGATTGAAGAAACGCTCCGTATCCAACATGAAGGACGCCAAAGACGTCAGGCGGCAGAAAAAGAACTCGTCGCAATCGAAGGAAGATTAAAAGATGCGCTGCTTAAAAATGCTCAACGCGCTTGACAAAAATAGGTTAGCAGGGAATTAGGTTAGTAGAGAAATAGGGAAGTAGTATAAAGCTAATTCCCTACTTCCCTAACTGCTACTTCCCTAAAAATCGACCAAAGGGAGATTTTTTATGCGGGAAGCTGTAGGATTACCGGCGGGCTTTTTGGTCTACCTGGTATCGACGGTCATATTACTAATCGCAGTTCAAGTTACATTCGCCGCGCCGCAACATTGGTCGACGTATATCACGGCGGTGATTGCGATAATTTCTTTTAAAGTCACCTGCGCGGCAGTCGGATGTTTTTCCAACGAAGCGGGCGTTAAAATCGTCGGCGTAATGATTGCAATGTTTTGGATGGCATCTTTGGGCGTAGATTTTTTCAGCGGAGCAGAACAGTTATTTGATTTTCTTAGCGGCGGCGAACACGGTTCAAAGGGCATGGAACATTTTAAGGAGTTGGTAGAGGCTGTGTGGAACTCAAAAATATGCGCAGGAATTTCCGTCGTACTCGCGCTTTGGACGCTGACTAAATGAATAAAGACCGCGAATTTATTCAAAGGCGAATTACAAAACTCGTCTTGGCTTTGCTTGCGTTAATGGGCGTCGTCGTCTTCCGCTATGCGTGGTTGCAACTCGTGCAGGGCAGCGAACTCGCCGAAAGAATGCGCTATCAAGTCGGGCACGATTATTCTGTTCAATCGCCGCGCGGCACAATCGTCGACCGCAACGGACGCGAACTGGCAGTGAGCACCATGACAAAATCTCTGTTCGTCGACCCCAATCACGTCGAAAATCCTCAAGAATTGGCAAAAGATTTGTCGCCGCTAATCGACAAGAGCGAGGCAGATATTTTGGAAGATATAGCAGTCGGCGGCGGATTTTCTTGGGTTAAGCGTCGATTGGAGCAATCGGAATATGAGGCAGTTCGCGCGCTGATTCGCAGCAAAGGTTACGCCGTGTGTTTAGGTTTTCGCGACGAGGCAAAACGCTACTATCCCAACGACGTTCTTGCGGCAAATGTTCTGGGATTCGTCGGCACGGACGATAAAGGACTCGACGGCATTGAGCAGGCTTTGGATAAATATATCAAGGGCGAAGTCACCGAATCTTTCATCTACGCCGATACGCAGGAGCGACCGATTTTGGAATCAATTTTTACTCCGCACGGCTACCAGGGCGACCGTTGCAAGACGATTCAGCTGACGATTGACAGCGCAATCCAATTTATCGTTGAGCAGGAACTTGATAAAGCTATGGCGGAAAATGATCCCGTCGCGATAACTTGCATTGTCATGGACCCGCGCACGGGTGAAGTCTTGGCTATGGCAAATCGTCCCTCTTACAACCCGAATCGCTTTTGGGATTACAACCAGGAAGTTTGGAAGAATAAATCCGTTTCCTACATTTACGAACCCGGCTCGACGTTCAAAGCGGTGGTTGCCGGAGCTTTGTTGCAGGAAGGAATCGTCGCGCCCAATCAAGTTTTCGTCGACCCCGGCTACGTGATGTTTTCGGGCAAAAAAATTCAGAACTGGAATGGCGCGAGTTTCGGAACGGTAACTTTTGCTGATGTTGTTAAGCAATCGTTGAACACGGGCTTTGCAATTTTCGGCTACGACTTGGGCGCGACCAAATTAATCGACTACGCAAGACTTTTCGGTTTCGGCGAACCGACGGGAATTGAATTGCCCGGCGAAGAGGCAGGAATTTTATACGAGCCGCAAGATATGGTTGATTCGGATATTGCAACGATGTCAATCGGGCAGAGTATCGCGGTCACGCCGCTGCAACTGATAACGGCTTTTTGCGCGATTGCCAACGACGGAATTTTACTCAAGCCGCACATTGTCAAATCGATAAAGAATGCGAACGGCTCGACCTATGCGGAAACGCACGTTGAGGAAGTTCGGCGGACGATTGATTCGGCGACGGATAAAACTTTGGTCGGATTGTTGGAACAAGTCGTTGCGGCGGGCGGCGGTCGTAAAGCGACTGTTCGCGGCTATCGTGTGGCGGGCAAGACCGGTACCGCGCAGAAGGTCAGCGAATACGGCTTGGGCTACGACGAGGGAAAATATATTGCATCATTTTGCGGCTTCGCGCCCGTGGAAAGTCCGCAGATTGCTTTGCTTGTCGTGATTGATGAACCTTACGGAATTTTTTACGGCGGACAAATTGCGGCTCCTGTTGCCGGAAGAATTTTTTCTCAAATTTTCCGCTACATGAGGATTGAGCCGAGTGATGCACCGCTTGGCATTGACGCGGACGAACTCGGCGCGGATGTCGGCGAAGGTGATGCCTCCATTCAAGAACTCCCGCGCAGAGAAGTTGTGAGAGAACCCGAACCGAAAATTGATACTTATCAAGAGCAAGTTGCACCTGATGCGGCTCGCGTCCCGAACTTTTACGGCAAAAGTATTCGTGAGTCGGCACGGCTTGCCAATGAGGCGGGCATTTCCTTCGCGGCGGAAGGTTCCGGTTTCGCAGTCAGTCAGAGTATCGGTGCGGGCGAAATCGTCGACAGAGGCACGACCGTTAAAGTTATATTCAGTCCTTAAATAAATTTGCTTGAATGGATTCCGGCAGCCGAAAAAATTCGGGAGGAAGTCCGGTCGGCATTGGAAAAAGAAATTCAACAACAGATAAAAAAAGTGGTTACTCCGTTACGGAGCAAACCACTTTTTGATTTTCTAAAAGAAATTCAAGCTTTATCGCTGAATCATTTAATGTGAACTACTCATAAGAGCTTCCTGAATCATCGAGGTAGCACCTTTTGTTGCGTCTTATTTACTGCCGGCTTTACTTCCCGTAATCCCTACAAAAGCGCGATTCATCTCATTAGAATTCTCGCGTAATGTGGTTAAAAGCTTAACGTCTATTTGAGTTTTTGCCGCTTATCGTATGAGTCGTACCGTTAATGACATTACTGAAAATAACTTTGCCGCCCGACAAAGTATCGTCGCCGGCACCGCTGCTGACAGTTACATTTCCTGCTGCAACGCTCAGGGTATCTGCCTCATGGATATATAATGATGTAAAAGTGGACACAAACTTTACAGAATTTGGACCGGCGAAATCACTAATGCCACTATCTGACACATTCCGGAAGGCTTTTTGCAATCTTTTTCTGCCAAAGGTTGTCCTTTCGATTTTTTCAAATTTCTTAAGGCTGAGGAGACGAATCGTAAATCTTATTCTAATCTATATAAACAGTTAGACCAACGAGGCAGATATTCGGGCGAGACAAAATCCACCTCACTAAACCCTGACTTCAGCCGAGGCGAAATATTTTCGACGCGAGGGTAAATGCTTTTCCAAGCTAAACCTCGTCTGTAAGATTACAGGATTTTGTATTGCCGTAAGGGACGCCGCCGGAAGTGATACCCATTTTTTTTCTTAATTGAATCAGCTCGTTTATCTGATTGCAAGAAAGCACATTTGCCTTTCCTATAACATTGATGCTGTACATGATAATCATGGCATAATGCTCCGTGGATTCCAGTCGGTACCAAGCTTCCATGAGTGAAGTTCCCCAACTGACCGCGCCATGATTTGCCAGCAACAGGGCATTGTAATCCCGAACATATGGTGCAATGGAATCAGGGAGTTTATGAGAGCCGGGCGTTTCATAATGAACGCAAGGAACAATTCCCAAGTTTACGATTGCTTCCGGATAAATTGCTTGATTAAGAGCCATCCCGGCGATTGCAAAAGACGTGGCAACGGGCGGATGTGCATGGCATACCGCCATAACGTCTTTTCTTTCATTGTAAATTCGCAGATGCATTTTTACTTCGCTGGAAGGAGCCCGTTCCCCTTGACGAATAACTGTTCCGTCCAGATGCATTTTGACCATCTCATCTTCGGACATAAATCCTTTGGAAACCCCGGTAGGTGTTGTCCAAATTGTTTCGTCGTCAACCTTGCAGGAAATGTTTCCATCATTGGCAGCTACGAAATTCTTCATATACATGCGCCGCCCGATTTCCACAATCATTTTTTTTGCTTCCTCATCGGTAGGATATCGGTTGATTTTGCTCATAAGTCATCTCCACTTTTCATTTTGAGTTGCAAATATTTTATCATATATTTTAAGCCTCGAGTAATAAATTGTAAGCCGTCGCGCGAATAATTTCCGCGTCGAAAACTCAGCGGGAAAAAATATTGAACGCCTGAAATGTTTCTGTTAAAATCTAAAGGAAAACCTTGCAAGCTGCTTCCCGACCTTTACGACAAAAAGGAATTGGCGCAAAAATCCGAAGCTTTTTGTAAAATTTTTTTGGAGGAATAATTAACTTTCATGTTCTATAAAATTTTTAAAGTATTGTGTCGTTTTTGGTTCGGAACAATTTTGCGGACGCGAATAATCGGCACGGAAAATATTCCCGAAGACGGCGCATTTATTTTGGCTGCCAATCACGTGAGCAACTGGGACCCGCCCTTCCTCGGAACGTTCATTGACCGCGAAATTTGTTACATGGGCAAGGAAGAACTTTTTAAAAATCCGATTATGGCTGCGATTTGTCGCGGCCTTTACGTCTTCCCCGTCAAGCGCGGTGCCGCCGATAAAGCTGCGATTAAAACTGCGATTAAAATTCTAAAGGACGGCAAATGTTTCGGAATTTTCCCTGAAGGTACGCGTTCGAAAACAGGCAAGCTCGGAAAAGCGGCGTCGGGTGTCAGTTTGATTGCGGCTATGACCAAAGCTCCGATTATTCCCGCCGCCATTATCAACACCGAGAAAATTTTTTCCAAAGAAAAATTTTTTCCGAGACCTGCCGTCGTCTACGGCACGCCGATTAAATTTTCCGGCTCGACCAAAGATAAAGAGGCTCTGGAAAATTTCGCGCAAGAAATCATGAAAGAAATTGCCAAGCTTAAAGCAAGTGCGTCATAAAAAATTTTCTCCCGTCAATGCGGCGGGATTTTTTGTCGCTTTAAAAGCGACGGAACAGCTGTCGCGTCCAACATTATAAAATTTTTAAGCTTCTCACCGCGTTTATGGCATGGTGAAAATTTTTTTGCTAAAATCTGCGCGGGAGGCGAATTATTTTGCTCAACATAAAAATTTTCGGGATTGTGCAAGGCGTCGGCTTTCGACCGTTCGTCAGCCGAATCGCCAATGAATTTAAAATCGTCGGCACCGTCGCCAATCGCGGCTCTTACGTCGAAATTTTTGCTCAAGGTTCCGACTTTGACTTGAAAAATTTTTTAGACGCGCTCCAAACTAAAAATCCTCCGCGCTCGGCAATTTTAAAGGTCGACGTGAATAATTTGCCCGATAAAAAATTTTCCGACTTCCAAATTATCGACAGCGTTCACGAGGCGGGAGATATTTTCGTTTCGCCCGACATTGCAATCTGCGAAAAATGCAAGGAAGAACTTTTTAATCCGAATGACCGCCGATATCTGCACCCGTTTATAAATTGCACGGCTTGCGGTCCGCGCTTGACCATTTTAAAAAATATGCCTTACGACCGCGAACGCACTTCCATGAGTGATTTTCCCATGTGCGATTCTTGCGCCGAAGAATATTTTAATCCGAACAGCCGACGCTTTGACGCTCAGCCGATTTGTTGCAACGATTGCGGTCCCGAAGTTTATTTAATTGGGAATGAGGAATTAGGAATTAGGAATTGGGATGCGATTCGTCACGTCAGAAAAATTTTGGCGGACGGCGGAATTGTCGCGATAAAAGGTATCGGCGGCTTTCATTTGGCTTGCGACGCGAGAAATTTTTCAGCCGTTCAAAAGTTGCGCGATTCAAAAACTCGTCCGACAAAACCTTTTGCCGTCATGTTCAAAGATATTGCCGCCGTCGAACGCGAATGTTTTTTATCCGACGTAGAAAAATCTTTTTTGGACAGTCCTCAAAAGCCAATCGTACTTTTGCGAAAAAAAATCGGCTCAATCGCTGAAAACGTTGCGCCCGATATAAATAAACTCGGTGTCATGCTGCCTTATACGCCGTTACATCTTTTAATCTTTGATTTTCCGGACGAGCTTAAAAATTTTCCCGACGCGCTGATTATGACGAGCGGAAATCCTTCGGGCGTGCCGATTACGATTGATGACGATGACGCGCAGAAAAATTTTGATTACTGCGACGCGATTCTAAGTCACGACAGAAAAATTTTACTCCGCGCAGATGATTCCGTCATGGACTTTATAGACGACCGACCGTCGATGATTCGGCGCAGTCGAGGATTTGCTCCGCTCCCGATTTTTTACGATTCAAATAAAAAATCCGTCTTGGCGATTGGCGGCGAACTCAAGAACACTTTTTGCCTCGCGAAGAACAATTTATTTTATGCCTCGCCGTATATCGGAGACGTCAGCGACCTGCGCACCGTTGAAGTTTTGGAAAAATCGATTGCCCGCATGAAAAATTTGCTTGAGATTAATCCCGAAGTCATTGCCTGCGATTTACACCCGCGCTATCAGACGACCGCACTTGCCGAAAAAATTTCTAAGGAATTTGACTTGCCGCTGATTAAAGTTCAGCATCACTACGCGCACATTTTGAGTTGCATGGCGGAAAATAATTTTCACGGCGAAGTTATCGGCGTTGCGTTCGACGGCACGGGCTACGGACTTGACGGCACGATTTGGGGCGGCGAATTTTTTATTTGCGACACGAAAAATTTTGAGCGCGTCGCGTCGATTAAACCGTTTACTCAAGCGGGCGGCGATAAATCTTCGCGCGAAGGTTGGCGCATTGCCGTTGCGCTGATGAAAAATTTTGAGCTTGCCCGCGAGTTAAATCTTGCCGACGAAAAAAATTTACTCGGACAAAAATTTTTGCTTGATAAAAATATAAATTGCGTGCGTTCGACGAGTGTCGGCAGAATTTTCGACGCAGTAGCCGCGATTTTGGATATTTGCAAAGTTTCGAGCTACGAAGGTGAAGCCGCGATGAAACTTCAAGCCGCCGCCGAAAAATCTAGTTCCCAGTTCCCGGTTCCCGGTTCCTACATGACGACAAACGAAATTTTTGACGAGATTTTAACTCGACGCATGAACGGAGAAAATATTTGCGACTTGGCAAGATTATTTCACGAACGACTTGCCGAAATGACTGCGCAAAAAGTTTTTGAGATAAGCGAGCTAACAAAAATAAAAACCGTCGCATTGAGCGGCGGCGTATTTCAAAATTCGTTGCTGACTTCGTTGACGATTGAAAAATTGCGTCGTCGAAGTTTAAAAATTTTACGTCATGAACTTATCCCGCCCAACGACGGCGGAATTTGTCTCGGTCAAGCGGTTTACGTTAGTCAAAGTCAATTCGGCACTCAAACATTCTGTGCCACGGATTCGAGACAACAAAATTATTCCACTGAGGAAAATACTTGACGGCGAACTCGTGCATAAGAACATTTTTGCGCTTGACGACTTCCGGCTCATATTCTCTAAGGTTCAAGAAAATTGAATAGGGATTCGGATATTTCGTAAGGTAATCGGCGATTTGGGTGCGGACGTTTGCCTGATAAGCCCAATCGTCGAGGTAGCGCGTGGCAAGGAGTCTGTCAATCGAGTGACGGCTCATTTTTTTTGCGAGAATTCCCGTGCCGATTGCAAAGCCCGAAGTATTGGTCGCAGTATTCCAGCCGCCGTAAGCCTGCAGCTTGAAGAGCAAATTTTTCTCATAGAGTTGCTCCATCAAAAAATTATCTGCGCCGTTCGCGTCAATAATATCGGCGATACCGACGGGCAAATTTTTATTAACGGCGTCCTCAACCATTGCGGAGAAATATTCAGCGTTGCGAGCAAAATATTTTTCCATTTTTTTACTCAAAGGTACCGGCGGGCAGGAATTGTGCGGCTCGTAATTATTGCCTTTAGGGTCGGTATTGACGTAGAGGACAAAATCGGCGCGTTCGGGCTTGGGAACGAACATGCCACCCGCAATTACGATTTCGTCGCGAATTGACTGCCCAATTTCCTCGTCGGAGTAATGCGGGATAGTTTTTGCGCCGACGCCGCGATTAAATTGAACATTTACGAAGGGCAGGTCGCAATTTAAATCATTTACGGCGCGAGTTAAAAGCAACATGGCAAATTCATCAATGCCGGCGTGCGATTGAGCCTTAGTCTTCGGAATATTTTTCATGTATTCGAGCAGCTGACGATTTTCGCGGTGAGTTTGACTGAGCGGGGCGTTATCGTCGCGACCGATGATAAAAAAGTTAATAATATCGTCGTGCGTGAAGTCCAAAAGTTTTTTCGTGGCGGCAAGATTTTTTGCCCGACGAGCGAACCAATCGTCCAAAATTTCGTCGGGAATTGCCTTTTCAAGTTCGGCGAGATATTTTTTCTCCGCGCCGCTGAGTTTGGAAATTTCCTGCTTATCCAAAAGCCTGGTGAGTTGGAAAATTTGCGTGCCGTATTGCCCGTAATAGGCAGGTTCTTCGCGGTCACCCGGCGTGCCGACATGAGGAGTACGCATAAGCGAGCCGAAAAGATATAAATTGAGATTCGGATTTTTTTCACGGAGGATTTTAAAATTTTCGACGCGAGAATTTAAAACTTCCGCGGGAATTTCGTGAGAGCGCGAAGGAATCAAACCTTTGTAAAGCAGCGCGTCAGAGGAGACAACTGCGGCATTCGCGAAAGGTGCGTTCTCGAAAAACCAAGCCCAAAGTTCTTCGGGCTGCGTCAAAAGTTCGGTCGGCGGCGAAATAACTTCGTAACCGAGCTGAGCGACGACATCAGCGGGATGTTGAGAAGAAACAGGGCGGTCGTCGTGCGGAATGAATAAAATTCTTTCAGCGTAAACGCTCGGCATGAGGAAAAAAATTACAGCGAGCGTCAAGAAAAATTTTTTCAGCATAAAGATTCCTCCTTAATAAAATTCAAACCTTTTGTAGCAAATGACAACGATATTGTCAAAAAAAAAAAAATGACTGCCGGTATCGACAGCCGATTTTTTTATCGTTCGACACGTTTTATGTCCGCGCCCAAGCTTACAAGTTTTTGAACCAAATTATCATAGCCGCGGTCAATGTGGTGAATATAACCGACTTGAGTTTCACCTTCGGCAACGAGAGCCGCCAAAACTATCGCAGCACCTGCACGGAGGTCAGTCGCTTTGACTTGACAGCCCGTCAATTTTTCTTGACCTTCGACGACCGAGGTGCGTCCGTCAATTTTAATCCGTGCGCCCATGCGTCGCAGTTCGTCGACGTGCATAAATCGATTTTCAAAAACAGTTTCGGTCACCATGCTCGTGCCCTGCGAAATTGTAAGCATAGCCATGAATTGCGCTTGCATATCGGTCGGGAAACCGGGATAGGGCAAAGTTTTTATGTCGACGGCTCGCGGACGACGGTCGCAAATAACTCTGATACCGTCCACGTCCTCGATAACTTTAACGCCCGCTTCCTTGAGCTTGGCAATGACGGGTTTAAGGTGTTCGCTGATTGCGTTGGCAATGTAAACGTCACCGCGCGTCATTGCGGCGGCTATCATGTAAGTTCCCGCCTCGATTCGGTCTGGAATAATAGTGTAGTCGCGAGCGATTAATTTTTTCGCGCCTTCAACTTTTATGACGTTGGTGCCCGCGCCGCGAATGTTCGCGCCCATGATGTTCAGATAATTTGCCAAGTCGACAATTTCCGGCTCCTGCGCGGGATTTTCGATAATCGTTTGACCTTGAGCCATCGACGCCGCCATTAAAATATTTTCGGTCGCGCCGACGCTGGGGAAGTCAAGATAAATTTGTGCGCCCTTCAATCCGTCGGGGGCAACCGCTTCAATGTAGCCGTGCCCGATTGAAATTTTCGCGCCGAGTGCCTCAAAGCCTTTCAAGTGCAAATCAATCGGACGAGTTCCGATAGCGCAACCGCCCGGCAAAGAAATTTTCGCCGAACCCAAACGAGCCAACAAAGGTCCCATTATCAAAAATGAAGCGCGCATTCTTCTGACCAAATCATAAGGAGCAGTTATATTTTCAATCGACGAGGCATCGACATAAAGTTTATTGTTTTCCGGCTCGTGACGAACCTTGACGCCGAGCGTGCGCAAAACTTCGCTGATAGTTCGCACGTCGTCGAGGTTAGGCACTTCGTCCAAGCAAGTCTCCTTGTCTTGACCGAGGAGCGTCGCCGCTATGACAGGCAGGACGGCATTTTTTGCGCCGCTGATTTTTACCGTGCCGCGCAATCGATTACCGCCTTTTATTACAAGTATTTCCAAAATCTCAATCCTCCTTAGGAACTTGGAACCAAGAACTGGGAACCGGAAGAGTTTAAACCAGTTCCCGGTTCCTGATTCCTTATTCCTAAATTAAACTTTTTCGACGCTTAAAGTAGTGCGCATGACGTTATCAATTATATAGTTCGTGTCAACTTTGCTGTCCACTTTCTTGGAAGTCACACCTTCCTTTTTCAGCCGAGCCTGAGCGCGTTTGGCTTGAGCAATTTCTTGACGAATTTGCTTATCGGTTTTGACTTCATTGGAGCCGCCGACTTCAACGACGAGCTGATTATTTTTGCCGGTCTTGAGGAAATCTTTAATTTTTTCTTCGTAGCTTTTGTTTGAATCAGCCGTGATAATTCCCGCGTTAGCCATTGCCTGATTGACGGGAACGAGTGCGCCGCCGTGAATTTCCAAAGCCAAATTTCCTTGACGCGCCGTCAAAGGTACGGTGTAAGGCATGATAACTTTTTCCGTCGGCTTGCGATAGGGTTGCAACTCGACAGTCAAGTTAATCGTTTCGCCGGGCTTAACCCTTTTTTTGTCGGGCGTGACGGAAATTATCGACGCCGTGCGCCGCTCCGTCTCAAAAGAAATATTTACGTCGACGCCGAAAATATTTGACTCTTCCTTGGTGTTGGAGCAAACGAGATTAAGAGCTTGCATGAGTTCAAGGACGGCAACTTGACCGACGTCCGAAGGATTATAGAACATATTTTTCCGAGTCAATTCGCCGCCGTCAACAGCATTGGTCTTGACGTTAAAATCAATTTCAACAGTGCTTTCGGCGAGCGAGTCAGCCATTTTGCTCAATGCGGTGTAAGCAATCGACGCGCCGAGCTTGGGAACGAGATTTTCATTGTAAGCAATCGTCGCGTTGTAAGTTTCCTGCTTTTCAAGCGAGTTGTCTCTAACCGTGACGGTGATTGGCACGACGGCAGGGAACGTTCCCAAAATGCCTGCAATGCCCGATTCTCTGTCTTGATTGACGCGCCCGATAATGTGACCGATTCCCGCGAGTTTGACGCCGTTACCCATGGCACCGCTCACCGAGCCGATAACCGAGGCATCCGTCATGAAATAATTGACGTTGCCGCCGTGTGTGAAGGAATGTCCGAACGCCAAAATTTTCTTGCCGTCGACGGCGGTAACAGTACCCGTCGCGCCCAAAGAAAAATCGCCGTAAATAATTGCTACACCCAAAGCCGAGCCGGGTTCAACGGTTGCGTCGAGTTGAATGCCGCGTTCGGGTATAACGGGCGGTGCTTGCAATTTTTTCAAGCCCAATTCCCGCTGTAAAAATTTTGCGCCGTTCGCATCAAAACCGCTCAAATAAATTGCGCCGAGTTCTTCGGGTTCGTTGCCTTCGTCAATTTCTTCAGCTGCTGATTCGTCTTCCATTTCGGATTCGTCGGATTTATTTTCTTCTTTGATTACTCTGACGGTTTTAAAATGATTTACTTGGGCTTTGGGGTCGGGGAGCGTCCAAAGTTCAATCATACTTTCAATCGGCGTGATAAAAACGGTGTAAGGGTCCATTTCCTTAAGCGTGGCAGCGAGTGCGCCGACGAGTTTGCCGTTAATGTAAACGGGGCTGCCGCTCATGCCCTGCAAGATACCGCCCGTCCGTTTTATGACTTCGCCCGACGCCTGCGCCATAATCATGCGTTTGGAGCCTTTGCCTTCGTCCGTCAAGCCGATAATATTTACATCGAAATTTTCAATCTTGCCGGAGCCGTCGACGACCGTATAAGCTTTGCCGCTCATGCCGCTCCTTAATTGGTCGAAGGGATAAATTTCGGGCATTGCCAATGTCGTGCGCGGTGTGACCAATAACATCAGCACGACGGCTAAAAATAATTTCAAAAATAATTTGTGCAAGTCTTTCAACTCCATTCCGGAACGCGAAAACTTTTTATCTGCTTAAGGAATAGTAAATCATTTTTCAATTATCGTCAAGGCGTTGCGTTGTTTTCTCATACTTTCTTTTGCTTGCGGAGCGTTCTCTCTTGACAGTATGGACTGCGCAGAACCTCTTCATTCAGATTGAGTTTAATGATGATTTTCAGGTTAAGAAAACGTTTTTACATCGTTGATTTTATGATTTATGCAAATCCTCGCGCATACGGGAAATCAGCGCATTATATTCTTGTTCGCGCCGCTGAATTGCCTCGCCGTAAGCTTTGCCGTCGTAAAGATACGTTGCAAAATTTTGTTGACGCAACTCGGCGAACTGTGTCAAATTTTCCTCCGAAATTGATTTAAGTTCGCGGTCGCTGATGAAATAGCTTATCTCGTCAAGCGGCAAATTCAAAAGCGTCTCCGACCATTTGAGCAGGAAAACTCGTTCCTCGGTCTTGTCGCAGAAAAAAATTATCGTCTGCAAATTGCGCTGAAGTTTTTCCGCCAATTTATAAAGCTCGTTCTCCGTCTCGAACTTTTCTTGCAAATCGCCGCCCGACGTGAACGCGAACTTCTGATAAATATTCTTCCGCTCGTGCAGATAAAATTTGTCGACCGAATCGCGATAAACTTGCAAGTTCCCAAGAATATCGTAAACGGCGTTCAAAAAATGTCCGTCCAAAGCAAACTTGACGAGCGGCAAAAATTTTTGTTCAATCGCAAAACGACTTCTCTGCCAATCGTCATACCACGCGTCAAAAATTTCCTCGTCGATACCTTCCTCGTCGCAGATTGACTTCAACTCCTCGCGCCTGCCGGTCTTGAACGCTTTATAATCGTCACTCCAGACCGCCTGTGCCTCCACGACGTTTGAAACAAAATCTTTGTTCGCGATGAAGAAATCAACTTTGTGTTGCGTGTCGAGAATGATGCGCGCCAAATTTTCTGCCAGCAATTCAAAATCGGCGCGGGTTTCTGCTTGAAGGATAGCAAGTTCGCGAATCGATTTTTCACCGCTGTTAATCATATCCAGACGTTCAAAAAATCTTTCTGCCTGCGCCTTGACGGATAAAATTTTTCGCTTGGGTTCATCGGTGCCGAGTTCCAGACGTTGCGCCAAAAAGTTCTGACGTTCGGCGAGCAACGAATTTTCTTCCTCAGTGAGATTAGGGCTGTCCGTGTAGTTTGTCTTGAGCTTGGGCGCGATTTTTAAAAACTCCGCGATTGTCTCCGATTGCGCTGATTCGTAATCCTGCAGAATATCCAAAAATTCGTCCGTCAAGTTCAATACCGCGTCAAAGTATTTTATCGGCGACTTCGCGGTTGCCGCAACGTCATATTTCGCGAGGAGCGGCTTGTAATTGAAATCCGCCGTCAACTTTATCTGACCGGCTTCGGCGATTTGCGCTTCGACTTCGGCGAGTTCTTTCATTAGCGCAGGCTTGTCGACGAAAATTTTTCTGTACAGTTGAGTTATCGCCTCGTCTTTGAACATCGGAATCAAATCATTCTGTACAAAGACATTAAGCGTGAATTGAAGTTTCTCCGTCTCCGTGTAGAAATTATTCGACGGCGAAATATTATTTTCGTAATCGGTCGGCACATAAACATGACTGCAGGGAATCACTGCGCAAGTCCAACTTTCACTAAGACCGTTTGTTGCTCCATTATAACAAAGACTTTTTGCAATAAGATAGCCATTATTATTCACACACCAACAGTTACGATCATCTCTTATGCGCCAATAATCTCCATGCTTAAATGGAAAAGATATATCTTCAATCATTTTCCACAACTCGAATGTCGTCGGAATTTGCCAATCGTTAAAGCTTCCCCAACTCTCCGAATTTATTTGCGTGATTAAATTTCTTACTTCACCGTAGGAATTGGAATTTGAATAATCATAGCTGTTGTTATTCTTGCCGTAAGGGAAATAATTTAAATCAGCCCAAAGGAGCGCGGTGTCTCTGTCCATCAAAATTTTAGGCTTGTTCGCGAAGAAAAACCACCGCTGATTTTTAATCGCCTGTAAAATTTTTTCGAGACCGGAGCCGGACAAGTCTTGAATGTTCTTGCCGATAGAGCCGAGTTCGCCGTCGAGCGCGGACAGTTTAGCTTTGAGTTCGTCCTTTTGCGCGAGCAATTCGGCTTGCCGTCCGTTAAGTTCAGTGATTCGGCGGGCGTTTTCTTTATTTTCAATGCCCTCGCAAGTCTCGGCGATGCGCTGAATTTTTTCGAGCAGTTCATCAC
Source organism: Selenomonadaceae bacterium (assembly GCA_017446845.1). Lineage (GTDB taxonomy): Bacteria > Bacillota > Negativicutes > Selenomonadales > Selenomonadaceae > Quinella. Next base: position 47,954 of record JAFSOQ010000061.1, on the reverse strand, counting down.
GTTGCCGCAATAAATTTTCCATAGTCAACACCTCCGCACAGATTGAATCGGAAAAAGTTTTTGAATGTAAATTGATTGACACGTTGAGCGAAAATTTTTTGTTCGCCGAGTTTAAATACGATGTCGCCGAAATTTTCGGGATTGGTCACGACAATCGGCGTAGTAGTCTCGAAACCGTTGCGAATCATTTCTTGAGGATTGAACGTCAACAAAATTTGTCCGCGCCTAATCGTGTCGCCCGCAGTCACTTGCGGCTGAAAACTTTCGCCGATAAGCTTGCAGGTATTCAAGCCGACGTGAATCAAAAGTTCGACGCCGCCAAAAGATTCCAAGCCGATAACTCCCGGCGAGGCAAAAAATTTTATCACGCCGTCAAAGGGCGCGAAAATTTTCCCGTCGGGATTTTTAATTGCGACTCCTCGACCTGCCGCGCCGCCGGAAAAAATTTTGTCATCGACTTTGTTCAGCGGAATCAATGTGCCGTTCAGCGGGCTGTCGATAAATAAATTCTCAAGCATCGTCAACACCTCCCGCGCCGATTGTAGCAGAAAAAATTGACGCTTAAAAGCCCCTTTGATAAAATTACGCCGTGAGGAGGGATTAAAAATGGCAGAACCTTTATTGAGAGAAGAAAATCGTTCGGAGCGATTTTCTTTCAACGAATTGCTTTGGGCGCAACAACAAGAAACAAACAAAAGACTTGACCGCTTAGAAAATCGCATGGACAAGTTTGAAACAAAATTGGAAACCACGCGTCAAGAACTCAATGCACGCATGGACAAACAAGATGCACGCATGGATAAATTGGAAGAAAAAATCGAATCCGTGCGCAAAGAATTAAATTCGCGAATAGATAAGACTGACGAAAAAATTGACAAGCTCGCCGATAAAATTGATGATATGCACAAAGAAATTAAATCTTCGACCAATCACGGGCAGATAGCAAATATCTCGACAATCGGAATTGCGCTCGCGCTGATTTATTCGCTGTTGAGATAAATTTTTAGATTGCGCTGCAAAGGAGGAATTAAAAATGCCGAGACCAGCATTTAGAGAAAATTCAAGACAAACCGAAAGACTTACCTTTAACGAAAAAGTTTTGTCTGATTTTCAATCAACACAAAAACAACTTGAGCAGATTGAAAAAAGACTTGACCGCTTAGAAAATCGCATGGACAAACAAGATGTACGCATGGATAAACTGGAAGAAAAAATCGAATCCGTGCGCAAAGAATTAAATTCGCGAATAGATAAGACTGACGAAAAAATTGACAAGCTCGCAGATAAAATTGACGATATGCACAAAGAAATGAAATCATCAGCCAATCACGGGCAGATAGCAAATATCTCGACAATCGGAATTGCGCTCGCAGTGATTTATTCGCTGTTGAGATAAATTTTAATTAAACAGAAAGGGGAATCTTCATGGCGCGGCAATCAAAAAAAATTGCAAAAAAAATTCAGCCCAAGAAAAAATCGGAGCCGGAAAATAAAAAGCCCAAAGAAAAAGTCGGCAAAGATTATCTCTTGATATTCGTCCTCGCGCTGACAATCGTATTTTTACTTGTCGGCTGGGAAAATTTCACGGCGTTGAATCGCGGACTTTATCTGGCATTGCTGGTGTCGTTGTCGACGACTTACGCGAGACGACATTACAATTTCACCGAGACGCAAGATTTATGGATAGAACGCGCGGGAATGGTGTCGATGGGTTGCGCAATCGTCTTGTTCGCGTTCGTCGTCTATCAGCAATATTTCGCGTAAAAATTTTTTAACAATTATTGATTACTTGCACTTGCCACAGTTTTCGATAAATTCAACAGCTAACTTTTTGCTTAACAAAAAAATCGGGGCACCACAGAATTTCTGCAGTGTCCCGAATATTTTTTTGCGTTGAATTTAATTGTCGAAGATATTTTTCAAAGCTTGGATATTAACGTCGCGATTGAGTTGCGCGAGATAAGTCGTGAGCTTGATTGACTTCGGACAGACTTCGACGCAGTTTTGGCTGTTGCCGCAACTGGTAATGCCGCCCTTTTCCATTAGGACGTTGAGACGTTTTGGCGCGTCGAATTTTCCGAACGGGTGCAAATTGAACAGGTAAGCTTGAACAGTCGGTGCAGGTCCTATGAAGTCTGATTGCGGTCCGACATTCGGGCAAGCTTCCAAGCAGCAGCCGCAAGTCATGCAACGAGAAATTTCGTAAGCGGTGCGGGCGGTGTAAGGATTTTGTATCGGGGCGTCACGAACTTCCCACGAGCCGTCCAATTCAATCCAACCTTGAATTTTCTTGAGAGCTTCAAACATTCTCGTACGGTCAATCAACAGGTCACGAATAACGGGGAATGTCCGCGCAGGTTGAAGTTTAATCGGCTTGGTGAGGTTGTCGACGAGTGCGCAGCATGCTTGTTGAGCTTTGCCGTTGATAACCATCATGCACGCGCCGCAAACTTTTTCCAAACAGTTACATTCCCACACGACCGGCGGAACTTTTTTGCCGTCGACAGTTACGGGATTTTTTTGAATCTCCATGAGCGAGGCAACGACGTTTAAGCCTGGACGATAATCCACGTCAAATTCTTGCGTGTAAGGCTTATCGTTCGGTCCGTCCTGCCGCTCTATTACAAATCTGACTTTTTCAGCCATGAAAAAATCTCCTTTCAGTCGATTTTTAGGAACTAGGAACTAGGGACTAGAAATTCTAACCACTAATCGCTAATCACTAATCGCTAATCACTCCTTCTTGGCGACGGCGTAGTTGCGGGCACGCGGCTTAATCAACGAGTGGTCGAACTCACGATAAGAAACAATCGGCTCCTCGGTCTTGGGGTCGTAGTTGATAATCGTCGTGAACATGAAGTTTTTATCGTCGCGTCCCATGAAGACAAGGTCGCCGTTCTCGTCGTGTTTACGCTGACCGTTTTCGAGAACGATTTTTGCATGAGCACCGCGAGACTCATCACGGCAACGAGCACCTTTCGTGATAGCCATTGCGTAAAGAATCATATTGCGCAGCTGACGAACGAACATTGCCTCCTGATTGGCGACGTTGCCTCTGTCGGTAACGCCTATGTCGTCCCAACGCTTGAGCAATTTTTTCAGCTCGCCGAGGCAAATATCCAAACCGTTGTTATCGCGTTCGATAGCGACGTATTTATACATTAAGTCGCCCATTTCGTGATGAAGCTTGTGAGCATTTTCGGAGCCGTTCATCTGCAAAATTTTATCGTATTCGTTCTGAACTTCCTTGCGAGCCGCTTCCAATTCGTCGTCGGAAAGTTCGGAACCGTTCTTGCCGCTTTTAGCCCACTTCATAGCTTCGGGACCGGAAACAGTTCCCGAATAAGCCGCGCTCAAAAGTGAATTCGCACCGAGACGATTCGCGCCGTGATATTGATAGTCGCACTCGCCCGACGCCATAAGCCCCGGAATATTTGTAAAGTGGAATCTGTCAACCCAAATGCCGCCCATGGAGTAATGGACGCTGGGGAAAATTTCCATGGGAACTTTACGCGGGTCTTGTCCGACGAATTCCGAATACATTTCCAAAATGCCGCCGAGTTTTCTCAAGAGATAATCGCCGTCGATGTGTGACAGGTCGAGATAAACTCTGTTCTCGCCGTTAATGCCAAGTCCCATGTGCACACAGACTTTGAAAATTGCGCGGCTTGCAACGTCACGCGGAACAAGGTTGCCGTAAGCGGGATACATTTCCTCAAGGAAGTACCAGGGCTTACCGTCTTTATAAACCCAAACGCGACCGCCTTCGCCGCGACATGCTTCCGACATCAAACGATTTTTATCGGAACCGGGGATTGCCGTCGGGTGAATCTGGATAAATTCGGGATTGGCAATTTCCGCGCCTTGCTGATAAACTGCGCTGACTGCCGAGCCGTTACAAATCGTCGACGCCGTGCAACGTCCGAACACTTGACCGGGACCGCCCGTCGCGAGAATAACCGTATCTGCGCGGAACGATTTAATTTCCATGCTGTTCATGCTCTGCGCGACGATACCGCGGCAAATGCCTTCTTTATTCTTTATAATCTTGATGAATTCCCAGAACTCATATTTTTTGACGGAACCTTTGACTTCCCAACGACGAACTTGCTCATCAAGTGCGTAGAGAATTTGCTGACCTGTCGTGGAGCCTGAAAAACATGTACGCTTATTTTTCTGTCCGCCGAAGTTGCGCAAGTCCAAATTGCCTTCAGGCGTGCGCGTGAATGTGACACCCATACGGTCGAGCATCTTAATTAATTTCGGAGCCGCCTCGACCATGCCTTTGACCGCGAGTTGGTCGGCAAGGAAGTCGCCGCCGTAAACCGTATCGTCGAAATGTTCGTAAATGCTGTCGTGTTCGCCTTTGGTGTCCATGCAGGCATTCATGCCGCCTTGAGCGCAAAGAGAGTGCGAACGCTTGACGGGACAATAGGAGAACAGCAAGACCTCGCCGCCAAGTTCGCAAACCTTAATCGTAGCGAGCAAACCCGAAATTCCGCCGCCGACGATTATAATTTGTTTCTTAGTCATATCTTTAGCCATAACAAAATCTCCTAATTATTAGTAAACGAAATAACTGCCCATGAAAACGAGCGTCATAACGCACATAGCCGCGCAGAGCAACATGCTGATAATACTGATGGCACTTTGCGCACGCGGACCTTTGGTAATGCCCCAAGTCATGCAGAAAGTCGTAATGCCGTTGCAGAAATGGAAAATCGCCGCCCACATGCCCAAGACGTAAAGAACAACGACAATCGGATTTTGGAAGAAGTTCTGCAGAAGTTCAAAGGAAATCGGAGTGCCCGTGACGCCTTTGACGTAGAAACGCAGATAACCGATGTGCCAAATCAGGAACGGTACGAGAAACCAGGCAGTCCAGCGTTGAAGGGCAAAATTTCTGTTACGAATGTAGGGGTAATTTCCGGGATTGTTTTTCGCTTGCAGGGCAATGTAAATACCATAAATGCCGTGGAACAAAAGCGGAACTGCAATGCCGCCGATTTCCAATCCCATAAAAATCGGTTTGGGAATGAGTTCCATCATTTCAAGCGCGGTGTTAAGACCTTGAGGACCGAGAATCGCCGTTGAGTTTGTGAAGATGTGTTCGATAAGCACCATGCCCAAGACGAGTAAGCCGCACAACGAATGCAAACGCCGCAAATAAAAAGTTGTGTGCACCATTTTGACCTCCTTGTTTATGAGGATTTGGGATATAGGATTTAGGATTTAGAGGAAACCCCCTAACTCCTAAATCCTAACTCCCAAATCCTAGATTTGATTAATGTCGAAGTGGCGATAATCCTTTTGCCCGATTTCGTAGAAATTATTTCCTTGGCAATCGATAACGACAATAGCGGGGAAATCGACGACTTCCAAAGCCGCCACAGCCTCCGGACCGAGTTCGGGATAAGCAAGCACGGTGTAACTTTTAACGGATTTGGCGATTAAAGCTGCCGCGCCGCCGACAGCCGCAAAATAAGTTGCGCCGTTTTTCTTCATAGCCTCAACGACTTCTTTTGTGCGCGAACCTTTGCCGACCATGCCTTTAATTCCCTGGTCAAGCATAGTCGGAGTATAAGCGTCCATTCTGCCCGAAGTCGTCGGACCGCAAGAACCAATCGGGTCGCCCGGCTTGGCGGGTGTGGGACCGAGATAGTAGACAATTTGATTATTCCAATCGACGGGCAATTTTTCGCCGCGTGCAAGAGCTTCCGTCATGACTTTATGGGCGGCGTCTCTTGCGCTGATAATCGTGCCGGTAATAAGGACGCTGTCGCCTGCTTTGAGTTTGCGCGACATTTCCTCGGTGAACGGCGTTGTAATTCTTATGCTTTCAGCCATTCTATCAGTCTCTCCTTTGCAAGAAAATTTTACGCTTGATTAAAGGACGCGGTGAGCGTGGCGCATAGCGTGACAGCAAATGGTAACGGCAACCGGCAAGCCCGCAATGTGTGTCGGTGCCCATTCGATATTAACTGCAAGCGCAGAAGTCGTGCCGCCGAGCTGAGGTCCGATACCCGTCGCGTAAATCATGTCAAGAAGTTCCTGTTCAAGTTTTGCATATTCGGGCATGGGATTGCGTTCGTCGATTGAACGAGTCAGAGCTTTTTTGGAAAGGAGGGCTGCTCTGTCCATAGTTCCGCCGATACCGACGCCGACGACCATAGGCGGACAAGGATTCATACTCGCATGAAGAATAATTTCCATGACGGCTTTTTTAACGCCGCGAACACCGTCGGCGGGCACGAGCATTTTAATTCCCGATTTGTTTTCGGAGCCGAAACCTTTTGGCGCGATTGTAATGCTGAGTTTGTCGCCGGGCACAATTTTGGTGTAGATGACGCCGGGCGTATTGTTCTTGGTGTTTACGCGATTGAACAGCGGTTCGCCGACGACAGACTTGCGCAAATAACCTTCGGTGTAACCTTTGGCAATGCCCGCGTTGACAGCTTCTTCCAAATCGCCGCCGACAATGTGCAAATCCTGTCCGACTTCGAGGAAAACAATCGTCATGCCCGTATCTTGACAATAGGGACGATCTTCCGCCTTGGCAATCTCGGCGTTCTTGATAATTTGGTCGAGGACAATTCTACCGACGGGCGATTGCTCAGTCTCGCGCCCGCGCTTGAGTGCACGATAGACATCGTCCGGCAGATAATACGCCGCCTCCTTGCACATTTCGGCGACGTTCTCGGTTATGAGTTTAACGTTAAGCTCTCTCAAAGTAATCCCGTTACTGAAAACCAACAAAGAGTTATAAAAACTCTTATGTTTCATTCCTGTTTCAACGAGTCCGCTTTCGCCTTCGCTAATCACGTTTGCTGTAACTCTCCGCAGGCGTAAATTCCCCGCTAACGAACGGGTACATATTGCAAGTGTCTTTTTCGTGACGCGCTTGCAATGCCAGCAACGTTTTGTCCTTTCGTAATATTCAGCAAAAAAGTCTGACTGTCCGACGTGCAAATTGTCATCGCTTGGCTCTCGCTCGAATTCACACCGAGTGACGGTGGCAGCTCCCGTTCTCGTCGATTTAACGACTGCAGCGACGTCTTATGAACTGCTATTTGAAGCACCGACCTTATCACTCCATAAGGCTTTTATCTTTTATCACCCTCCTGAAATATAATTGCGGTTCAAAAAATTTTTTCGTCACTTGGCTTGAATATTTGCCGCGCTGAAAAAAATTCCTGCAACGTCGGATAAATAATTCGCGCTCCGAAATTGAACAAAAAAAATCGCCATCTCCCAATCGCAGGCCTGGTAATAACAGATTAGGGAGTCTTGAATAAATCAAAGTAATCGAATAAGAATGTTGCCTGTTAATTCTTTTTAGAGACTGACTATAAAGAGTCAAGCAAAATCAGAAAAAGGTTCTCCGGTTTAACGCGAACAAGCTTTTTAGCGACATGAGAAAGAGCAACAAAATAATGGTTGCCTTCGTCGAGCTTTTTCTTCAAGTAAGCAGCAAAAGTTTTTGAATATCTGCCAACAAGATGAGCAGCTGTGAATAAATCCCAACGCAAATATCCGGAACCGCCGTCATCAATTAGGAATAATTCGGCATTACGAAACTCTTATAGAAATTACATGAAATATCAATAATGAAAAAAATGACTAAAAAATTTTTAAGTGAGTATCGGCTCTTTGGCTGCGCAAACCTCTAAACGCGGCAGGAAACTTCTGCTTTCCGATGATATGCTTGAGATGATAAAGCATAAAATAGAAGAAGTTCCTGACTTGAGCAATTAAATCTGCCGGTTAAATATACGCCGCCGAGCAAAATCGTTGAAAAATTAGTCTTTACAGACGAAAGTGGCGTCAATATCGGTTTAGCCCCATAGAGAGCTGATGTGGTCGAAAATGAAATCCTACTTGCGGAATGGAAAATTCGTATGATTGTCAGGGTTGTTTTTCATTGGTTTCTTTCCTAATACTTTATGAAACTGCTATGAAGAAATTAAGGAAATTAAAAGTGAAAGTTGAGACTGTTGGTCATTTGGCAGGACGTGGGACACAATGAATGGTAATTTTTTTCAAAAGCAAGTCAAGGGTATTAAGATTGTCGCCGAAAATTCGAAAGAACTTTTCAAAGATGTTTTCCCGTATATGTTGATTGGCGCGGGTATCGGCGAGATCATTTATGAGGGTATTCCCGAAAATTTTTTAACGAACTTTGCGGACCTTGACAACTTTTTGGCAATTTCGCTCGCGGCAGTCGTCGAGATTCCCATGTACATTCGCACTGAAACTATGATTCTCGTTGCGAATATTTTAATGGCTAAAGGCGTTGTATCGGGCGGCGCTATTGCGCTGATATAAACGGCGGCGCGGGTACAACTCCCCGAATTGATATTGCTCAGTTCTATGTTTCAAAAGAAAACGCTTGCCACGTCCGTGACTTGTGTTTTTGCAGTGGCGATTATTACGGGTTGCGCGTTTAATTTTGCCTTATAAAATTATTTTCAGCGGCAGTTTACAAAAATTAAACATAAAGCCCGAAAAAGGCTTTTAAAATGGAGTTTGAATTCGTGATATTTTTGGCACGAGTGCTTAAGACGTGGAAAAATAAAATCAGCCGGAATTAATTGACTTCAAGTCTCAAAAAATTTTTTTCAGAGCAGCATGAAGAAGATTTATGATATTGAGAAAATTTTCTATAGCAACGTTACTTTTCACTGTGAAATTGTAAAAATACCAAAAGAGATTTAAATCGTAAATAAATTCTTCTCAGAAAAATTTAATCCCTTCGATAAAAATTCGGCGGGATTTTTTGATATAATAGCGCCAGAAAAATTCAAAGGAGAAAATTTTATGGACAGAAGAAAATTTTTGAGCACAATGGCAATGGCAATTGCGGGATTATTTTTGAGCGACGAAAAAGCCGCCGCGTACATCTTGGAGACTTGGGAGCCGCCGATAAGAAAATTATTTTTAAACTTCACGGAATACGAGGAACGTCCGACGACTGAAGTGATTGTAATTCATCACGCGGGCTTCCCCGACGGCGATAAAGATTCTTCCGCCGAGGAAATTCATAAATTTCATCAGGAAGTCAACGGCTGGGCGGGTATCGGCTATCATTACGTGATTCGCAAAGACGGAAGGATTGAGCAGGGCAGAAAACCTTTGGCGGTCGGTGCGCACGCTTATCAGCACAATAAAAATTCTGTCGGCATTTGCGTCGCGGGAAATTTTGATTTAGTCAAGCCGCCAAAAATTCAAATGGATTCGTTGAAACTTTTAACAGCATGGCTCTGTCAAAAATACAAACTCAATCCCATGGGCAAGGGTGTAATCGTCGGGCACAGAGACTTGAACGACACGAAATGCCCCGGAGATAATCTTTATAAAAAATTGGACGATGTGCGGCGTTACTGCCGAGACTTTGAATAACAAAACTTGAAAAAAACAAAAAAATATCGCCGTCATAATTGACGGCGAAAAGTTTGGAAAATCAGATTTAATCATCGAACAGGAAAACAACTTTCATGTCCTTTAAAAATTTCGTTGCGTAATTTTCAATCAGCACACGATTTGAATCGGGAATGGTCAAGACGGGATTGCTGTTGAAATTTTCCACGGCGACCGCTTTGACGACGAGCGGATTATCTCCTGCGCGCTCCACATTTTCCGTATCGCTTACATAGTCCGCCATGCCCATGGAAATAATTTTGTCAATGTCAAGATTTTTGTGCCCATAAATTTTCGTGCCGTTGGTATTTTTAATAACTGCACTCATAACGGGCTGAAGTCCCAAGTTGCGGCAGTCGACGATTAAACCGGTGTAATCGCCTTCAGCCAGCGACGCATATTCCGTAACGGATCTTCTCACGGGTTGAGTTGTCGTCGGCGTATCGTAAGGAATTTGCGAACTCGGAACCGGTTGCTGATAAGTCGGTTGTTGATAGGTCGGCTGTTGATAAGTCGGCTCTTGCCATGTAGGATAATTCGCTTGCAAATTTTGCAAGATGATTGAGTCAAGCGACTGCACCGACATTCTTGACAGCGGCGAACGATAAGGCGTCGGTTGCACAGGCGTAAAACTTTCTTTTTGTTCGACCGTTACATTTGCCGTGATTTCGATTCGCTGTTTGACGGGTGTCGACGAATTGTAGGGAACAAAAGACGGCTCGACTTCAAGGACGGGATTCGGGAAAGGTTCGACTGATGAAGTTCTTTCAAAGACGGCTCCCGCCAATGAATTCGACGAGGCGAACAGCGGCAGTTGTATCGTCACACGATAACCGCCGTCGCTTAGAAAAGTTTCGTTGACAATCTTGGCGCCCTTAATCGTCGCAGCGACTTTTAGTTTAATCTGGTCTTGAACCGTCAGCATTTTCTCAACGGTCGTTTCACCCTCGACGCGCACGCCGTTGACAATTTCGGCGGGCTTGCGATAAGCATCAGCCGTGGCAGCTTTGGACGCCAGTCCTTTTGCCTGCGTGTAATTGACGGCATCAGCCGGGGCAACGCCTTCGCCCGTCACGGTGATAACTCTGTTTTTCCAATCAACGCCGTCGACAAATTTAACCGCTTGAGGTTCGGCGGAAACGCCCATACTCGTCGCGAGCAAAACTGCCGCCGCCGCGATTGCCGAAAAAATTTTTGGCACCTTCATCTCAATCACGCTCCTTTCCGCAAAATTTACCATACCTTTGTTAAAACCGCATTAATCACGAAAAAGTTTTGCAACGTGACCCGGCAACGTGACGTTGCATCCAGTGGTCGCGCCGTGCCACTCAATATTTTTAGCCGAGTCGCCGCGTTCGTACGCAACCATTGCCAGCCTAATCATTCCTAATTCCTAATTGATAAATCACAGCATTTAAAGCAACGACGGAGCGTTTCCAATTTCAATTCGGGTGACGGCTGCAAGGGGGTGGTTTTGTATGACTGCGGTCACCGACTTTACTTCCTTATATCAAGGCATCTTCTTTTTCTTGCGGCGTGAATATTTTTTGCACTCTTTTCGGAGTCCGATTTTTTGTTCGCACCCTCCTGCCGAAGAAATAATTCAATTCGCTCTTTATGTTCTTCGACCATTCGGCTTTTCTATCTGTTGCACTTACATTGTACATTCAAGATTAATAATCTCGGTTCGGATATAAACTCGAACTTGCGGACCAGCTTTTTTCATATCTATTCTTTTTTACTTTCATCTTACCACATTTCCGGAATTTTTACTCACCGGATTAATATAAAAACTTTTCAATTGCTGAAGAAATAATTTCTCCGTCAAAGCCGCGAGTAGCGAGGAATTGCCAAGCCTTAACTTTATCGAAATCGGCAGGAAATTTTTTCGCGAGCAATTTTTCTGCCGTAAATCGTTCATGTTCTTCAAAATCGTCGGGGATAAGTTGTTCGATAAAATCTTTGTCGAAGCCGCGTTGCATTAACTTTACGACAATCTGACGAACACTCAGCTTGCCTTCCGCGTAAAAATTTTCAAATTGCCGCCGACAAGTTTCCTCGTCGTCCAGATAATTATGTTTTTTAAGTTTGGCAAGTGCCTCGTCGACTTCCGCCGCGTCATAATTTCGAGCCAATAACTTCCGCCGCAAAATCGTCGAGCTTTGTTCTTGATTCGCCAACAAGTCCGCCGCCTTTTGGAGTGCGGTCTTTTTTTTAATCATCAAAATTCTCCGCGTCTTCTACTTCGTCAACATCTTCCGTCGCGATTGGTTTAGCCGAAGTTATAACGGCTTCACGAATTTTGGCGTCAATCTCTTGAGAAATTTCCGGGTGCTCAATCAAAAATTTCTTGGCATTATCTTTGCCTTGACCGAGTTTCGTGCCGTTGTAGGAGAAATATGCTCCTGCCCGCGTGATAATGTCATAAGCCGCTCCCATATCCAAAATGCTGCCGACGTGCGAATAACCTTCGCCGTAAATCAAATCGAACTCGGCAATTCTGAACGGCGGCGCAACTTTATTTTTGGCAACTTTAATTTTTACGCGATTGCCGACAATATCCGTGCCCTGTTTAATCGGCTCACCTTTGCGAACTTCAAGACGAACTGACGAATAAAACTTCAAAGCGCGACCGCCCGTCGTTATTTCGGGATTGCCGAACAGGACACCGACTTTTTCGCGAACTTGATTGATAAACACCGCGATTGTATCTGTTCTGCCGATAACCGCAGTCAATTTACGCATTGCCTTACTCATCATTCGCGCATGAAGTCCGACATTTGCATCGCCCATTTCGCCATCGATTTCGGATTTCGGAACTAGTGCGGCAACCGAATCGATAACAACCATGTCAATCGCCGAAGAACGAATCAGAGCCTCGGCAATGTCCAGTCCTTGCTCGCCGGTGTCGGGTTGGGAAAGCAAAAGATTATCCACGTCGACGCCCAGCCGTTTTGCATACGTCGGGTCAAGCGCGTGTTCGGCGTCTATAAAAGCAGCCGTGCCGCCTTGCCGTTGCATCTCGGCTATCATGTGCAAGGCGACTGTCGTCTTACCGCCGGCTTCGGGTCCGTAAATTTCGGTTATTCTGCCGCGCGGAAGTCCTCCTATTCCCAACGCCACGTCCAGCGGCAAAATTCCGGTCGACACTGCCGTTACATCCTTTCTTGCCGTGTCGTCGCCCAAACGCATTATTGAACCTTTCCCGAAATCTTTTTCGATTTGTTTCATTGCTGCCGCCAATGCTTCTTGTTTAGTCATAGTTGCTCTCCTTTGCAATGTCAGTATCGGTGGAAATTATACCAAAAATTCGCGGGCTTGTAAAATTTCGTCGGGCAATAAAAAGAACAATCCACGTGGACTGTCCTAAAAAATTTTTAAATCTGCCGTAGGAGTAAAAAATTTTTCTTCCACTCTTCGGCAATTTCTTCATGAAAAACGATTAAGTTACCACTCGCAAAATTGTTTGGTATATTTGCCCACATCGCCCGCGCCACATCTCGATAAAAGCGCGCCACGCTGTTGGGCTTAATGTAATCATTTTTTTCCGTTCGGACACAGGTATAAAATGCCCGACGATTAAAGATGTCCGCTTTGCCTTGAGTCATCTTAACCTCCCCATTAAATATGTGCTGAAAATCTTAAAATAAAAGTTTATAATGATTCAAATTTTTAAGACCGGCTATGAAAAGTCAAGTACCTCAGCTTCATGTAAAACGACAAGAAAAAAGCTCGCCGAAATTTTCGACAAGCCGATTAAATTTTATTTAACGTCAATGAATAATCATCAAGTCGAACCGCCGACAATTAATTTGCGAACAATGTCGACGGGAATAATCGTGAACGCCATAGCCAGCACGAAAACCCATTCGGAAGCCGTCAAACCGTAGCAACGAAGGATTGCGCCGCCAAGATAAGTCATTCCAATCTGAACGACAACTATCATTGCCATAACCTTCAAGAAACCGGGATTACCGCCGATATTGTCAAAAAGATTTATTCTGTCGGTGCGAGCGTTGAAGGCGTTGAACACCGCCAGGAAGATAAAGAACGCAAAGTAACCTGTCAGCACGTAAACGCTGTCGCCGCCGAAAGTAATGTTGACGCCTTCGGGATTCACGTCGCGGAAATGGTCTCTGGAAAAATCCGTGAGCAGGAAGACCAAGCCCATTGCAAATCCCCACAAAGATCCCGTGCCAATCGCCGAGTACATGTAATTGTTGATAATTTTTTCGTCGCGACGTTTCGGAGCCTCTTCCATGTATCTGTCAAGCGCAGGCTCGCCGCCGAATGCCAAAGCCGCCAAAGTATCCATGACGAGATTGACCCATAAAATTTGCGTAATCGACAGCGGATTTTCCAAACCGAGCAAAGGACACACGAACGAAATTAAAACTGCGCCGACGTTGATTGTCAGCTGGAAGATGATAAATTTGCGAATCGAGTTAAAGATTGTGCGACCGTAGAGAATCGCCTTGCCGATAGATTTAAAGTTGTCGTCGAGGATAACAATTTCACTTGCCTCTTTGGCGACTTCGGTACCGCCGCCCATTGCAAAACCGACGTCAGCTTTTTTGAGCGCGGGCGAATCGTTTACGCCGTCGCCCGTCATGCCGACGACCAAATTTAATTCTTGAGCCAATCTCACCAGACGACTTTTATCGGTCGGTAAAGCGCGGGCAATGACGCGGAGTTTCGGGAGAGCTTTTTTAACTTCATCGTCACTCATCTCGTTGAGTTCGGCACTGGTAATAACAATAGCGTCGTCAATCTCAATCAAGCCCGCCTCTTTAGCGATAGCCTGCGCGGTCTCTTTTCTGTCGCCGGTAATCATGACGACTTGCACGCCCGCTGAGTGAACTTGTTCGATAGCTTTGATAGCGTCGGGGCGAACGTCGTCGCGAATACCCGTGACGCCAACGAAAGTCAAACCGCTGTCGGGGATATTTCCGTCGGTAACTTCGCCGTCGTAAGTGACAAGCGCAAGCGTTCTTATCGCGCGGTTTGCAAGTTCGTCAATCTTGGAGTTAATCGCGACGGTCGAATCGAGTTTTTGTTTAGTGCCGTTGGCGTCGTAGTAGTAGGAGCATTTATCCAAAAGTCTTTCGGGCGCGCCTTTAATCAGCCAGAGATTAAAATCGCCGCTGACTTTTGCCATGGAATATTTTTTTGCGCTGTCGAAAGGAACGGTATCAACAATCGTGACGTTGGGGGCGGTGTCCTTGCCGATAAGGAAACCGAGCAACGCCCTGTCCGTCATGTTGCCGCCGACGATTTTATCGCCCGTGATGACTGCGCCGTTATTGAATCGGATTGACAGCGAAACCAGCGATTGAAGTTTTTTGCTGAGCTTGTCAAAAGTTTCCGTGAAATTTGCGGTGCCGTCAATGAACGTGACGACCTCCAGCAAACCTTTGGTAATCGTGCCGGTCTTATCGCTGAACAAAAGATTCAAACTGCCCGCCGTTTCGATACCGGAAATTTTTCGGACGAGGACGTTATCTTTTAACATCTTGCCCATATTCTGCGCGGAGACGATAGCAATCATCAGCGGCAAACCTTCGGGAACCGCCATGACGATAATTATGACGGCGAGCATGACAGCTTCGACCAAGCTGTTTAAAATGTTCATCCAGTCGGAACAGAACGCGGACATTTGCGCCCAATCGAAATTGTGTTGAATGGCAATTCGCTCGAACATGAACGCAACGGCAATCGCAACACCGCCGATATAACCGAACTTGGAAATTTGTCCCGCGAGGTCGGTGAGCTTTATTTTCAACGGAGTGTCGCGGTCTTCGTCGATTTGAAGTTCACCCGCAATTTTTCCGTAAACAGTGTTGTCGCCGAGTGTAACTGTCCTCATGACGGCTGAACCGCCTGCAACGACTGCCGCGCGAAAAACTTTGTGCGGATTTAAAAAGTCTGTGCTCTGCGCAGATTCGGCGTCGGTTGCTTGGTCGGGCGCGGGAGTTTTAGCCTCTTCTTTAGCCTCGCCGTTCAAAATCGATTGGTCGACATTGATTGAGCCGTCGATAATCACGCCGTCGGCGGGAATTTTATCGCCCGTCTGCAAAAGGACGCAATCGCCCATAGTTATATCATTAATCGGAATTTCAGTGACGACTCCGTTGCGATAGACTTTGCACTTGATAAGCGACGCCTCGCCCTGCAATTTTTGGAATGCGCTTTCGTTCCTGTACTCGGAAAAAGTTGATACGAGCGTTGCCAGCAAAACCGCCATTGCGATACCGACTGATTCATACCACTCCGCTTTTCCCATGAACGCAAAGAACACGTTGAGCACCAGCGCGAAGATTAAAATTTTTATTATCGGGTCATCGAAATTTCCTTTGAGCTTGTCCCAAAAACCTTCGCGGGCTTGTTCGGTTATGCTGTTGTCGCCGAACTTCGCCTTAGCTTCTTGAACTTGCGCATCAGTCAAACCTGTGATTTTCAACTTGATACCTCCAATTTAGGGATTAGGAGTTAGGATTTAGGATTTAGGGATTTTTTCCCTAACCACTAATCACTTATTTTTTCAGCACGTCGCGGATATAATCTTCAACGACGAGCAAAACAAAATCCTGCGCGATTTTCGCCGAATAGGGGTTGTATTCGTCGGTAATGGTAATGTTGTCCGAAATGACACGGATTCCTATAAACGGAACGCCCGCATTTTGACAAATCTGCGCGACGGAAGCAGTTTCCATTTCCTCGCTCGTCATGCCGTGTCTTTCGTGCAACAAGTTCGTATAATCAACCCAACACATCCACCAATCAGCCGAGCCGATTGTCCCGGTCGTAACGTTAAATTCTTTGTGAGCGGCGGCAACTTTTTTGGCAACGTTCAGCAAAGTTTTATCGGCGAAATATTCTTTGTAAGGTTGAAAATTTTTTGTCGTCTCGTCGTAAGCGTAAGTGCCGCGCATTTCCTGTTTTGTGAAATCGACGCCCGCGCCTGCCGCTGAATATTCGGACTTGAGCGCGGAAGCCGGAATACTTTTTTCGCCGATGACAACGCTGCCGATTGGCAAAGAAGGAATTACACCGCCCGCCGTACCTTGATTGATGACTGCGACGGGATTAAATTTTTTTATCGCCAAAGTTGTGGACGCCGCCGAATTTGTCAGACCTTGCTCCGTGCGCGCAATCACGACGGGATAATTTTTGTAAGTGCCCGCCACGAACAGATAATTCAGCTCGCGATAGACCACGGGATTTTTCAAGGCGCGAACCAAAACTTCAGTCTCGGTATTCATTGCACCTTCAATCAAAATCGGACGTTGACGACTTTTATACTCGCCTTTAGCTTTCGGCAATGTGGCATAAAATTTTTCGGCAGATGCTCCCGCCAAATCAGCCGCATTGTCAGCATTGTCAATATGTTCTGCAGCCTGCGCGGGCGTCGTCGCAAATAACAATGCCGCGATTAAAAGCGCAAAAAATTTTTTCATGCCTTATCTGAACCTCTTAGCCAAGTCGTTAAGTCCCGTGTCTTTCGTGCCGGTGCCGACCGCATTAAATTTCCATTCGTTGCCGCGCCTGTAGACTTCGCCGGCAATCATCGAGAGCATATCGGTATAATCATCGCTTAAATTGAACCTGCAAAGCTCCTCGTGCGTGTCGTTGTCGATAATTCTGATGTAAGCGTTCTTAATCATGCCGAAATGTTGTTTGCGGTCGACAGCTTTATAAATATTCACGACGAAAATCAATTTGTCGTAGCGATTCGGAATTTGTTGAAGGTCGATAAAAATTTGTTCGTCATCGCCTTCACCTTCGCCGGTCAAATTATCGCCCATGTGTTTAATCGCGTGGCTTCTGTGTTCGAGATTGCCGAAATAAACAAGGTCGTCATGGTCGACGAATTTTCCATCTTGGCAGACAAAAACAGAGGCATCGCAGTCAAAATCTTTTTTGCCGCCGAACAATTTGCCGAAGAAACCTCCCTTTTGTTCCGCCGCGTCCCAGCCGAGTCCAACCATTAAATGAGTAAGTTCTTTGCCGTCGGATTTTTTGAGCGAAATTTTTTGTCCCTTTTGAAGATTAACCGCCATTCTAAAATTCTCCTTTCAAAGCAAAAAGCAACCGGGAACCGGGAACCAGGGACTAGACTAATCCCTATTCCCTACCGGTTCCCGGTTCCTGATTACTAGTTCCCAGTTATCACACATTAACGCCGTAGTTTTTGCCGAGCGATGCCAAGCCGCCGCTGAAGCCCGAACCGATAGCGTTGAATTTCCATTCGCCTTTGTTGCGATAAAGTTCGCCGATAACAACCGCAGTCTCGATAGAAAAATCTTCGCCGAGGTCGTAGCGGATAAGTTCTTCGCCGGTCGCCGAATTCATCACGCGGATAAAAGCGTTCTCGACTTGCCCGAAGTTTTGCTTACGTTCTTCCGCTTCGTAAATCGTAACGGTGAAGTCAATCTTCTCAACGTTTTCGGGAACTTTGCTGAGGTCGATTTTAATTTCCTCGTCATCGCCCTCGCCCTCGCCCGTCAAGTTGTCGCCGAGATGTTCGACGGAGCCGGACACGTGCTTGAGATTGCCGTAGAAAACAAAATCGTCGTCCGAATTAACTTTGCCGCTGCCGTTGAGCAGGAAAACCGACGCGTCCAAGTCAAAATCCTTGCCGCCGTCATATTTGTTTACGTCCCAGCCGAGTCCGATTAAAACTTCCTTCAAGCCGGGGTTTGTCTTCGTGAGGTCAACTTTCTGTCCTTTTTTCAAACTGATTGCCATTAGAATAAAACCTCCCAAAAATTTTTTTACCGGCGCATAATCTAGCATACTATGAAAATAATTTCAAGTCATTAAGCAACCTGACCCGTTAAGAAAAAATTTTCCGACTTCTCGCCGGATTTTATTCGAGTTCTTCAATGATTATATTTTGATTCGTGAAAACGCAAATGTCCGCCGCGATTGACAACGACTCTTTGGCAATTTCCGCCGCCGTCATGTCGGTATGCGCGATTAATGCTCGACCCGCCGCCAAAGCGTAGAAACCGCCCGAACCTATCGCCGCAATGTCTCCGTCCGGCTCAATGACTTCGCCGTTGCCCGACAAAAGTAAAATCTTGTCCTTGTCCGCCACGAGCAATAACGCTTCCAGCCGACGCAAAATTTTATCCGTGCGCCAATCTTTGGCAAGTGCGACTGCCGCCCGCATTAAATGTCCGTGCGTCGATTCGAGTTTCTCTTCAAATTTTTCAAACAGCGTAAAGGCGTCGGCTACCGAACCTGCAAAGCCCGCAATAATTTTGTCGTGATAAAGGCGGCGAACTTTTTTTGCCGTCGACTTCATGACCGTGCTGTTTCCGAATGTAACTTGCCCGTCGCCCGCGAGAGCAACTTTGCCGTTGCGTTTGACGGCAACTATCGTCGTCGAATGAAATTCCATAATTAATTCCCCATTCCCAATTCCAAATTCCCAATTGTCTCCAACGCCCGCGCAGATAATTTTTCTTTGCGGAGATTTTTTTTCGTGCGAGTTTCGAGCGGCGGCAACAATCCGAACGTTATATTCATCGGCTGAAAATTTTTCGCGACCGCCGTCGTTATGTAATTCGCAAGTGCTCCGTGACAAGTCGTCGGCGGGAAAATTATCGGCTCCAAATTTTTTACCAATCGCGCCGCGTTGATGCCCGCCATCAATCCTGATGCCGCCGATTCTACGTAACCTTCGACGCCCGTGATTTGTCCCGCGAAAAATATTTTCGGCGAGTTTTTAAGTTGAAACGTCGGCAATAAAATTTTCGGCGAGTTTATGTAAGTGTTTCTGTGCATGACGCCGAATCTTACAAATTCCGCCGCCTCAAGTCCCGGAATCATTTTGAAAACGCGTTTTTGTTCGCCCCAAGTCAAATGCGTTTGAAAGCCGACCAAATTATAAAGCGTCGCCTCCCGATTGTCCTGCCGCAGTTGAACGACCGCATAAGGAATTTTTCCGGTGCGCGGGTCAGTCAAGCCGACAGGTTTTAAATTTCCGAAACGCATCGTATCTTCTCCGCGCGCCGCCAAAACTTCCACGGGCAAGCAACCTTCAAAAAAAATTTCTTGCTCAAAATCATGCGGCTTGGTTTTTTCGGCGGCAATCAATTCTGCGCGGAAATTCAAATATTCTTCGCGGGTCATGGGACAATTTATGTAAGAATCGTCCGCGCCCTTGTCGTAGCGAGAGGCTTTGAACGCTTTGGAAAAATCAATCGAATCAAGCGTGACAATCGGAGCCGCCGCATCGTAAAAATAAAAATCGTCGCCGCCCGTGATTTTTTTAATTTCGTCGGCAAGTGCGCCCGCCGTCAAAGGTCCGCTCGCGACAATCAACACGTCGTCAAAGTCGAGGCTCGTAACTTCCTCTTCGACGAATTGAACGACCGATTTAACTTTTTCCGTGACGAAACGCCCGAATTCATTTCTGTCGACAGCCAACGCGCCGCCCGCAGGAATTTTTGTTGCGTCCGCCGCCGACATTATCAACGAATCCAACCGGCGCATTTCCTCTTTTAAAACGCCGACAGCATTTGACAAGCCCGCCGCCCGCAATGAATTGCTGCAGACGAGTTCGGCGAAGTTTCCGGTTTTGTGCGCGGGAGTTTTTTTAGTCGGGCGCATCTCGTGCAAGACGACTTCGACGCCGCATTTTGCGATTTGCCACGCCGCCTCCGAACCTGCCAAGCCCGCGCCGATAACGTGAACTTTTTTATTTGTTGTCATTTTTCTTAGCCGCCGATTTTTTTTTGCGAGTTTCGGCGCGATTCTTTATCTGCTCCAAAATTTTATTTATCGGGTGATTCGTTCGCGTCGAACAATTTTCATTGCCGCAATAGAACATCGGCGCACGTCCTCTGAATTTGTGTGCAAACATCGTCGAGCCGCACGTTTTGCAAGTCATTGCTTGAGGTTCGTCCCAAGTCGAAAAATCACACGACTCACAGCAGTAAAAAGCTCTGTTGAAATTAAATGACCGCTTAGCCAAATGCCCGCCGCACTTCGGACATTTTTTATTTGTCGGCTCAAGCAGCGGCTTTGTATTTTTGCAATCGGGATAGCCCGAACACGCCAAAAATCCTCCGTAGCGACCATGCTTAATCAACATTTTGCGCCCGCACTTGTCGCAAATTTTATCGGACTCAACGACGGGTTCTTTTTGCGGTTGAGCATCTTCGCCGAGCGAATTCATCGCCTCATCAAATTTTTCATTGAACTTCGCGCAATAATTTCCTATGACGGAAATTTTTTGAGCATTGCCCGCCGCAATTTCCTTAACCTGCGCGGTGACCTCATTATAAGATTTTGCACTGAACACGTCGTCGAAGAAACCGTTCAGCGCGTCAAGGACACGTTCGCCGAGCGCAGTGACTTTGTAAACGGAATCCTCCGCCGTGATGTATTTGCGTTTGATAAGGCTGGCAATCCCCACAGAATAAAATTCTGCCCACTCCACGCCGAGCGCGTCGAATGCAGCCATCAAAGCCGCGTCGTTCGTCGTGCCGTCGAGTTTGAAAATTTTTTTCTTGTCTTGATGATTGTAAATTAAATCGTAGAGTTTGAATTGATGTTCGGTCAAAAATTCTTTAACGGATTCCGGCTCGCGATGTTCACTCGTCAAGAAAATTTCTCCGCCGTGAGGATAAGTAATCAAGCCCGTGCAATCTCTTTTGGCTAAAGTTACTCCGTCGTAAAGTTGGTCGGCGATAAATCTGGTCCACGCCACCGAAAAATTTAATTCCTTGAATGCGAGTTCCTGAAGCGTCGCCGCCGTCAAATTTTTCTTGACCGTCAAATTTTTCTGCGCGGGCGGAGCGGCGATTAATTTCAAGAGCATTGCGCGGAATCTGCCAACTTTTACGCCTTGCCAAATTTTTCTGGCGAGATATTCCCCGACTTTGTGGCTGACGTATTTGTCAATCAACTGCTTGGCTTGAAAAGACTCCGCCAAATTTTCGTCAATCGGTCGTGCCGCCTCGAACGCCGTCTTGAAATTTTCCTTGGTGAGTTCGTTCAAAGAAATTCTGCAATGCGAATTCGGATTGATGCCGAAAATTTCACAGTATTGCCGCGCCAAAAATTCTCCCTGCGTGTCGGGATTGGTCGCGATAAAAATTCTGCGGGCGTTCAAAGTTTTGCGTCGAAGTTCGGCGAAGAGAGAACCTTTGCCGCGCACCGTGATATAGTCGGGCTGATAATCGTCGCTTACACCGATTCGACTTTTGGGCAAATCTTTCAAGAAACCGTCCGTCGATTCCACCGTATAATTTCGCCCGATAAACTTTTTGAGCGTTCGCATTTTGGACGCGTTCTCGACCAATATCAATGACTTTAAATTTTTTTCTGCCACGCGTTCAACCTCCAATCTTGCGTTTGTATCTTCCCAAATTTTCCTCTATACATTTTTTTAGGTCAAGATTTATCAAAATATTATCAAGCTCGTCAAGGTCAAGGTCGTCGAGTTTCATTAAAATTTCGTCGCTCGTAATGTAATTATCGAACGGAATGACCTCCAAAACTTTAGCCTCTGTGTCGTCCAAAGAAATTTTCTTTGCGGGTTTAGATTTGATTGCATTGCGTTTGTATCGTCCGAAATTATCTTCTATGCATTTTTTCATCTCAAGATTTATCAAAATATTATCAATCTCGTCAAGGTCAAGGTCGTCGAGTTTCATTAAAATTTCGTCGCTCGTAATGTAATTATCGAACGGAATGACCTCCAAAACTTTAGCTTCCGCGTCGTCCAAAGAAATCGGCTCGGATTCAGGTTTATCTTTGACGGCAATATCGTATTCGTTTAAAATATCTTGCGCGCTTTTAATCAAGGTTGCGCCGTCGCGAATCAATTCATTGCAACCGCGACTCATCTGAGCGTAAACTTGCCCCGGAACTGCAAAAACATCGCGACCGTAATCGCCGGCGTAAGTGCTCGTAATCAACGCGCCGCTTTTGAAATCGGCTTCCACGACGACAATTCCGAGACTAAGCCCCGCAATAATTCTGTTGCGTGTCGGAAAAGTTCCGGTGTTCGGCGGAAGTTGCGGAGGAAATTCGCTGAGGACAACGCCGGTTTCGGCAATCTCCTCCAAAAATTTTCTTTTGCCGCTGCGGAAGGCAATATCTATTCCGCAACCGAGTACAGCAACAGTACGCCCTGACTTCAATGCGCCGCGATGCGCAAAAGTATCAATGCCGCGAGCCGCGCCGCTTACGACAGTCAAACCTGCCGCCGCAAGTTCTTCGGCGAGTTGCAACGCGACATTTTGTCCGTATGGCGTATTGTGACGAGAACCGACAATGCCAATCCTCTGCACATGCGGCTGAAGTTTTCCGCGATAATAGAAAAACATAGGCGGCGAATCAATTTCTTTGAGAATCGGCGGATAATCTTCGTCGTTGATTGAGCACAAATTAAATTCGTGCCGCTCGCAATACTTGACGAGATTTTCGGGCGCGTTGGGATGCTTGCCGCGGAAGGCGACGAAAGCTTCAAGGTGTCTTGATTGAATTCCCGCATGGACAATGTCGTCAATGTCGGACGACCATGCAGCTTTGGCACTGCCGCAAAAATTTATGAGCTTTTCAATACTTTTGTTGCCGAAACCGTCCGCGCCGCCCATGGCCGCCATAAAATATTTTTCCATTCATAATCACTGACCACTAATCACTAACCACTAATCACTAAACTCCCGCGCCGTATAATACCACAAAATTTTTTTACTGCAAATTTTTCGCGCTTAAGTGACAAAAATTTTTCTGCGTGATATACTTCGCCGAGAAAAATTTTGCAGGTGAGCTTTCGTGGAAAAAAAATATTTTTACTTTCAGCCGCAGTACGTGAACGAATTTAAATGCGACGGCTCGAAATGCGACGCGCATTGTTGTAATGAAATGTGGAATATTTCTATCGACAAAGAAACTTACAAGCTTTATTCGCAGGAAATAACTTCCCACATAAAATTTAATTCCGATAAAGATGAATATTTTATTGACTTCGGCGAGAAAAAATTTTGTCCGTTCCTGACGGAAAACAAATTATGTCGACTGCAACTGGAGCACGGCGAAAAATTTTTATCGATGACTTGCGCGACTTATCCGCGTATCAC
The DNA here is from genome assembly GCA_017446845.1 of Selenomonadaceae bacterium. GTDB lineage: Bacteria > Bacillota > Negativicutes > Selenomonadales > Selenomonadaceae > Quinella. The sequence goes on along the minus strand of JAFSOQ010000061.1, from coordinate 24,435 downwards.
GAACAGTTTTGAATATTTTTTTGAGCGGTCATTGATTTTAAGTTGTCCCGTTGCGGCGGAAATGATTTTGTTTGAATGCGAGCCGATGAAATTTGAATTTGTACAAGTGCCCGAAAAAATTCATTCACTCGACGGAAAATTTTTCTTCCAGAAGATACAAGCGACGGAAGACTTGAAAAAACATTTGATAGAAATTCAAATCGCGATGATTTCGATTTTGCAGGAGCGCACGCTTTCAATCGACCAAAGATTAATTGTGTTGGGATTTTTTGTCGACAGGCTCGAAGAAATTTTTTCGGACTTCGACGAAGACGCGCTGACAAAATTAATCGCGGCTTACGAGTCTAAAAAATTTTTGGCGGAACAAGTGCCGCTCATGATTCAAAGCGTTGAATATAACGAGAAAAAATTTATCGAAATTATGCGCGACTTTTCGGAAAAAGTTTTCGGCGAAAAGGCTTTTGCCGATAACAAAAATTTTTCGGAGACTGTCAACGAAGCTTTTCCGCTCTTGTCCGATAAAAAAAATTTTGTCGCCGCGCATTTGATTTTCTTTGAAAATTTTCTTGTCAACGAATTGTTCTTGAATATTTTCCCTTGGAAGTTCGACGGGAGTATCGCGCAAAATTTTGCCGCCTTCGTGACGGAGTATAAATTTTTTGAGCTGACAGCTTTTTCCGTGTCGCTTAAAGGTTTTGCTGAAAAAAAAGATTTGATTGAGCTGGCGGGCTGGTTCACGACGCGTTTTGACCACACTAAAGAACACAAGCGGAATATATTTTTGTTTATCGAAGATAAAGACGAGCCGTTTACGTTGATGGAAAGTTTGCTTGAGGGGAGCGATTGAAATTGATAACGCCGGAACTTTTGGCGCGGATAAATGAATTGGCGCGCAAGAAACGCACAGTCGGCTTGACGGAAGAAGAACTTGCCGAGCAAAAAGAACTTTACAAAATTTATTTGGCGGCGATACGAGAACAAATGACGAGTTTACTCGACAGCATAGAAATTGTTGATGTGGAGGCAAAAAAAATGAATAAAGTCGGATTTATCGGCGGCGGTGCGCTTGCCGAATCAATCGTTCGCGGTATCAGCGGCAAGATTTTTGCTCCGAGCGATATTTTTATTTCTGAGATTCGTCCCGCCCGTTGCGAGGAACTTATCGCGCGCTACGGAGTAAATGTTTCGGTCGACGTAAATTTTTTGGACAAGGTTGACTTGTTGATTATCGCGGTCAAGCCCAAAGATGCCGAGAAAACTTTTGCCGAGTTGCAAAATAAAATTCCCGCGACGACGATTATAACTTACACGGTCGCGGGCTTAAAACTTGCGAAGGTCGAAAAATTTTTCCCCGAAAACAAAATCGTGCGAATCATGCCCAATGTAGCGGTTTCGGTCGGAGAGAGCATGACGGCTTACACTTTAAATAAAAATGCCTCGCAGGTCGGCGAGACGATAAAAAATTTTTGGTCGACATTGGGACGAGCCGTCGAAGTCGAAGAAAAATTAATGGACGCGGTTACCGGTTTGAGCGGTTCTGGTCCGGCTTATGCTTTCTTGATGATTGACGCTTTATCTGACGGCGGAGTTGCGGCGGGCTTATCGCGAGCACAAGCGATTGAACTTGCGGCACAAACTTTACTCGGCGCGGCGAAAATGGTTTTGCAATCCGGCGAACACCCCGATGTTTTGCGCGATAAAGTTACAAGTCCGGCGGGCACGACGATTGAAGGCGTCCGAATTTTGGAGCGCGGCGCAGTTCGCAGTTCACTAATCGAAGCGGTACTCGCGGCGACGGAAAAATCCAAGTTGCTCTGAATTTTTTGACGATTTATTAGTGATTAGTGAACAAATCTCTGGTTCCTTGTTCCCAGTCCCTAAAAATCGACCGAAGGGAGATTTTTTTATGTCGATAATCCAAGAAATTTTTACGATAAAAGGCAGAATCAATCGCGGGAAATTTTTTAAGTACTACATTCTGGTTACGTTAATGGGAGCGACGGCAACTTTTGTGACCTCGTGCATGGCGACATTTTTGACGGGCGACCCGAACGGAAGTTTAGTTAAAATGATAACCGTAACTTGGGCAGTCCTCGCTACTGCCGGTGCTTGCATGCTCATGACACGTCGTCTGCACGACTTGAACAGAAGCGGCGCACTTTTCCTCGTGAGTTTTATTCCGGTCGTCGGATTAATTTTCCTGGTTTATCTTTTCTTTGCAGAGGGAAATGTCGGTTGGAATCAATACGGCGAAGATCCTCTGGAAAATTAAACTTGCTTGCAAAAGAGTTTTCATTTAGAATAAGTGCATATTTTTTATAGGAGGTTGATATTAGATGATTCCGCTTTTAATTGGATTGGGAACCCTGGTCGGCGGCTATTTGCTCGTGACGAACTGGGAAGAGATTGAAGGCTGGCTGAAAGATTTTTTACCGAAACTTCAAAGCGCACTCAAAGAAACCGGCATTGTCGATTATGCGGCGAAACTTTTCTCCAGCGTCGAAGGCAACGTCATGCGTCTCGTCCACAAACTTTACTACAAAGAAAACGGCAAATGGGTTGAGAAAACCACCGTCCGCGAAATTGACGAATCCGAAGTTCCCGCGTGGGCTAAGGAAGGTTTGACCGCCAAAGAAAAAGACGTTACCGACCGCTACGAAAAAGAACTGGAGCTTACTGTTTGAGCGAGGTGATCTTTCTTGCCGATAAAAAAAACCGATATGGTTATCAGTTTGGCTGAATCCCTTAAAAATTTTTTTGTCGACTTGTCTCGCCCGAATATGACGATTGAAAACATTTCCGAAATCGTTTCGCCGCGACTCGATGACTTGATTAAAAATTACGAGGCTCGCGGATTAACATACGGCGCGGGCAAGTTCAGCATAAAATACGCTGACGAAAATCACTTCCAACTTGAATTTGAAATGTACTTTCAAGACAACGCGGGCAAATGGCATAAATGCGCCGACACGAGCGATAAACGCGACGTAAATCTTTTGGAGGCGGGCGCGTGGAAAACTATCAAATCTTTAAAAGTTGTCACGTTCCCGATTGAAAAACCGACTGCCGACGACTTGAAAGAAAAATTCAGCGTCAATAAAGGTGTTGCTCCGATTCGCCCGAAAAAATCTCCCGACGGCGAAGAGGTTCCCGCGTTCAATGAATTGGCAGCTTATCTGCGCGGCGCGAAAAATTGGCAAGAATTTGAAATCCGCTTGAAAGATTTTCTGGATAAAGTTCCGTTCGCGCTGAAGGATCAAGGCGTTGAAAATTACGTTGCGAAAATTTTTTCGTTCGTCGAAGGCAACACTCTCGGCGTCATCTACAAACTCTACTACAAAGAAAACGGCGAATGGATTGAGCGGTCTGTTTTTTGCGAGATTGATGAATCTGCCGCGCCGACTTGGGCGACGAAGAGTTTATCGGCAGAATTTATTGATGTCACCGCTCGCTACGAAAAAAATTTTCATATTGCCGGCTTGGACGAAATTCCGTCGCTTAAAAAATTGTCGTCGTATCTGCATGGAGCAAAAAATTGGAATGACTTTGAAACGCGCTTGAAAAAATTTTCGATTATGATACCGTTCGTGCTGAAAAAAATCAGTCATGACGATTACGGGGCAAAACTTTTCTCCTTTGTCGAAGGCGATACCTTGCGCGTTATCCACAGAATGTATTACAAAGAAGACGGCAAATGGGTCGAGTACAACACCTTCTGCGATTTAAACGAATTGCAAGCCCCGACTTGGGCGACGAAAAATTTATCGGAAAAAGAATCAGACGTCACCGCTCGTTACGAAAAAAATTTCCGGGTTACAATTTGAGTGAGGTGAAATTTAATGGCATTGGAAAATAAAATTGAAATGGTCGCCGATTTGCTTGAGGCGGCTAAGAAATTCTTTGTTGACCTGTTCCGCCCCGACATGACGTTGGAAAAAATTTCTGACGTTGTATCGCCGCGTCTCGACGATATGATTAGAAAATACGAGGAGCGCGGTCTCGAATACAGCGCGGGCAAGTTCCATATCAAGTACGCCGACGAAAAACATTTCCAACTGGAATTTGAGATGTACTTTCGCGACGAAGAGGGCAAGTGGCATAAATGCGCTAATGAAAGCGAATTGCGCGACTACACCCTTTTGGAGGCGGGCGCGTGGAAGACGATTAAAGCTTTGAAAATTATCACGTTCCCTATTGAAAAAGCCCAATCCAAAGACGATGAAGTTTTGCAGAAGGACAAGAAGCTTGAGGAATATCGCGAGGCTGAACATCAAAAACTTTTGGGCGAACCTGCCGGCTCGGATAATGAAATCAAACAAAATCCGGAAGCAGCTACCGTCGATGTCATAAAAGAAGAAAAATAATCGACCGATAAAATATCGCTAAAAAAATTTTAACTCATATAATCCCCGCAAGGGGCTTATTTTTTTTACGCGTCTGATTTAAAATTTGCAGCATGAAAAAATATTTTTTAGCGCGGCTCGTCCAGCTCGTGCCGATTTTATTTGGAATAACTTTTCTGACGTTCGGCATGATGCAGTTCGCGGGAGACGACGCCGTCGACATAATTTATGAACAGGCGGGAACGGTCGCCGAAGAAATCAAAGCCGCCAAACGCGCCGAACTCGGACTTGACCAACCGTTTTTGATTCAGTACGGACGTTGGCTCGGCGGAGTTTTGACGGGCGATATGGGGACTTCGTTTATCAGCGGCAAATTGGTTTTTGAAACCTTCGCCGAAAAATTGCCCGCGACGATTGAGTTAATGCTCGTGTCAATTTTGCTGACGATTTTTATTGCGACGCCGCTCGGAATTCTTACCGCCGTCAATCAAAATCGCCCGCTCGATTATTTGATACGCGCGTTGAGTTTTGTCGGAAATTCCATGCCAAATTTTTTCGTCGGACTTTTGCTGATTTACTTCCTCGCGCTGAAATTAAATCTCTTGCCGATAATCGGTCAAAGCGTGATAATGCCCGCGCTGACTTTGACAATCGCAATGGGCGCGAAGTACACCAGACAAATTCGCGCGGTCGTCTTGGAAGAACTCGACAAACCTTACGTAATCGGCGCAAGAAGTCGCGGCGTTCCGGAGTGGACAATTTTAATTAAAAGCGTCCTGCGCTCGACGCTAATCATGATTATCACGTTGCTTGCGCTGTCAATGGGTTCGCTGCTCGGCGGCACGGCGATTGTCGAAACAATTTTCATGTGGGACGGCGTCGGGAAAATGGCAGTCGACGCAATTTTAACGCGCGATTATCCGCTGATTCAAGCTTACGTCGTGTGGATGGCGATAATTTATGTGGTGATGAATCTCGCGGCGGATTTGCTTTATCATTGGCTTGACCCGCGCGTCCGTTACGGTGAAACCTCATGAAAAAATTAGCCCCTTACCTCGCGGCGGCGGGACTTTTAATTTTTATCGCAATCTTCGCGGATTTCTTGACGCCTTACGATCCTTACGTCCAAGATTTGGAAGGCGCATTGACTCCGCCGAATTCGGAAAATCTTTTGGGCACCGACCGCTACGGACGAGATGTTTTGTCGCGCGTTATCGTCGGCTCTCAAACGACTTTGTGCGCGTCGCTGTTATTGCTGGCAACAATTTCAATCGTCGGCAGTTTAATCGGAGCAATTTGCGGCTACAAGGGCGGAAGGCTCGATACGTTCTTAATGCGGTTGTCGGACGTGTTCTTGGCATTTCCGCAAATGATTTTCGCAATCGCGGCGGCGGGAGCTTTGGGCGGCGGCTTATTGAATGCGGCGGCGGCTTTGGCGATAATCGGTTGGCCGAAGTACGCAAGAATTTCGCGCGGCTTAGTTTTGTCGATTCGTTCAATGCCTTACCTCGACGCGGCAAAAATGGCAGGCTCAAGTTCGACGGCAATTTTATTTGCACACGTCTTGCCGAACATTGCCGGACCTGTTCTCGTGACGGCGGCTCTGGACATCGGGACAATCATAATGGAATTGGCGGGCTTATCGTTTTTGGGACTCGGCGCAATGCCTCCGACTGCCGAATGGGGCGCGATGATGAATAACGGGCGGTCGATGTTGCAAACTGCGCCGTGGGTGATTCTCGCACCGGGCACAGCGATTTTCATAACGGTTGCGACGTTCAATCTTTTGGGCGACAAACTCCGCGATTTCCTCGGACATACCGATTGACAAACTCAAAGGCTCCGTCGATTCCAAACTTTCTGAAACGAACTTGTCTGCAAGTTGACTTCTCCTCTTGATTGAGGAGGAGTTTTTTTTACGTCGGCAGACTACAAAAATTCTTGATAAACTCCTCAAAAGATTTTTTATCATTGCAGCCGAAAAGCAGTTATCAACAATGAATCGTTTCCAATTTCCAATAAAAAAACACCCCGACAATTTTTGCCGAGGTGCTTTTTAGTGATTAGCGGTTAGCGGTTAGTGTTTACAACCATAACCGCCAACAACTGCTTGCTAATCGCTAAAATAGATTGTGATTTGTCTGTTCTTATTCAAATTGACCGGTCTGGCGGTTGACTTTTGCAGTCGTGCCGTCGTCGAGGACAATGTTGACTTCAGCAGTGCTGTTGACTGTGAGCGAGCTGCCGTCGTTGAGTTTGATGTCGATGCCGGTCGCGGTGATGTTCGTGCCGTCGAAGTTAATCTGGTCAAGCGTTACGCCGAGCTGGATAACGTCGCCGTCATTCGCGCTCATGATAGTATCGTTGCCGTTGTATGCTTCGAAGTAGAACTCGTTGTGACCGGTGCCGCCGTACATCACGTCGTTGACGATGCCGGAGCCGCCCCACATGCTTGCATTGCCTGCGCCGCCGTAGATTGTGTTGGCAATATCGTTACCTGCAATCAGGACTTCCGCGTTGGAGCCGCGTGCGTCGACGACCGTGAATCTGCTGTTGCTGTAGTCTACGCCGTTGCCGTAATCCGGAGCATCGAGCCAAATCTCGGTCGAAGCGATGTTGCCGACTTTGACAGTTGCGCCGTTGGCATCGTCGGTTGCGCAGTAGAAGTCAACATAGGAGTTGTTGACGGTGACTTCCGTTGCAGCAATCTGAGCAACAGTTTCGGTCTGCGTGCCGCGGTCGATGAGGAATTCTTTGCCTGCCGCGTCTACGATTGTGACTGTCTCGGTTGCGCCACTCTCAACGCCCTTGATTGCAACGCTGACGGAGCCGTCTGCATTGGTTTCGATGGCGGTGACATCATTGTTGTCGCTCAAGCCGAGGTTCAATGCGTCGAAGGTAGCTTGGTTGGTGCCGCCGTCTGCAATGAATTCGAATCCGGTGATGGTGTTCTGTGCGCCGTTGTGGATACCGATGTTGAAGAATTCGGTGGAGCCGAACTTGTCTTCGGTGATGTTGCCTACCAAGAGGTTCTTGCCGCCGCCGCCGTAGAGCGAGCCTTCGCCGGTACCTGCGATAAGAACTTCGTCAGCTGCGCCGCCCTTGAAGATAGTGTCGCCCTTGCCGCCGATGAGGCTGCTGACAGCACTGCCAAGAGTTACATTCGAGCTGCCGACATAGTTGTCGCCGGTCCAATCGCCGTCAAGACCGTCTACGTCGAGTCCGACATTGCCGCTGTAAGCGCTGAAGTCAATGCCGCCGTCTTTAGCGAGATAGTAGTTGGGAACGATGTCGTTGTCGTCGGTGACGGAAATTATGCCTTCTTCTTTGGCAACAGCTGCATAGAGGGTATCGCTGCCGTTGATGAAGGTCTGTTCGACAAAGTCTCCGGTAACGGTGGTATCCGCAACCAACGAGGACTTGCTGGACTTGTCAATGATGGCGAGGACGCCGTCTTCGAACGTGTAATCCAACTTGCCGTCGTACGAGGTAACATCGAAGACATCGCCGTTGAAGCCGCTCTGCAGGTTCATGACAGCGTCGCCTGCGCCTGCTCCGACAACAATCGTTGCACCTTCACGACCCGTATCGTCGTCCATGATGATGAGGTCTACGCCGTCGCCGGTGTCGATTGTGTCTTGAGCACCTGCGAAGACAGTATCGTCGCCTGCACCGGTCTTGAGGTAGGAGCCTGCAGCCTTGTTGCCGTCTTTATTGCCGACAAGGATGAGGTCTTCAGCAAGATCGCTTGCGTCGAGAACGCCGCCTGCGTTATCGGTGAAGCCGACCAACTGACCATAGTCGTCGCCGTAGGTGTCTTTGCTGTCTTTGTAGCCGAACAAGCGAATCATGTTCTGGTGAGCGTCGTTGATGTTGTCAACAGTGATTCTGGTCTTGCGGTCGGTACCTTCTTTGAGGGACTGGTTCTTATCGAACTCGTCGCGGTCAATTGCAGTGATTCCGCCGTCTTCGAAGACTAACAGATTGTCTTGGATTGCATCGACGATGTTATCAGCGTACGGAATTTCAGGATCGTGGAGAACAACACCGGAGATAGCCGTCTCGTCGTAGTTCTCGAGGACGATGTTGGCATTTGCTGCTGCGTAGGTGTGAATCTTGTCAACGCTGCCGTCGGACGCGCCGCCCATGTCGATGTAAGTCTTCATGTTGGCCTGGTGGACAACCTTATCAGTGCCCGGATAGCCGCCGACGAAGATTGTATCGTGACCGCCGCCAACAGTGATGTGGACTGAACCGTATTCGTCGTCACCTTGCATGATGACTGCGTCGCCGTGGTTGCCGAGGACAATGTTCTTTTCGCCTTCAGCTGTGTCGGTGATCCAAGCAACGCTCTTGCCTGCGGTGGTGCTGAGTGCGCCGCTGACAGTGCCTTTGGTGTCGAAGACTACCAGAGCCGGAGTTGTGTCGGAGGCACGATTCAGTTCGCTGACGTTTGTAACAGTAGATTCATAGAAGGTATTTTCGGTAGTGAATTCTTTTCCGTTTACATAGTCGAGATTCAGCCAGTTGTTAGCGTACATTATTTCATCGGCTTTAGTTGAGGAGTGGAACAACGGATAATTGTAATCTTCGATGAAGGAGCTGTCGTCGCCTGCTTTGGTCTTGTAGCTGATAATTGATTCGCCGGTGAGGTTGGCTGTTGCAACATCATCTGCAGAGTATGTTACGCCGTTGACAGTGACCGGACCTGCGCTGACCTGGAGGTGAGCATCTTCGTCAAGACCCGTGACTACGCCGCCTGCAGTGATTGAAACGCCGTTGGTGTCGCCTGTGATAGTGTAGACTTTGTCATTGACAGTGAATGTATCATCGCCGTCGGTTGCGAAGACAAATACCGTGTTGTCGTCGGAGCTGCTGACTGCATCGCCGTCGACGAGACCGCTGACTTGTGCAAGACCGGTGCTGGTGTCGCCCGTAACCGTAATGTCGCCTGAGGTGTTGTAAGTAAGTGTGTCACCGTTGATGTCAATGGTGTAGGCGCCTTCCATGTCACGGAGAACGACAGAACCTTCCAGACCGCCGAGACCCGTAACGTTACCTTCGAGATTGAAAGTAATGGTGTCATCTGCATCCGCGATAATCGGATTCCTCAAAGGTTCGATTGCAGGAATGGTTGCGCCTTCTTCGATGTTGCTGATTGTGAATTGCGGATCGGTCGGAGTGCTGACATCGGTAAGAGTGACCTTGAAGCCGTCTTGCTGAGCAATAGCAGGAAGCGGAAGCTTGTGAGCAGTGGTTTCATCGAGGTAGAAGAGGTCAATTCCTTCGCCGTTCTTGGGCAACGTTACAGAATCGCCTGCATTGGTGAAGACAAAGTTGAGAATGCCATCGGCTTCGTCTGCATTGAAGTAGCCGCCGTCGTGAGTATAGGTAATGTTGTTGACGCCGTCGACGATTGTGCCTGCGCCTTCAGTGGTGACAAGGCGAGCATTGTCATAAACTCCATAGACAGTTTTACCCGAAGCAACTGCGATTTGTTGTTCACCTGCTACGCCGCCCGTGAGGGTGAAGTCGCCGTTGGAAACGGAGATGTAGTTAAGGACGCCGCCGCTTGTACGAACAGGCAGTCCGTCTTCTTCGCTCGTTACATCCGCACCGGTAACAGTCAAGGCGTCGCTCGTGCTTGTAAGTCTGTAGAGACCGTCAACACTTTCGATTGTGCCGTCTTCGTCGAAGATAACGGTAATCGGGGTGGTAGCGAGAGCAGCTTTGGTTGCCTTGCTGATGTTGAAGTTCATTTCGGTGTCGCCGATTACGACATCTGCCGATTCGGTAATCGTGAGCCTGTAGTTGTTTGCAAGCTTGGTGATTGTGTAATTGTTGCCGCTGTTGACGTCGATGATTGCGTTATCGGTATCTTCTTCGTCATAGACAGCAATATTTTGGCTCTTGGTTACTGTGATTGCATCGTTTACGGTTGCCAAAACAAAGCCTTCAACCGAGCCGTTGTCGTTGAGCGTGAAGTGAGCATCGCCGTGGTTGGTGTAAGTGAACGTGCTGTTGCCGATCTTAATCTCTGCATTAGCTTTTACGCCAACGCCGTCATCGGGATCAGTCGGAGGAATGAGGTTATCGGCATCTGCTGCGGAAACAACATTGATAACTTCGTTGGCAGCTGCAGTGAGACCGCTGAGGTCGAGATCAATGCCGCCGTCTTCGTTGTAGGTAAATACAACAGAACCTGCTGCGACGTTCTTAATCTTGACTTCGTGACCGTCGATTTCGAAGTTGTAATCGTTCGTTACAGTAACGGACGCGCCCTCGTCTTGAGTTGTTGTGATTCCGTCGAAGCTGGTTTCGTCGCCGGTCCACTCAATTAAATCGGTGTCGTCTGCAGGATCTTCAAAGCCTTGAATCGTAACGACTATGTCGTTGCCGTTGGTGTAAGTTGCCGCATTGCCGGTATAGCTGCCGAGCGAGAATTGAGCATTGCCGCTGGCGAAGCTGCCGCCTTGGACATAGCCGTTATTCAATTTAAGAGAAAGACCCGCGCTGCCGGAGAACTGGAAGCCACTTCCGGTTCCTCTTTCGAAGATAGCCTTAGCAGTCGAAAGAATCTTTTGAGTAAGCGAAATACCTTTAATATCACTTATGCCGATTTCGGTGTAAGTGAAGTTGTCGCCTTCGCCGCCGCCGTCGGTCTTTTCAATGCCCGTTCCGGCAAAGTACACGCCTTTACCGGTAGTATTAGCGAACGGATTTGTGCCGTTTCTCCAGACATACTGTCCGTTTTCTGTAACCTCAGCCTTATCGCCCTTGACGTTATCGACTAATTCATCGCTGTATTCGGCATCTTCCGGATCGATTTCTGCAGGACCGGGATCGGGCGTTGCGTCGCTTGCAACATCCATGGAAACAATGCTTGAACTGGTGGATGAAGAATCGTCTGCCAAAACAAAATCCTCAAGCTCGAAATCGTCGAGGACGTTGAAAAAATCATTCATGTAAAAAGTACTCCCTTCTTGTGCCGTGCCTCTTTTGAGTTACGGCTCACTGAAAAAAGATTTTTGAATTGCTCGCTGTGAAAAGCAAGCCGGAAACAAATTGCCGTTACTGAGAACTTGTAAAAAGTGATTAGGGACAAGGGAATCGGGAAAAGTTTTTCATTTCTAATTCCTACTTCCTAATTCCTAATTCCTAATTGCTTTTCTGTCTCATTCCTGCTTCAGCGCGTCCGCTTTTGCCGAAGCTACTGACGTTTTTTCGACGCTCCACAGGCTTGAATTCCCCGCTAACGAACGGGTACACATGCAGGTTTCCGTGTTCGTGGAAGCTCCTGCATTTTGTCTTAAGTTTCTTTTAACTGTTGCGAACCCCTTTTTGGAACAATCCCAAAAAAACCAAAACAGCGTTGAACTCGTAAACCCTACACACGATTAGACAAGTCCAAACGCCACAGATTCAGATCGTCCGCCTTTCGTTCCCCAACTCATGGCGAAGACCCCCCTTTACTACGACGAATCTGCGTCCACCAAACGCTTGACCGTCGCGCGCAGAATAACCTACGAAAGGATTTTTGTCAAGTATTAAGTGTTAAAAATTTCTTAAAAGTTGTCGGAAGGAGTCCCTTCTTGGCAGGTGCGAAGCGTTTAAATTTGCGGTTGTGGTGCGATTATTAACTTTGAATTGACCGGCGAACAATTAAGATACAATGTTTGACGGGTTCGGCTTTGGCGGCGTCGGCGAGTGTTGTCACAGAAATTTTTTCATCGGGATAGGAAAGTTTTTCACAGACAGTGACGGAGGATTTTTTATCCCAGCCGCATTCGAGCAAAATTTTTGAGACAGTTGCGGAATTAAATTCGGCGTCCGTCAATAAGCCCAAGATTTTTCCTTCCGAATATTTTAATGCTTCGCGCGCAGGTTGTCGCCCGTGAAAACTTAGAAGCGTCGCTTCTTGCCAAGGCAAAGAAATTTTTGCAAAAGCAAGTTGCATTGCACTGATTGACGGAATGACTTCGATTGACGACGGCGGAAAATTTTTTCTCAGCAAGTCGAGCATGGAATAGTAGCCGGGGTCGCCGCTTACCATTACGACGACTTTGCCGAGCAAAATTTTTTCTCTGATGAAATTAATCGCCGCGTCCAAGTCGCGAGTTATTGGAAAGATTGTTTGATTAGCCGAAGCAAATTGATTGAGTGCGCGTCTTCCGCCGACCAAAAATTCAGCCGAGCGAATTTTTTTGAGCGCGGCGGGCGAAATAAAATCTTCACTGCCGGGTCCGATACCCGCCACGATTATTTTTTTGTTCATGTTGCCCTCCAAAATTTGATAGGAAAAAATCTGCGCGACGTCGAAAAGGCAATTAGGAAGTAGGAATTAAAAATTCAAAACCCTAAATCCTAACTCCTAAATCCTAATTCCTAAATCCTAAATCCTAAACCGGAGGCTTATCTATGGCATTGCTTGAAATAAAAACGGCGGGCGACCCCGTCTTGAAAGAAATCAGTAAACCGGTCGAAAAAATCGACAAACGCTTGAGAAAACTTTTGGACGATATGGCTGAAACAATGTACGCAAGCGAAGGCATCGGAATTGCCGCGCCGCAAATCGGCAAATCAATTCGCGTTTGTGTCGTCGACGTGGACAGGAAAGATCGGAATAATCGCTACGACTTGATTAATCCCGTCATAACTTTCCGCGAAGGTTCGGTTGTCGACAATGAAGGTTGTCTTTCTTGCCCCGACCTTTTCGGCGACGTGGAGCGCGCAGAAAAAATTCACGTCGAGTACACAAGTCGTTTCGGCAAGAAAAAAACTTTGGAAGCGGAAGGTTTGCTTGCCCGTTGCATTCAGCACGAAATCGACCATCTTGACGGTCAACTTTTTATCGACATTGCCAAAAACATCACTAAGGGCAGACCGGAAAAAAAATAATTACTTATCGGATTTTTTTTGCTCTTCCTGTTTTCGTTTTAATTCGTCAAGCTGTTCTTCCGGAACTTTTACCGTTCCGAATTTTTGAAAGTCTCGCGCCATATCTGTTTCGCCAAGCATAAGTGCCATTACAGATGCTATGTCTGCGAAGTTCATTTGACTTAATTCTTGTGCTTCTGCCGACGAAATTGTTCCGCGTTTTTTGGCTTTCTTCACTGCTTTTTTCATGCGCTTATCGTACATGCCGAGCAAGTTAAAATTAAAGTAATCCTTTTCATTCATGAAAACATTTCTCCTTAATAACATTAATCGTCGGAAAATTTTTTCGGAGCAGCAAGGCGAATCAAAATGCGGGTAATTCTCAAGCCTTCGACTTCCTCAACGTAAAAAATATTTCCCTCACAAGAAGCAGACTGCCCGACCTTCGGCTCGCCGCCCAATTTGTCATTGAGCCAGCCGCCGACCGTGTCAACGTTCTCGTCCTCAATTTTAATCTCGAATTCGTCTTCCAACTCCTCAAGCAACATCTTGGCATCAATCGAATAAAGATTGTCGTCGCGCTTTTCGGAATCGGGTCGTTCCTCGTCGAATTCGTCTTGAATCTCGCCGACAATCTCTTCGATAATATCTTCAATCGTGACCATGCCGGCAGTTCCGCCGTATTCGTCGACGACTATCGCCAGCTGCGAACGATTTTTTTGCATGGTCTCAAGCAAAACACTTACGTCCATACTTTCCGGCACGAAGAAAACTTTTCGCGCCAATTTTTTTAAACTCGGTTTGCGCTTGCCTTGAATCAAAACTTTGGTCAAATCTTTTATGTGCAAGAAGCCGATGATATGATCTTTATCCTCGTCGCAAATCGGATAGCGCGTCATTTCCTCTTCCAAAATCGTCGCGAGATTTTCTTCGTAGCTCTTGTTCAGATAAAGACAAACCATATCGAGACGCGGCACCATAATTTCTCGGACATTGCGCTCGGTGAAGTCAAAGACATTATCGACAAAATCAACCTCGGTATCGTCAACGAGTCCTTGCTTGCGACTTTCCTTCATGAGCAGTCGAATTTCTTCGGGATTGTGCGCGACTTCGCCTTCCGAAATACTCAAGCCCAAATGATGACTTACAAAGCTTGCGGTCTTGTTGAGCAGCCAGACGAACGGGTACATGACTTTCCAAAAAATTATCATGGGCAAGGCGATGTTGAGCAAAATTTTTTCACTCGCGGCGATTGCCATTGATTTCGGCGTCAACTCGCCCAAAATTATGTGCATTGAAGTTATCAGCGAAAAAGCCAGCGCAAATGAAATTGTATGCCCCAAAGTTTCGCCGATTCCCAGGGCGTGAATTGCGGGCGCGATTAATTTTGCTACGAACGGTTCGCCGACCCAGCCCAAGCCCAACGACGCCAAAGTTATTCCGAGCTGTGTAACGGATAATGCTTCGTCAAGTTCGTCGATTAATTTTTTTGCATACTTAGCCCGCGTGTTGCCCTCTTGAATTAAAGTTTCCAATCGCGACGGACGCATTTTCACGCAACAAAATTCTGCCGCGACGAAAAAGCCGTTCATGGCAATCAGAAAAAAGACGAGGAACGTATTAAGCAATATGGGCACGATGTCCAATTAAAAAACCTCCGTTGGGAGCTTTCAGCTTTCAGCTTCCGGCTTTCAGAATAACTTTTCCTGACAACTGACAGCTGACACCTGACAGCTAAATTTCCCGCATTATACTATTCCAACAATCAATCGACAAATATTTTTTTACTGATTGGAATGCAACGTTGCACAGCAGCAAAAATGCTTCATATAGGATTACAATAGAAATGACACAAAAATAGATATGAAAAAAGCTCCTTTATGTTATGATTGAATTAGCACAGAGCAAAGGAGCTTACGATAGACAGAATAGCACAAAAAAAAATTTTTAGGCAAGAAGTTTTTAGATATCAAGTCAATCGGCAATTTTTCGTTTTTTGAAGACTTTAAGCTTAGGCTGGTGATTTGGAATAACTTTACCGCCGATGTGCTCTTTGGACTTTAAATCCCTTCTTCAAGTCCTTTCTGATTTTTTGTAATGTATCTTTGACAATCTGACAGCACGTTAAAAGAACTTGAGGCGGATAATTTGATAAAAAGAAAAGAGTACGACCAAATTCCGCTGAAAGTGGAGTACTCTTTGACCGAGCGCGGGAAATCTTTAATTCCGTTGCTCGACGGTCTGTGTGCTTGGGGCGAAAAGCATAAACCTTGAAGAAATTTTGAACGTGTAATATATCTTTTGCATTTAACTTACGCAGTCGAAAACGACGAGCGGAGCGTTTATCCCGCCAATCTTCAGAACGCCTTTCACACGCCGAGCGACCCGAATTGGTACGCGAAACTTCAGCAGATAAACGAGTACATTAAGCGGCAAGAATTTTTTATTGACATTGAGCCATATTTTTACGACACGCAAGGCGCAATGGATTACGGCTTTTCAGTCGACGGCATTCATCCCGACATTCGCGGCAAAATGTTAATCGGAGAACTCATCAGCAAAAATAAAAATCTTTTTAAATAAAAAAACGCCGCATTCGTCGGGGATTTGTTTTGCATTAATCGTCGCTGTAAATCATTAATCTATTCCTTTTGCCCATGCTTCTTCCTCAATTTTTTTATCGTGCTCATACGCTTCTTTGAATTCGGCAGGCGCATCCTCTTTGACGCCGATAATTATTCCCCACTCGTCGAAGATAGCGTATTTCCAAAAATCTTCCATCGAAATTTTTGCCAATTCAGATTCGCTATACGCCATCATTTTAATCAGCTCCTTTTAAAATCAGTTCGTTCAAAATTTCTCTGCCGCCGCTGTCCAAAAGTTTGGCGGCGATTTTTTTTCCAAGTCCGTCAATTTTTTCAAGCGTTGCAATTTCCGAAGTCTTGACGATTTTCTGACCGTCGATTGAGGCAATGAGCGCACGAACTTTAATTTGACCGCCGTCAATCGTCGCGAAAACTCCGACGGGAATTTGACAACTGCCGCCGACTTCCGTCAAAAATTCCCGTTCGACTTTAACAGCCGCGCAAGTTTCTTCGTCGTTGAGCACTTGCACCAAGGAGAAAATTTTTTCATCATCTGCGCGGGTTTCGATTGCCAATGCGCCTTGACCAGCCGCCGGAATTATTTCCGTTAAAAGTTCGTTGATTCGCGACGAGTAACCTAATCTGTCCAAACCTGCCGCCGCCAAAATTATCGCGTCGAATTCTCCCGCGTCCAATTTCTTCAGCCGAGTTTCGACGTTGCCGCGCAGATTTTTTATTTGCAAGTCGGGGCGCAACGATAAAATTTGAGCCGCCCGCCGCAAGCTTGAAGTTCCCACGACAGAATTTTTCGGCAGTGCGTCGAACGAAGAAAATTTATTGCTTACAAAGGCGTCGAAAGGTTGCGCCCGCCGAGTTATCGCCGCGATTTTAAATCCTGCGGGCAATTCGGTCGGCACGTCCTTTAAGCTGTGAACCGCCAAATCAATCGCGCCTTGAATCATTTGCGATTCCAATTCCTTGGTGAATAATCCTTTGCCGCCGATTTTTGCAAGCGGCGCGTCTAAAATTTTATCGCCCGTCGTGCGCACTTTGACGATTTCAATTTCAAGTTCGGGGAAAAATTTTTTTAGCTCTGCCGCGACAAATTCGGCTTGCCACAATGCCAGACGACTTGCCCGCGTTCCGATTCTAATTTTGCGCAAATAAGTTCACCTCGTCCGTGAAAAGTGCTTTGACGGCTTGAGTATAAAAATTTTCGGCGTCGGTGCCCGCCGAGGCATTTAATTTCATCATCGGCATACGCAAAAGTTTTCGGACAATTCGGCGCGTCATTTGTTCTAAAATTTTTTGTTCGTCGCTCGTGAGGTCGGGGAGTTTGCTTGAAAATTTTCGCAGTTCGCGAGCACGAATTTGCTCCGCCCGCTCCGACAAGTTCGCCATGAGCGGTTGGAATTTTAAATATTTAAATCGTTCCATGAGTGCCGCTGCGTCTTCGGCGACTATTTTTTTTGCAAGTTGAGCCTCGCGCTGTCTTGCCTGCAAATTTTTTTCCACAACCGATTCCAAGTCATCAATGTTGTAAAGCGTGACGCCTTTAATCTTGCCGACTTCGGGGTCGACGTCGCGGGGGACGGCTATATCGATAAAAAAAATTCCGCGACCTTCCCTGCGCGTCATGAGCTGTTGAGTTTGCCACGGCTTAACGACGTAGTGCGGCGCGCCGGTCGAAGTTATGATTATGTCGACGTGAGCCGCGCTCGTGAAGGCATCTTCCCACGCGACCGCCTGGCCGCCGATTTTCGCCGCCATATCTTCCGCACGCTCCAAATGATGATTCGCCACGAAAATTTTTTTCAAGCCGTGCGACAAAAGATGTTGTGCCGTGAGCTGAGCCATTTTGCCCGCGCCGAAAATTAACGCGCTTTTATCCGTGAATCCGCCCAAATTTTTTTCCGCCAAGGCAACCGCCGCCGAAGATACCGAGACCGAATTATAAGCGATTTTGGTTTCGGTGCGGACGCGTTTGCCCGCCGCTATCGCACGATGAAAAAGCGTGTTTAAAATTGTGCTCGTCGCAGCCGCAGATTTTGCGACGGAGTAAGCCTCTTTGACCTGCGATAAAATTTGCCCTTCGCCCAAAATCAACGAATCCAAACCCGCCGCGACTTCAAAAAGATGTTCCGTGCAAGTTTCGTCGTCGAATTCGTAAAGAAAATTTTTGTCGACAACGCCGCCGATTAAATCGTTCAGAAATTGATAAACGCTCTCCTCGCAACCTTCGGCGGTGACCGCGTAAATTTCACTGCGATTGCACGTCGACAAAATAACCGCCTCGCTCAAGCCGTCGTAGCCGTCGAGATTTTCAAGTCCGCGCCTTATTGCCTCCTTGCTTACGGAAAATTTTTCGCGGATTTCAATAGGAGCCGTCCTGTGGTTTAGTCCCAAAACTTTTAAGTGCATAATTAATTTTATCCTCCACCCCGCTTTAAAAGCGCAAGCTTGAAGCTTGACCCAGCGGTCGCGATTCAACATTGAAAAAATTTTCAGCCAAGTAGCCGCGTTCGTACGCAACGCTGCGCATTGCTAGCTTTATAATTTTTATTGCCTTAACAAATTTACTGCACCTTCAAGAAGTTTTTTTAATGTTTCAAGTTGTCCGTCCTTTAAAAGTTCCCACGTATCTTGCGTAAAGATTTTCTGCCAAAAAATTTTTCGTGCCTTTGAATCGGGTAAAAGTTTTTTGACTTCCCGACGCCGCGCAGAAATTATTTCGAGTCCCGCGCCAAAATTTTCTCCAAGTTCTGACTCCAACATTTCCCGAACAAATTTTGAGAACGCAGGAGAATTTGTGCCCGTCGAGATTGTAAGCAAAAGTTCGCCGCGCCGAATTTTTGACGGGACATTAAAATTGCCGTCCGCACCTTCAACGACGTTGACGAGAATTTTTTTAGCTCGTGCCGCCGCTGCAGCTTGTCGATTGACTTCGGGATTGTCCGTCGCCGCGATTAAAATTATTTCGTCGCCGAGTAATTCTTCCGAAAATTTTTCTCGCGTCCAAGAAATTTCTCCGCGTTGGAAAAGTTCTTCGACGTCCGCGCAGATTTCGGGAGCTGTGACTTTGACTGTTGCGCCCGCCTCCAACAAGTCGCGAATTTTTCTGAACGCAACTTTTCCGCCGCCAATCACGACGCAATTTTTATTTTTTATGTCAAGGTTTAACGGATAAAATTTCATTTGAGTTGCCACCCAAAACATGCGCCGTCAAAAAAATTATCAATTCGGATTCAGATTTGCTTTTGCGATGATTCCTAAACAACGCGCCCAAAATCGGCAAGTCACCCAAGAAAGGAATTTTGCTGACGGATTTTTCTTCTTCCGCGCCGATAAGCCCGCCGATAATCATCGGTTCGCCGTCGCGCACTGTGACCGTCGTATCAGCCGAACGCGTGTTAAATCGATAAGCTCCCATATCGGCAACATATTGCGGCGTGCTAACCTCCGTGTGAATTTTCGCGGTAATCGTGCCGTCGCTGTTGATTCGCGGCGTGTATCTTAAAATAATTCCTGCGTCGCGATATTCAATTTCAGTTGTGGTGGCGGTGTTGGTTGAAGAAATTTTCGGCACGGGCACCGAACTTCCGACGTTAATCACAGCCTCGCGCCCTTGAATCGTCGTGACATTCGGGCGGGATAAAATTTTCGCCTTGCCGTTCGTGATTAGCGCGTTAATCTTCGCGCCGTAATAAAATTCATAGGGATTACCTGTATAAGTTCGACCAAATTTTATGATACCATAACCATATTCTTCCCCATATGATTCATTGCGAATTATTGCATTGCCGCTACGTTCGGGATATTGCGGGAGCGTCGACCAAGTCCACTCGACGCCGAGATTTTTAGTTTCCTCTTTGGTTATCGCCAAAATTTTTGCCTCAACGGAAACTTGCTTAAGTTCAACGTCGAGAGTCGCCAAAAGATTTTTAACGCGTTCATATTCGGCGGGCGTCCCGTACAAGACAAGCGCATTGACTTCGGGATTGATAAAAACTCTGTCCTTGCGCGTGATATTTTTAAAATCGTTCGAGCGGTAATCGCCGTCGTCGTCGCGATAAGTGTAGCGATAGGTGTAGGAGCCGTCGGAATTTCTAATTCGGGTCGTCGCGTTCGGGAGACGTTCTGTGTCGGCGTCAAGGGACATAATCACCGCGTCGCGCAAAGTTTCGGCGTCGCCGTAGTGAATCGGGAAAACGTAACTTTGCATGACTTCGACGCTTGAAGCCGTCATTATATAAACGCCCGCCTCCTGCAAGAATTGGAGACTTTTTGTCCGCGAAATAATTTCCAAAATCTTAATCGGCTCAACGTTATCAATAGAAATCGAAATTGTTCCTTTAACGGAATCGTCGACGGAAACATTAAGACCGCCGGTTTTTGCCACGAGCATTATCGTTGCGCGTAAATCGGCGTCGTGCACGCTCAAAGTCATTGGCGCGGCATGAATCTGCGCGGGCATAAAAAAAATTGCTAAGGCAAGGAGCGACAGAAATTTTTTAAACAATCACCTCAGCTCCTTTTGAATAAAAACGCGCACATCGTCCTCTAAGATTACGAAGTCGGGATTTATGTCCGAAATTTTTTTGCCGCCGATTTCATCGCCGATTGACAAAAATAAAGTTTCCTTTTCACGCAGGAACATTGCAATTTTTTTATCGCCACTGATAGCTGTGCCGGTCAAAATAATTTTTTCTTGCGGTTGCGGCTTGGGCTGAACGGGAGGCTGAGTCGGCGGCGGTTGAATTACAATCGGAGGAACGGGCGGCGTTGCGACTTTAGGCGGCGGTTTAGGTTTTTCTTTTACCGCAAACGGGTCGCCGATAAATAATTCGTCGGCATTTGCTCCCAAGACTAACGTAACACCGTCTGAAGATTTTTCGACGGGCAAAATTTTAACGGGCAAATCTTTTGTCGCGGGCGGAGTTTCGACAGGTGTGGTCGGTTCGTTCAAAATAATTTCTTCGTCGTCGGAGCTGCCGTCAGTCAACCACAAAATCAGTACGACTATAAAACATACGCCGACAAAAATCACGCGAACTTTATTTTGCTTAATCTCATCTAACTCGCGTTGCAAAATATTTTTGAGCCATTCGGGCATTTTGTCCTCCGATTAAAGCGACAAAGTTTTAGCGAAGTTTATCATAAGCCTTTGAAGTTTTCAACTGCACATAGACTTTCAAGCGACTTTAATTTAAAATTTATCGGAGGATTTCGGAGAGGGAAGGCTGATTTATGTTTAAAAAAATTTCACGCAGAAATTTTATAAAAGGAAGTACAACGGCAATGTTTACTTTTGCGACGATGAATTTTTTTGGCAATGAGGTTGCCGCCGCTGAAAAAAATTGCAGGATAAAAACTCGCTACGGAATTTACAACGGCTTTGTCGACAAAAACGGAGTTCAAACGTGGTTGGGCATTCCCTACGCCAAACCGCCCGTCGGAAATCTTCGTTGGCACGCGCCCGAAAAATTGGAGCCGAGTGATAAAGAATTCAACGCAAAAAAATTCGGAGCCGCGCCCATGCAAGACCAATACGAAAGTTCCGACCTGCTGTCCAAGCAAAGCGAGGATTGTTTGACGCTCAACATTTGGACGCGCAATTCCGAAAAAAATCAGCCGGTGATGGTTTTCATTCATGGCGGCGGTTTCATCGAAGGCGGCACAAGCGACCCGCTTTATAACGGCTCAAATCTTGCGGCAAGTCACGATGTTGTTCTCGTCACGATTAATTATCGCTTGAATGTTTTCGGCTTTATGAATTTCGCGGCGATTGATTCTTATTTCGAGGACACAGGCTATCTCGGCATTAAAGACCAAGTTGCGGCTTTGGAGTGGGTTAAGGAAAATATTTCCGAATTCGGCGGAGACCCCGACAACGTGACAATTTTCGGCGAGAGCGCGGGAGCAATCTCCACAACGTTATTAATGGTTACGCCCGCCGCGAAAAATTTATTTCAAAAAGCAATCGCGCAATCGGGTCATCCGGCTTTCTATCACAAGCCCGAAGCCTCAGCAAAACTTACCGAAGAATTCATGGAACTGGGCGGCTATAAAAATATGCAAGAGCTTATGAAAACTCCCGCCTTAAAATTAATCGCGACGTATGAAAAACTTTGCAAGGCGCGTATGTTTTCGACGGAAGTAGATTACCTTCCGACGTGCGACGGAAAATTTTTGCCGTTGCACCCGTTGAGAGCACTCAAGGACGGTGCGGCGCAGGGCATTAAAGTTTTGACGGGCACGATGGCAGAGGAATATCGTTATTGGGCGTTGTTCTATGGCAAGAATATTTTTGAGCAGATGTCGGATTTTCACGCGAGACTTACGCCCGTCCTCTACGAAGGTGAATTTTTGGAAGAACGGGAACTTTATCAAACGTGGCAGAAAAATTACACGAAGCTTGCCGAGTCTGAACGCTATTTTGAGTTTGCCAATCAACTTGACTGGCGTGTCGGTCAGGAGCTTATGGCGGAATATCAATCGGCGTTCGACGACGTGTATTTTTATTTGTTCAGTCAAAAGTCGCCCGTCGAAGATTTCGGCTCGTGTCACTCGCCGGATTTGTCGTTCGTCTTCGGCAATCCCGACATATACTTGGAGCCGAATCCGTCCGCAAAATTGGTCAAGCAAGTTCAAGCGGCGTGGGTGTCCTTCGCGACGACCGGCAACCTGAACAATTTTCTTATCCCGACTTGGAAAAATTACGCGACTTACGACCGCGAGACAATGGAAATTAATTCCGAGGCATGGACTCTTCATGAAAATTTGAACGTCGAAAACTTGAAAGAACTGCGCCACGTCTATGAAGATTATCTTCTTGATTGAGCATAAAAAAAAATTCTTGCAAGCTGTTGACAGATTAACTTTGTCAATGTTATTATACGCAAAACTTAGTCAACGTCCTATGTTGGTTAAGTAAGAGTGCAGAGGGTTTTTTAAAAGGGGGGAGCAAATTGAAAATGCCGATGTGGAAAAAAATTCTGATGTCGGTGCTGCTCGTCTGTAGTTTGCTCGCGTTTACCGGTTGCGGTGAACAAGCTGCCGAAGGTCCGCGCAAAGAGGGCGACTATCAGAAAATTAAATTGGTCATGAGCGTCAACGGCACGAACATTGCGACGGATACCAAAGTCGCCATGAAATTTGCCGAGCTTGTTTCGCAGGAGAGCGGCGGAAATATCACAGTCGACGTTTTCCCGAATGACCAGCTTGCGGGCGGCAACGCCTCAAAAGGTATCGAAATGATTGCCGACGGCGCAGTTGACTTGGCGGCGTACGCGGCGGGCGTCATGGCGGTTATGGACGAACATCTTTTGATTGCCACGATTCCTTGGACTTTTAACAACTATCAAGAGGCTCGTGAAATTATCGACACGACGGGCGGCGAATACTATAAAAAAATTCTCGCTCAACAAGGCATGACTTTCCTCGCATCCGCGCACAACGGATTCAGACAGATTACCAACGGCAAACACCCCGTCATTGTTCCCGAAGATGTTGCCGGTCTGAAAATCCGCGTGCCCGGCGGCGAGGTTTATTTTAAGTTTTGGAGAGCATTCGGAGCTGACCCCGTTGCTATGAGTTGGTCGGAAGCTTTTACCGCGATTCAGCAAGGTACAATCGACGGACAGGAAAACGGTTTCTCAGTCACCAATTCCGCCAAAGTCAATGAAATTCAGCAATACATGACCGTTTGGAATTACACTTACGAAAATTATCTGTTCGTAGCCAACACAAAAATTTTCGAGAGCTTGGAACCCAAAACGCAAGAACTTATCCGCGCAAAAGCTAAAGAGGCTTGCGAGTGGGGTCGCGACCTTGTAGAAAACGACGAAGAAAATCTTAAAGTAAAATTCCAGCAGGGCGGCATGGAAGTCGTAACGTTGACGCCCGAACAACTTAAACCTTTCCAGGATAAAGTACAAGGCGTTCGCAAAGAACTCATGGAAAAATACGGCGACGAGGCTTGCAAGGCCTTCCGCATGAAGTAAGGGGGCAATCGGCATGAGATATATTTTGGGAAAAATCGAAGACATAATCTGCGCTATCTGCCTGATTGTCATGACGGCTTTAACTTTTGCAAACGTCATCGCCCGTTACGTCTTCAGCGCGTCGTTTTCCTTTTCCGAAGAAATTACAACTTATCTGTTCGTTTTGCTCAGCTTAATCGGTTCGGCGGCGGCGGCAAGGAGAAAAGCTCACTTGGGCTTTACTGCAATACTTGACCTTTTCCCCGCAGGACTTAAGCGGTCAATTCAGACAATGAGTTACACGCTCGCAACATTTTTTTCCGCCGCGCTGTTCTGGTACGGAATAAGCATGGTGCAAAGTCAAATTTTCCACGGACAAGTTACGGCGGGTATGCAATGGCCCGAATGGATTTTCGGTTCGTTCGTCCCGATAGGAGCATTTTTCATCACGGTTGAATTTTTATTCATGCTGATTGACACGGTAAAAGGCGAGGAGGGTGACGCAAAATGATTGGTCCCGTAATTTTCTTGAGCTTTGCGATCTTCCTTCTGGTCGGCACGCCGATTGCAATTTGTTTGGGCGTTTCCAGCGTCTTCGGCATGTTGATTGACGGCGCAGGTCGTCCGCTCGATACGATTATGACAATG
>JAFSOQ010000060.1 GCA_017446845.1 Selenomonadaceae bacterium | reverse complement strand
TTGTCAACGCATTTGTGTATTGCCACATGCGCCCTTTGAAATTGTCCTCCGTGTTCCATTGCGCCGACCAAATTTCACAGCCCAAAGACTTCCAATCAATAAATTCCTCCAGCCACGAAAGATTAGAAAAAATTCCGCAATTCAACGGCTTAATGTTGTCGAGAAATGCCTTGCAAATATTCGTAACGTGACTGCGTGTGAATTCAAAGCCGTGACGTTTTTTATAATCGTCGGAATCCATCATCGCAAACCAAACGGGAAGTTCCAATAAAACTCCGGCGCGTTCGATAATCCCCTTGCAAAAAGCAGCTTCAGCGGCGGCGTCGCTCGGCGTTAAGGCGTAACTGTAATGATATGCTCCGCAGATTAATCCTGCTTTGTGAGCCTCCTCGACGTTGTGTTGAAAATTTTCGTCGAAGCTCGATTTGCCGTAGCCCGTGCGACAGATAGCAAAGTCAATACCCGCCGCTTTCAGAGCCTGCCAATCGATATTCTCGTTAAAAATGGAAACGTCAACTCCGCGCATATTAAAACCTCCTCAAATAAAACTGTTTATAAAATCTTCCGCCAAAATTCGCGTCGCCGTATCCTCCGCCAATAAATCTTCAAGCGTCGGATTTTTTTTAATTGGTCGGCGCATCATGGCATGTTCAATTACGTCGTAAATCTGCAAAAATTTTATCTGTCCGCGCAAAAAAGCATTAACCGCAATTTCATTTGCCGCGTTGAATGTACAAGGCAAAGTTCCTCCGATTTTTCCCGCCTCGTATGCAAACTTCAGCCCGCGAAAAGTTTCCATGTCAGGTTTTTCAAAAGTCAGCGAGCTTATCTCCCAAAAGTTTAATTTCTTGACGGGCGCGGGTAATCGGCGCGGATAAGTTAGCGCGTATTGAATCGGCAGGCGCATATCGGGTGCGGCAAGTTGCGCGATAATTGAACCGTCACAAAACTCAATCATCGAATGGATAATGCTTTGCGGGTGAACGACAACTTGAATTTGGTTATAGTCGACGCCGTAAAGAAATTTTGCTTCGATGACCTCAAGCCCCTTGTTGACGAGCGAGGCGGAATCGACGGTAATTTTTTTGCCCATATTCCATGTCGGGTGCGCGAGAACTTCATTAACAGTCGCGTTTAAAAGTTCGTCGCGCTTTTTTCCTCTGAAAGGACCGCCCGAAGCCGTCAGCAAAAGTTTTTCAATCGTGCGCGAATCTTCACCCTGCAAACATTGGAAAAAAGCTCCGTGCTCCGAATCAACAGGCAAAATTTTCACGCCACGAGCTTTGGCAAGTTTGGTGACGAGTTCACCCGCAACAACGAGAGTTTCCTTGTTGGCGAGCGCAATATTTTTTCCGCCGTTGATAGCTTTAATCGTCGGCTCCAAACCCGCAAAACCGCTCATGGAAGTTAAAACAATTTCCACGCCGTCGAAGTCTGCCGCGTCGATGAAAGCTTGACGACCGCCGGCAAGTTCCGTGCCCGAAAATTTTTTATCGGATAATTTTTTATAAGCCGCCTCGTTCGCCAAAACTGCCAGCTTCGGACGAAATTCTTCAATCTGCCGCGCAAAAAGTTCGACGTTGGAATTTGCCGCTAAAACTTCCACAGAAAATTCTTCGGGCAAATTTCTTACAACGTCCAAAGCTTGAGTGCCGATTGAACCGGTCGAGCCGAGTATTGCAATTTTTTTCATCACGCGATACCTGCCAAGATGACAAAGTAATAAAACACGGGCGCAGTATAAAGTATGCTGTCGAAGCGGTCGAGTGCTCCTCCGTGACCAGGCAAGAAAATTCCCGAATCTTTTATGTTGGCAAAACGTTTCAAGACTGATTCGACAAGGTCGCCGAGCGTCGCCGCGATTGCCAAAATAAATCCAGCAACTGCCATTTTGATTAGCGGCAAACCGAAAATAATCGTGCCGACGATAACCGCCGTTAAAATCGTGCCGACAATAGAGCCTAAAAATCCCTCAACAGTTTTATTCGGGCTTATCGACGAGGCAAGCTTATGAGAACCAATCGTCGAGCCGACAAAGTAAGCAAAAGTGTCACTCGCCCAAGTGCACGCGAACAAAACCCAAACCAGTGCGCAACCTGCGTCGACGTTCAGATTTAAGCTTAAGTCGAGCGACGGCAGGAAGTCCAAAAATTTTCCGATTTCCAGTTTGTCGAGGATTGTCGCGTTATTCGTAGCAATTTCTTGGACGGTCGTCACAGTTTCGCCCGGTTGAGGTTCGTCGGTCAGGAAACGCAGGAAAATCAAATGCGCGAACGGCAGTCCGATATACATTATTCCCGCCACCGAAACGCAAGCATCAGTCGGACGAGTACTCCCGCGCAGAATCACCGTCAGCAAAAAAATTAACATCATGCTCACGGTCAAGACTGCCAAAAGTTCTTCGACATTTCCGAGCCACGCGCAACATAAAAGCAGAATCAAAGCCAGCGCACCGAAAATGTAGGTCGTGATAACTCCCACTCGACGAAATGCTCCGGAATATTCGTGCCACGCCAACAGCGATAAAAACATCGCGAAGCCCGCGAAAGGTGCTCCGCCGTATTGAATCACGAACGCCGCAATGGCAATTCCGATAATTCCCGTTATAATTCTTAAAACCAAAGGCGTCACTTCCCTATTTATTTTTTAGTTGAACAAAATTTTTCTGCTGTTCAATCAAATCAGCAAGGAGAAAAGAAATTAAAACGTCGTGTTCGCCAAAATTTTTCCCTTGCGCTTGTTTTACTGTCTCGTAAATCGAAGAGGGCGCAAGTCGCGTGGAAAACTCGAACAAATCGCCGAATGCCAGATGAACGAAATGTTCCAACATTGCATAGCGATACGGAATATTTTGGCGGAAGAATTCCAATTTATTCATGAAGTTATCGAGACTTTTCACGCCCGCGACAACCGAATTAATCCCAAAATTTATTTCCTGAGTCGGCGTCCTTTCTGTTCGCATAACAGAATTATCCGACAGGCGACGAATATAAACGACATTGGGCACGCGCAGAAATTTCTTTGCAAAAAAAATCAAGCCGTAAGTCCAAATGCCGTCTTCCGAAGGTTTGATATGCGAAAAGAAAATTTCGTTTTCAAACAAGAAATCGCGTCGAACAAATTTCAACACGGTCTCCACACTGAATTTAAGATTTAATATTTTATGAATGCGTTCGGATAAATTTCCCGTTTCAAAGAGCGGTTCGCTTACAATATCGCTGCCGTGCAAATTTCTAATGGTGACGGTCGTTGCTTCGGAATCGGTTTCAAAAAATTTTTCGCAGTAAACAACGTCGGCAGAAAAATTTTTAGCGGCGTTGTAAAATTCTTCCGGCACAATCGGAGTAATAAAGTCGTCGGCGTCGACAAAAAAATATATTCACCGCGAGACAACTTCAAACCTTTGTTGCGGGGAAGTGCGCCGCTGCCCGAATTTTTTTCATGCCGAAAAGTTTCAAGCGTCCGCCGAATCTTGAGATGTATCGCTCGACTATTTTAACGCCGGTGTCGGTGGAGCAATCATTGACGACGATAACTTCAAAATCTTGAAACGTTTGCGCCAAAATACTTTCCAAGCATTCGGCGATATATTTTTCTGCATTGTACAAAGGAATAATCACGGAGACGGCAGAAGCATTTGCCGTTATAAAAATTTTCTCCTTAAGTGTTGAGTGCGCCGAAGCGACGATTTCTCTTGCCGAAATCAATCAAGGCGTCGATAAATTCTTCGGGCGTGAATTCCGGCCAAGGCGTATCGGTGAACCAAAATTCGGCATAAGCCGCTTGCCACAATAAAAAATTGCTGACGCGCAAGTCGCCGCTCGTTCTAATCATCAAATCGACGGGCGGTTGACCTGCCGTGTCCAGCTCGTCTTCAAAGAGTTTCGCGGAAATATTTTCGGGCGACAACTCACCGGCTTTGACACGACGCGCCAATTTCTGCGCGGCTCGGATAATTTCATCTTGCCCGCCGTAATCTGCCGCAACGTTAAATTTGACGCCCGTATTGTTTTTCATCAGCGCAACAGAATCGCGCATAAGTTTTTGTAACGCGGGAGCAAAATCCTCCGTGCGTCCCAAAAATTTTATGCGGACGTTGTTTTCGTGCATTTCGAGTTTTTCGCGCTCCAGATATTCCGAAAACAAATGCATTAAAAAATCAACCTCGCCGGGAGGTCGTTTCCAATTTTCGGTAGAAAAGGCGTAAACAGTCAAAGCCTCCAACTTGAGATTGACCGCCGTCTTTAAAATATTTTTGAGAGTTTTGACGCCGGCTCTGTGTCCCGCGCTCCTAAGCAGCCCGCGACCTGAAGCCCAGCGTCCGTTGCCGTCCATTATTATCGCCACGTGCCGCGGCATTTTTTCTTTATCGACTCGCGCAAGCAAGTCGGCGTCGCTTTCCCACATAGCTTACCTCAATCAGGAATTAGGAAGTAGGAAGTAGGAATTAGGAATGAAAAAATAATTTCGCATTCCCAATTCCACATTCCAAACTGCCTTTCAGACTTCCATAACTTCTTTTTCTTTGCCGGCTTTCGCGCCGTCGACAAGCTTAATATATTTGTCAAGAAGTTTTTGCATTTCTTCCTGAGCGTCCTTGCGGTCGTCTTCGGTTATTTGCTTGCCCTTCTCCAATTTTTTGATTGCCTCGTTGGCATCGCGGCGAATATTTCTCATGGCGACTTTAGCTTCTTCCGCCTTCTTGCTGACGACTTTAACGAGTTCCTTGCGGCGTTCCTGAGTCGGTTGAGGAATTGCCAAACGAATCATCGTGCCATCGTTATTTGGCGTCAAGCCGAGGTCGGATTTTTGAATCGCGCGTTCAATGTCCTTAAGAGAATTTCTGTCGTAAGGCTTAATCATAATCATGCGCGGTTCGGGAATCGTGACGTTTGCGATTTGATTGACGGGCGTGGCGGTGCCATAGTAGTCAACCATGACTTTATCGAGCAGACTGGGCGCGGCGCGTCCCGCACGAAGTGTGCCGTATTCTTTTTTTAAACCGTCGAGAGTTTTGCCGAGTCGGCCTTCCGCCGATTCAATTACGTCCTTAGTCATTTGAAACTTTCCTCCTTCTAACAATTAGGAATTTGGAATTAAAAACCTAAATCCTAAATCCTAACTCCTAACCTACCGTAGTTCCGATGGTCTCGCCGATTGCGGCGCGATAAATATTTTCGTGATCATCAATGTTGAAGACGACAAGCGGAATGTGATTGTCCATGCAAAGACTTGTTGCGGTCGAGTCCATGACGTGCAAGCCGAGATTCAAAATGTCAATATAACTTATCGAGTCGAATTTTTTTGCGTCGGGGAAACGATTCGGGTCGCAATCATAGACGCCGTCGGCTCCGCGTTTCGCCATTAAGATAACGTCCGCTTCAACCTCCGCCGCTCTGAGTGCCGCAGTCGTGTCCGTGGAAAAATACGGATTGCCCGTGCCCGCTCCGAAAATTACGACGCGTCCTTTTTCCAAGTGTCGAACTGCGCGGCGTCTGATATAAAGTTCGGCAACTTCGCGCATTTCGATAGCGGTTTGCACGCGAGTAAAAACATTCAGCTGCTCAAGTGCATCTTGCAAGGCGATTGCGTTCATAACCGTCGCGAGCATTCCCATATAATCTGCCGACGCCCTGTCCATACCTTTTGCCGCCCCGCTCAAGCCTCGCCAAATATTTCCGCCGCCCACGACGATTGCCACTTCCAATCCTGCCTCATGGACTCGCTTGATTTGCTTGGCAATGCTCTCGACCACGGGAGGATAAATGCCGAAACTTTTTTCTCCGGCAAGAGCTTCGCCGCTCAACTTTAGAACTACACGTTTGTATTTCAAGCTTGACCGCCTCCGTTCTTTTGTCAATTTTACAAGTTGATTCATTTCCTGTCAACAATTCCTTGCCCCGTGTCTTGAAAAACTGAAAAATTTATGATACACTTCGCCGCATGAAAGAAGGTGATTCAAAATATGACGGCTTTAAAAAAAATCGGCTTTGTCGGGACAGGCATAATGGGCGCGGCGATGGCTGGTCACTTAATGGACGCGGGCTTTGAAGTCAGCGTTTACAATCGCACGAAGTCCAAAGCGCAAGGTCTGATTGACCGCGGAGCAAAATGGTGCGACACCGTCGCCGAATGTGCAAAAGGTCAAGACGTCGTAATTACAATCGTCGGCTATCCCAAGGACGTTGAGGAAATTTATCTGGGCGCGGGCGGAATTATCGATTCTGCCAAAGCCGGCGCGTATCTCGTCGACATGACCACTTCTTCCCCGATTCTTGCAGAAAAAATTTTCGTCGCCGCGCAGAAAAAAAATCTCCACGCCGTTGACGCTCCCGTTACGGGCGGTGACGTCGGCGCGAAGAATGCTACGCTTACTATTTTGGTCGGCGGCGCGGAAGATGATTTCAACGCCTTGCAGCCGGTCTTTGCGGCTATGGGAAAAAATATCGTCTACGAAGGCTCGGCGGGCGCAGGTCAGAAAACTAAGGCTTGCAACCAAATCGCCATTGCCGGAACTTTGGCGGGCGTCTGTGAGGCTTTCGCCTATGCCAAAGCGTCGGGTCTCGACGTTGAAAAAGTTTACTCGGCGATTGCGACGGGTGCGGCCGGTTCCTTCCAAATGACGGGTGTCGCTCGCAAAGGTCTCGACGGCGATTTTAATCCCGGTTTTATGCTTAAACACTTCGGAAAAGATTTAGCTATCGGAACGGAAACTGCCACGGCTTACGGCGCGTCGCTCCCGATTTTAGCGATGGTGCTCCACGAAGTCCGCAAGCTTGAACAATCCGGCGAAGGCAACTCAGGAACGCAAGCCCTGCTGAAATATTACGGCGTTACTTAAAATCGACAGGCTTGTCGGCGTCGAATTGGCAGCGAAAAGATTTTCTTCAGCGACGGCTTTGGCGGCTCTTTTCGCGGCTATTGTTGCAGCTCTTTTAGCGCGCATTTTGGCTTTTTGTTCTTCAGTCATTTTCTTGCCTTTGTTCCAAGCAGGTTTGCCGAGTTGCGCTTGACGATTTTTTTCGTTACTTTCTGAAGTATGGTGTTTTCCGTAAAAAGGATTGTTTTCGCCGCTAACATTTCTGGCAAGTGCTTTCGCGCGCAAAATCGCTTTTGTTTTCTCTGTGTGATGTTTACCTTTACGCGGACTGGGTTTGCCGAGATGTGCTTGACGATTTTTTTCGTTACTTTCTGAAGTATGGTGTTTTCCGTAAAAAGGATTGTTCTCGCCGCTCAAATCTCTTTCAAGAGCTTTTTCGCGCAGATTGGCTTTTTGTTCCTCGGAACACGGAATGCCTTTATTCCAAGGAGTTTTGCCGAGTTGTGCTTGACGAAGTATTTCTTTGGTCTCGTCGGTTTGTGTTTTTCCATAATGAGGATTGTTTTCGCCGCTCATGTCTCTGGCAAGTGCTTTTTGACGAAGTATCTCGCGGGTATCGTCGGATACAGTTATTTTACTGATTCCGCCGCAAGTTTTGTTATAGCCCTTGGGGTACACGCAGTCGAAGAATGCTATCCAGCGTTGCTCGCGCTCGGTGATACGATTGGAAGGAACATTTTCTTCTACAACCCACCAGTCAAAATTTTCCCAGCCGATGCGCTGAATTTCACGGTCGACAAATTGCTTGCCGCGTCTGTGCTGACGAATGCGCCTTGTTACCTTCCGGCTCGTGACGCCGACATAATGCATATCGATTTTGTTGCACCAAAGCACGTACACTGTGAAGAAGACGATTTGACTTTCAACATCTTTTTTGGTATTATTCATACGAGAACTCCTTTCTGAGAGCGTGTGAGTGTTATTTGACAAACGCATTTTATCAGAAAGGATAAATTTTTGCAAGGAGTGATTGATTTTGTTAGATGAATGGAAAAAATTCATATTGCGCGGAAATGTCGTCGATTTAGCGACGGGCGTCGTAATTGGCGCGGCTTTTGGAAAAATTGTTTCATCGTTCACGGCTGATATTTTAATGCCGCCGCTCGGTCTTATTCTCGGCAAAGTAGATTTCTCAAATCTCTACATAAATCTTTCCGGCGTCGATTACGAATCATTTGCGGCAGCCAAGGAGGCAGGTGCGCCAATCATAGCATACGGTGCGTTCTTGAACACCTGCCTCGATTTCCTGATTGTTGCTACAGCAATTTTTATTTTAATAAAACAAGTTAACAGATTTATGCCGGCACCGCCGCCGCCTGCACCCGACCCGCGCAAATGTCCGTTCTGTCGTGAAGTTGTGGCAGACGACGCGACCAAGTGCCCGCATTGCGCCTCGGACATCAAAGGCAAATAGTTATTAGGATTTAGGAGTTAGGAGTTGGGATTTAGGGATTTTTTCTCTAATCGCTAATCACTGACAGCTGACAACTAAAATTGCCCCTCCGAAATTTGGAGAGGCGATTTTTTTTATCTGTCGAAGTTGAGCATTCGCCCGAAATTTTCAGCGCGAGACTTTATAAAATTTTTGGCGGCTGTGTGCACGACGACTTGATTAATAAAATCGGCTAAGTATTCGTCGAAAATTCCTTCGCGGTCGCAAAGTTCCATGAGTCGCAAAAAATTTTCTTCGGCGTCAAGGTCGTATTCGATTCGGTGCAAAAGTCGGGATAAATCTGCGCGGACATCGGGAGAAAAAATTTCTTTGAGGGCGGCGACTTCGGCGGTACACTTGCAAGCTTTGACCAGCCAAGTTTTGGTCGTCAAGTCGTCGTTGTAGTTTTCAAATCCGAAATTTTTCCAATCTGCGGCAGAAAAATTTTCACGCTTGCCGGGCAAAAAATGAATCTCTTTATAAATGGCGTCGTCCAAAAGTTTAACGACGTCAGCTTTAGCCCAAAGTCGCTGCTCGTTGTTGAAAAATTTTCCGCGCCGCAAATTCTCCAGCACGCCGATAAAACGCACGTTATAAAATTGCGTCAGCAGGAAGCCCGAATCTTTCAGCAGATGATTGAACGCCATTAACATCGCGTAAAAATTTTCGCCCGTCGTCAAAACGTCTTCGGCGATAATTATTTCAAAAATTTTCGGCGCGGTCGGCAATTCGTCAATCAAATCCGCTCGGAACTTTTCGCAGAGTTTTTTTATTTCGGGCGAAGGTTCCGCCGTCAAGAAAGCTATTTTCGCGGCGGGCAAAATTTCTCGCAAGCCCGATAAAAATTCCGTCGACTCAACGAGCAAAACTTGTACGGGTAAAAAATCGGGCGACACGAAATTTAAAATTCCGTGCCGAGCAAAATCGTTTCTCATGTCAACGACCTTTAGCGATAAAGTTTTTCTGATAATCAAAACACTCGTTGGCAATGTCTTTGTTTAGAATAACCAGGCAGAGCAAATTCGGAATGGCCATCAAGCCGTTCATGGTGTCGGAAAAATTCCAGACAATATCAAGCGTTTGCGTCGCGCCGATAAAAGTTATGCAGCTGAAAACAAATCTGTAAGCGTAAATAACTGTGCGGTTGCTTACGAGATATTCGAGAGATTTTTCGCCGTAATATTCCCAACCGAGAATTGTGGAGTAAGCGAACAAAGCCAGGGCAATCGAGACGATATATTTTGCGCCTTCGCCGTAAACCGTGCTGAAAGCCAAAATCGTGAGCGGTGCGCCCGAAACTAATTTTCCCGTTTCAGGGTCAACACTGCCGAGGACGCCCGAACTTGCGATAACCAAACCCGTCAAGAAACAGATAATCATTGTGTCGAAGAAAGTGCCCGTCATGTTGACATAACCTTGACGGGAGGCATGGTCGGTACGAGCCGCCGCCGCCGCAATCGGAGCAGAACCCAAGCCCGCCTCATTGGAGAAGACGCCGCGCGCGACGCCCAAACGCATTGCCGTCAACATACTCGCGACGATTGAACCGCCGACGCCGCCGGCTACAGCTTCAGTCGAAAAAGCCATTTGGAACATAATTGCCAAGCCGCCGGGAACATTTTCAAAATTGACAATGATAATAATCACGGTGAACAGAATGTAAAAGAAAGCCATGCTCGGCACGATAAAGCTGGAAACTTTGCCGATAGAGTGAACGCCGCGCATCAAGACCGCCAGCGAACATATGACGAGAATAATTCCCGTAATCCAACTGTCCCAGCCGAAACTGTTTTCAAAAGCCGAGGCGATAGAATTTGCCTGCGTCATGTTGCCGATACCGAACGAAGCGCACACCACGAACAGCGCGAATAACGTCGCCATTAATTTTCCAAAACCGCCGCCGATACCGTTTTTCATTGCGTACATGGGACCGCCCGCCATTTCGCCGACGGAATTTTTCTCGCGATATTTGACCGCCAAAACCGACTCGGCATATTTGGTGGCGAGTCCGAAAGCCGCACTTATCCACATCCAAATAATCGCGCCGGGTCCGCCGAGCACCATAGCCGTCGCCACACCGACGATATTACCTGTGCCGACCGTCGCCGAAAGTGCCGTCATGAGCGATTGGAACGGGGACAGGTCGCCTTGCTTATCCGCCTTGTGCAACATAATCATTTTGATTGCGTAAATTAAATTAATCCAAGGCAAAAATTTCAAGCGGACTGTTAAGAAAATGCCCGTGCCGACCAAAAACGCCAGCATTATCGGACCCCATACAAAATCATTTACGTCAGTTAAAAGTTGCGATAGATCCATTAAAATTACTCCCTCCTGAAAAAACAATCGATAAAACTTTTTTGACGCAAATTATATTTAATCCGATATAGTCTGTCAAATTTTATGCCAATGAATACAAAAAAACAGACGCGCAGAATTTGAGGGTGCGGACAAAAAAACGGACTCCGAAAGGAATATCAAAGTTCACGCCACAAGAAAAAGAAGATGCCCTGATATAAGGAAGTAAAGTCGGTGACCGCAGTCATATAAAACCACCCCTTGCACCCGTCACCCGAATTGAAATTGTAAATGCTATGTCGTTGCTTTGAATGCTGTGATTTATCAATTAGGAATGTGGAATTAAAAGGCGAGATAATGCCTGCACCGGCAAATGAAGTTTCCCGCCTCTATGCCGTGCTTGAATTTGTTGTAAAGATAATCTTAACCATCGGCATAAAAATTCAAACTTGTAAAAGTAACGGCTTGAACGGCACGGGGATTGCCTCGACGAAGAATTTTGCCATCTCTCGCGGCGAACATTCCCATCAACTATCATGACGGCATCTTTGGAGCCGGCAACGACTAAATCCATTTCTGAAACGGCGAGCGATTCTTTTGTCGTTTGATACGCAACCAAAAAAAAATTATCCCTCCCGAATCGTCGAGAGGGATTTTTTGTTTGTCCGATATGTTTTTACGCAAGCACACGAGCAAGGCGCATGAATTCGGGATTGAGACGTTTCTTGTTATTAACGGCGTCGTGCAGATTAATCGAGACGACATGCCCGCGATTGAATCCGAAGACAATATCACTCAAGCCGGAAATGATTGCCAAAGCCGCATGTTCGCCGAGACGACTTGCATTAACACGGTCGATAACCGTCGGCGAGCCGCCGCGTTGAATGTGTCCGAG
Organism: Selenomonadaceae bacterium; assembly: GCA_017446845.1. GTDB lineage: Bacteria > Bacillota > Negativicutes > Selenomonadales > Selenomonadaceae > Quinella. The sequence goes on along the minus strand of JAFSOQ010000060.1, from coordinate 5,587 downwards.
TTTGGAAACGCGAGTATCAAGACCGGTCTTTTCCGCGATAATCTTGCCGATTTCGTGACCTTTGCCCGCACCTTCCGCCACGACGACCAAGATATAACGTTTGCCTGCCTCGTAAGCCGTCTTCATTTCTTCGCACATTTCGTCAAGGTCGTATTCTTCTTCGGGAACGAGAATATATTCCGCGCCGCCAGAAATGCCCGAAACCATTGCGAGCCAACCGCTGTTGCGTCCCATAACCTCAAGGACGATTGTCCTGCGGTGAGCCGAGGCGGTGTCGCGCAATTTGTTTATGGCGTCGATAATCGTGTTGGCTGCGGTGTCGCAACCGATTGTATATTCCGAGCCCCAAACGTCGTTATCAATCGTGCCGGGAAGTCCGACAATCGGAATGCCCGTTTCCTGACTGAGAATCGACGCGCCGCGCAGAGAACCGTCGCCGCCGACAACTACCAAGCCTTGAATTCCTCTGTCGACCAAATTTTTATAGCCGAGCATACGACCTTCGGGCGTGGCAAAACGTTTGCAACGAGCCGTTCCCAAGAATGTACCGCCGCGCTGAATGATGTCGCTGACGTCCTTGGACTGCATCTCGAACATTTCTTCATCAAGCATTCCATGGTAGCCGCCGCGAATTCCCCAAACTCGAACTCCGTGATGAAGTGCCGTACGTGTAACCGCACGAACCGCCGCATTCATTCCGGGGCTGTCGCCGCCCGATGTCATTACCGCTATTGATTTCAGCATAACCGAATCCCCTCCTGCCAAATCGCTTTTATTTCTGCACGCCAATGATAGCATAAATTTTCAGAATTGCAAATATCAATCGCAGGAAAAAATCTCCCTTCGGTCGATTTTTAGGGAATAGTGCAACATAAAGTTTGAAATTTAAATTACTCTCAAAAGTACCACGCAAAGATTTTTAAACATTTTCGGGCAAAAAATCTTCTCTGAGCAAAATTATCGGCTGTTTAGAAAAATTTCTTGAATTGGTTTACTTACAAAACAAACTTTTTATAACACTGGTACCATAAAAAGTTTGTTCATTTAGTAATTGGATAAAGGCGTTGGAGTTTGATTCGAGCATTATCCGTCTTAAACTTCCAATCAACCGAACTGCCTTTTGCGTTTCTCACAGACTCCCATGTTCTTACCTGTGAAACTACAAAATCCTTGTCCGATAAATATCCTTACAGACACTGCCGACTCATTACTCCGATTTCAATTTCTGCCATGTTTAGCCAACTGCCGTGTATCGGTTACTTCAACATGACGAACTCCCGCCAACGACTCCGTTCCTGCTATACTCGCAGTCAATTTTCTTGACAGAACCTTTCGTAGCCGGAATACTCGGTCGCACTTCTTCGATTAGCTGGTGACTGAATTCATCAAGACAGACTACAGGATATTCCTTGTCGTAGGGGGACCGATATACTTCCAAGACATCTTCCATAGCAGCTACGAATTCGGCTCCTGCTTTGGGGAGGCACCACTCTTGCCAAGGCTTAATTTCATTTTTTTAACGTGGTACCGACAGCGGTCGCCGATATTGATTCCATTACTTTGAGTTCTACCAATCTGTCGGCTATCATTTGCAGTGTCCATTGTGACCTTCCTTGCGGCAGCTCGGAGCAAGCTATCGTCATCATATGAGCTTCCACTTCTCCGGTAATTTTATGATAACGATTTTCCTGTTCTAAGCCGCCTTCCACGAAACGTTTAGCTATACTACACAAAGTTCTTCCTTCTCCTAACTTTCTGCCGCGTACTTTTTCTTCGGGGATATTGTTTCCATTTTCCCGATATTGTTCCAAGATATGGTAAACATAATCATCGGGTACATTGAGTAATTCGCCAATGACCTTTACCTCATAGTCTCTTTCTTTGTAATAAACAATCCTGGTTCGGATATAAGCTCTAACTTCCGAATCAGCTTTTTTCATTTTACCACATTTCTGGGATTTTTGCTCGTCGAAGTAATAAAATTCAAACTTTAAGCCTTCTAAGCCGTGGGTCGCGCGTTCGAGTCGCGCCGAGCGTGCCATATCGGAAATAACAAAGTCCCGATTCTCGTCGGGGCTTTTTCCGTTCCAAAAATATTGAAGGCATAAATTATCTCTGATATAATCGCGCTGATGCGAATTCCTCTCTTCCACAGCATCAATCCAATTTGGTGCTATTTATGGCATTCTTGTTCTCCTCGCTTGTCATCGGTGTGATTTCCGGTATCATCGGGAATTACATTTACGACAAGTTAAAGAAGTAATTCGACACGAATCTTATTGCCCCGGACAATCGGTCTCATCAACCGATTAGGCAAAACGAAGCCCCGCACGGGTCATCACTCCGGCGGGGTTTTTCTTCGTTTGGTGTTAAAACGACACGCTCGTTCTCCTCTTTTATCTATGTCGCAAAGAAAATCTATCACACAATCAAATTTTTGTCAATGATTTACAACTTTTACCGTTGCGCAAGTGTGTTATAATAAAAAAAAATTTTGGCGGTGATTAAATGACGATTGATGAACTTTTAATCAAATATCGCGACGAAAATATTTCCGAACGTGACAAGGGCGCAAAATTCGAGCGGCTCATGAAAAATTTCTTGATGACCAATCCTGTTTATCGCGGGAAATTTTCTGACGTGTGGCTTTGGAACGAATTTCCTTTCCGTGACGAACTCGGCACCGTTGATTTGGGTATTGATATTGTTTGCAAAGCTGTCGACGGAGAATTTTGGGCTGTCCAATGTAAATTCTACGCCGAAACGTCGACAATCGATAAAGCCGCCGTCGATACCTTCCTTGCGACAAGCTCAAAGACTTTTGACGGCGATAAAAAATTTTCAGCGCGACTTTGGATTTCAACTTCCGACAACTTGACCGACAACGCCGAAATTACTTTGCAGAATCAATCGCCGCCCGTCGCCCGAATCGGCATGGAAGAATTGAGAAAAGCCGCCGTTGACTGGGAAAAACTCGACGCGGGCACTTTCGGCAAGGAAGCCGTTAAAAATTTTCGCGAACCTCTTCAACATCAGCTCAACGCTATCAACGCCGCGCAAAATCACTTCCAAAATTATAATCGCGGAAAATTAATCATGGCTTGCGGAACCGGTAAAACTTATACGTCGCTGAAAATCGCAGAGACGCTCGCGCCGAACGGTAAAATTTTATTTCTCGTGCCGTCAATCTCTTTGCTCGGACAAATTCTCTATGAGTGGGCAACCTTCGCCGAAAAGCCTTTCAATTACATTTGCGTTTGCTCCGATGAAACCGTTTCAAAGAAAACTGATGACGAAATTTTAAAAGTCAATCTGCCGCTCCCCGCAACTACCAATCCCGACGAAATTAGCTTTCGGCTTTCAGCTTTCAGCTGTCAGGATATGACGGTTATTTTCTCGACTTATCAATCGCTCGACAAAGTTGCCGCCGCGAAGATTGATTTTGATTTAATCATCTGTGACGAAGCTCACCGCACCACAGGTTACGGCAAGGACGCCACCGCTTTTACTCAAGTTCACGACCAAAATTTTATTCGCGGCAAGAAACGCATTTACATGACTGCTACGCCGCGCCTGTACACTTCCGAAGCCAAGAAAAAAGCCGCCGTTAATGACTTAATGCTTTGGAGCATGGACGACGCAGAAATTTACGGCGATGAATTTTTTCATCTCGGTTTCGGCGACGCCGTTGAAAAAAATCTTCTCTCCGATTACAAAGTTTTAATCCTCACCGTCAATAAGCCGCTCGAAGTCGGCGACAAAAAAATTTCAACCGACGATAAGGAAAAAGTCACCGGCTGTATCAACGCTCTGCAAAAAAAATTAACCGATATTGAAATTCTCGGAGACCCCGCGCCCATGAAAACTGCCGTAGGTTTTTGTTCGCGCATTAAGGATTCGGAAAATATCGCGGAAGAATTTAAATCGCAAGGCATTTCCGCTGTTCACGTCGATGGCAAGATGAGCAGCAAAATTCGCAGTGATAAACTCGATTGGCTCAAAAATACGCCCGATAACGATTGCAGAATCATCACGAATGCCCGTTGCCTGTCCGAAGGCGTTGACGTTCCCAGTCTCGACGCGATTTTATTTCTCTCAAGCAGGCGTTCGCAGGTCGACATCGTTCAAGCAGTCGGACGCGTCATGCGCAAGGCTGACGATAAAAAATACGGCTACATTATTATTCCCGTCGTCGTGCCGCTCGATAAAAGTCCCGAAGAAGCTCTTGCCAAAGGTGAATTCGATATTGTCTGGAAAATCTTAAACGCCCTGCGCGCTCACGATTCCCGCATGGATATTTTCATCGAAGAAATTAAACTTCACAGCGGCAACGGCGGCGGTAAAAATCCAAGCGATAAAATTTTTGTCGAAAACCCCGACCAAATCGCCCTTCAAACGCTTTTGCACTTCGACGAACTCAAAAATTTAATTTACGCCCGCATGGTCGAACGCGTCGGCAATCGGCGTTATTGGGAGCAGTGGGCTAAAGACATCGCGCAAATCGCCGAACGACATATTCAACGAATCAAAGATTTAATTTCCGTCGAGGGCATTCATCAACGCGAATTCGGCAATTTTGTTTACGACTTGCAAAAAAATTTAAATCCGTCTGTCACGCCCGCCGAAGCCGTCGAAATGTTGGCTCATCATTTAATCTCCCGTCCCGTTTTCGACGCGCTCTTTGAAAATTATTCTTTCGTCAAAAGTAATCCCGTCTCCCGGTCTCTCGAAAAAATTTTAAAAGTCCTCGAAACTCAAGATACCGCCGCCGACTCCGCGCAACTCGAAAAATTTTATCAATCCGTGCGCGAACGTTGCAAAATCGCTTCGACCGCCGAAGACAGACAGAAAATTATCATCGAACTTTACGAAAAATTTTTCAAAACCGCCGCGCCCATGACCGTCGAACGACTCGGAATCGTTTATACGCCCGTCGAAGTCGTCGATTTTATTTTGCGCTCCGTCGACGCCGTTTTGAAGAAAAATTTTAATCGCTCGCTCTCCGATAAAAATGTTCACGTCCTCGACCCCTTCACAGGCACCGGAACTTTTATCACGCGCCTTATTCAATCCGGCTTGATTAAAAAGAAAGATTTGCTCCGAAAATATTTCCGCGAACTCCACGCCAACGAAATTGTTTTGCTCGCTTATTACATCGCCGCCGTCAATATCGAAAATGCTTTTTTTGATAGGAACAAGGAACTGGGAACTGGGAACGAGAAGGAATTAGATACTAGTTCCCGGTTCCTATATTCCTACGTTCCCTTCGAGGGAATTTGTTTCACAGATACCTTTGAACTTTACGAGCGCGGCGAAATTCCGCTAAACCTTGCAGGCGTCATGAAGGAAAATTCCGAGCGCGTCAACGAACAGAAAAATTCCCGCATTGAAATTATCGTCGGCAATCCGCCCTATTCCGTCGGGCAACGCTCCGCCAACGACAACAATCAAAATCAAACTTATTCCAACCTCGAAGACCGAATCGCCGCAACTTACGCCGCTAAAACCGACGCCACCAATAAAAATTCACTCTACGACAGCTACATCAAAGCTGTTCGCTGGGCTTCAGACAGAAACTCCGAAGGCA
>JAFSOQ010000059.1 GCA_017446845.1 Selenomonadaceae bacterium | reverse complement strand
CTTCGTTCTCGATAAGCTTCATGAGTTCGAGGACGCTTAAGCTTGTCGTGCTTGACGGCTTAAAAACGATGCAGTTGCCCGTTGCCAGAGCCGGAGCCAACTTCCACGCCGCCATAAGGTAAGGGAAATTCCAAGGAACAATTTGCCCGACGACGCCGATTGGTTCGTTGAGGATAAGGCTCAAGGTATTTTCGTCAATCATGCTTGCCGAGCCTTCTTCGGAACGAATGACGCCCGCGAAGTAGCGGAAGTGGTCGGAACCCATTGGAATATCGATGTTCATGGTTTCGCGAATGGGTTTGCCGTTGTCGAGCGTCTCAATCATGGCAAGATGCTCTTTGTTGGCGTCGATAATGTCGGCGATTTTGAGGAGAATGGTTGCGCGTTCGACGAGCGAAGTTTTCTTCCACTCAGGGAAAGCCTTCCACGCAGCTTTAACGGCGTCGTCAACGTCCTGCTTGCTCGCGGCGGCGACTTTGCACATGTATTCACCGTTCGCGGGGTTGTAGACGTCAAAAGTTTTTCCGCCCTCAGCGTCGCGCCACTGTCCGCCAATGTAGAGTTGGTAGCTGTCCTGCCAAATTTTTTTCGGAGCCATAAATAAAATCCCTCCCAAAAATAATTTGTAATCATTATACAATATGGGAGTCGGCTTATGTCAAGAAAAATTTTTAAGCGGCATGGTTCTGCGCGGTCCACTCTTGATTGAAGAGACAATTCTGTCAGCTGAAAAAATTTTTGGCAACGTGTAACAAAATCTTCCGAGCAACGTATAAGATTATGAAAAAAATTTGACAAACAACGTTTAGTGAATGTAAAATGATTTTGGAGGTTGATAAGCATGGCAGAAAAAATTTTGGACAGCGAACTTATGACGGACGCGCAACTCGATAACATTGTCGGCGGAGCGACCGGTTATATTTATTATATGCGCGACGTGGTGGGCGGCGTCAGCGGCTACAGCGCGCTTAAAGTCACGGGCAAGCTGGAAAAGTCTGAAGTCCTTGACACCTACAGCAGAAGCAAACAAGGGAACATTTATGACTTGCGCGACGGCGTCGACTGCAAATTCTTCGTTCCCGACAGTCAAGCTCAAATGGTTATAAACAACATGACCGCCAGAGGTTATGAATTCGTCGATTATAATAAAATGCGTTATTGATTGCATAAAAATTTTTCGGGCATTGCCCGCTTTTTTTATTTGGAGGGTGAAACTTTGCTTGATATACTTTTGCGCGACCAAACTACAGGTAAAAATATTCTCTGGGCTAATTCGGAATTCGGAGCTGAAGAAATTAAATTCGAGCAGATTAATTTGATTGAGCCGCGTTGGAAAAAAATCCGCGAACATCAAAAGCAACGTACTCGCGACCGCGCAGAAATTTTCACGCCGCCCGAAGTCTGCGAAATTCAAAACGATTTGATTGCCGATGAAAAAAATTGGCAGGATTATATCGACGCAAAATATCTGGAAATAACTTGCGGCGAGGCTCCCTACCTCGTCAATCGTTATAACGCCGTCACGGGCGAAATCATTCCCATTAATCTGCGCGGCGGTCTCCTTGACAGAAAACTTAAGCTAATCAATAATGAAACAAAAACTTTTCCCGATTGGATTAATTTTACTCTTCGCGCGGTCAAAAGCGTTTACGGCTACGAATTTCAAGGCGATAACTTATTTTTGGCGCGGCGAAATGTTTTCGAGACCGTCGCCGATTTTTATAACGAAAAATTTTCTCGCAAGCCGAACGATGATTTTTTACGTCAAGTCGCAGAAATTATTTCTTGGAACATCTGGCAAATGGACGGCTTAACTTACTCGCCGCCGTTCACCGACAATGCAAATCTTTTCGGCGGCGCGAACTGTTTAATCATGGATTGGAAGAAAAATGAGCCGTTTGAATTCGCAGAACTTTTGAAAGGGGGACATCGATGAAAATTTTTGACGACGCCTATCAACACAAGCTGATTTATATTTTTAAGATTGACGACGCCGCACACAACGGACTTTTGAAAATCGGCGACACGACCATTAAGAATATTCCGCCGACCAAAAAAAATTTGGAAGACGCCGCTAACGACCGAATCAGAAAATATACGACTACCGCCGCCATTAAATACAAACTTTTGCACGTCGAACTTGCCGTAACTGACGACGGGAACTTATTCAGAGATTATGCCGTTCACCGCGTGCTGAAAAAATATCGCAGGCAAATCAAAGGTACCACAGGGCGCGAGTGGTTTAAAGTTGACCTCGACACCGCCATTAATGCTATCCGAACCGTTAAGCGCGGCAGAAAAAAATTTACTCCCGAAAAATTTTCCAAAGACGATTTCCGACCCGAACAGCTCGACGCCATTAATCTTACCGTCAAACACTTCAAAAAGAACGGCAAGGATTTTCTCTGGAATGCCAAAATGCGTTTCGGCAAAACTCTCTGCGCCTTGCAAGTCGTCAAGCTCATGGACTTCAAAAAAACCATAATCATCACGCATCGCCCCGTTGTCAATGTCGGCTGGTACGACGACTTCAACAAAATTTTCGGCGACACCGATTATATTTTTCTCGGCAGGGACGACGATATTGACGGGCGGAAAAATTTTGTTTATTTTATTTCCATGCAAGACCTGCGCGGCTCCGAAATTGTCGGCGGCAACTTCGACAAGAACGAAAAAATTTTCGCGACCGATTGGGATTTCGTTATCGTAGACGAGGCGCATGAAGGTACAACTACCGCGCTCGGCGACGCCGTCATTAAAAATATCGTCAAGGACAATTCCAAATTCCTCGCGCTCAGTGGCACGCCTTTTAATATCCTCGACGATTACGACGACAACGTTTACACTTGGGATTATCTCATGGAACAACGCGCCAAAGACGCTTGGGATAAAAATAATTTCAGCGAAACCAATCCTTATGCCGACCTGCCCAAGATGAATATTTTTACTTACGACCTCGGAAAAATTTTTAACTACGTCGATGATGATAAAGTTTTCAGTTTCCGCGAATTCTTCAAGACCGACGGTAAAAATTTCGTTCACGAGCCGCACATTAAAAATTTCCTCGACCGCATGACCACCGCAGATAATTATCCTTTCGCCCGCGCAGATTATCGCGAACTGTTTAAGCATACGCTTTGGATTATTCCGGGCGTCAAGGAAGGTAAAGCACTCAGCGAACTTTTGAAACGCCACAAAGTCTTTAAAGATTTTAAAATCGTCAACGTCGCGGGCAACGGCGATTCAGATGATGAACCGCTTGACGCTCTCGAAAAAGTTCGCGACGCCATTGACAATCACGACAAGACCATTACGCTTTCTTGCGGAAAATTAACTGCGGGCGTCACCGTTCCCGAATGGACTGCCGTTTTCATGCTCGCGGGCAGTTATTCCACTTCCGCCGCCAATTATCTGCAAACTATCTTCCGCGTTCAATCTCCCTGTGTTTTCGGCGACAAGGTCAAGCAAAATTGTTTCGTATTCGATTTCGCGCCCGACCGCACTTTAAAAATGATTGCCGCCTCAGTTGCCGTTTCTGCCCGCGCAGGTAAAACTCACGACACCGACCGTCAAAATCTTCAAGACTTGCTGAAATTTTGTCCCGTCATTGCTCTCGAAGGTTCGCGCATGGAATTCACCGCCGATAATCTTTTGCAACAACTCAAGACCGTTTATGTCGAACGCACCGTCCGAAACGGTTTTGCCGACAACAGTCTTTATAACGACGAACTTTTAAAGCTCGACGAACTCGCGCTTGACGAATTCAATAACCTCAAAAAAATTGTCGGCTCGTCCGACGCCCAAAAAGTTTTCGGCGATATTACCGTCAACGACCAAGGCTTGAAAGGCAAAACTCGCAAAAAAATTTCCAAAAAAGATCGCTCGCCCGAACAACAAGAAATCGACCGCCGAAAACGTCAACGCTCCAACGCCATTAAAATTCTTCGGGCAGTTTCAATTCGCATGCCGCTTTTGATTTACGGTGCAGATGTGCCCTTCGACGCCGACATTAAAATTGAAAACTTCGCCGAACTTATCGACGACGCAAGCTGGACTGAATTCATGCCGAACGGCGTCACCAAAAAATTTTTCGCCAACTTTATCAAATACTACGACAAAGATATTTTCATCGCCGCAGGAAGAAAAATTCGTTTGCTCGCAAAAGATGCCGACGAACTTAAACCTTCCGAACGCGTCAACAAAATCGCCGAACTTTTTGCCACCTTCAAAAATCCCGATAAGGAAACCGTCCTTACTCCTTGGCGCGTCGTCAACTTGCATATCGATTCCGTGTTCGACGATAATTTTTTCTCCGCCGATAAAAAAATTCTTGAGATTAATTCCAAAACCGGCTTGTATCCTCTGCTGATCGCTCAAAAAATTTATCGCGCTCGTCTTAAAGGTTTCGACGAAGACGACTTCAACCGCGACGCTCTTTTACGTTTTTGGGATAATGCCGTCGCCGATAATATTTTTGTCATCTGCAAAACGCCCATGGCTCAAAAAATCACTCGCCGCACTCTTATCGGTTTTCGTCAAGCCTCCGTCAACGCCAAGCACTTCGACGACCTTATCAACATTCTTAAGACCACGCCCGATATTTTTATCAATCAAGTTTCCGATTTTAATTTTTGGGATAAAGGAGTTGGCAAAATGTTTTTCGACGCCGTTGTCGGCAATCCACCTTATCAAAACGTAACTGCCAATACAAGCGACGAACCTGTGTATAATTATTTTGTTGAGACTGCGTTTAAACTTTCCGACAAAGTTTCGCTGATTCACCCTGCTCGTTGTCTTTTCAATGCGGGAAAAACTCCCAAAGATTTTAATCAGAGACTTCTCAACAACGAGCATATTAAGATTGTCAAATATTTTCCGAAGAGCCAAGAAATTTTTCCGACTTCCGACATCAAAGGCGGCGTTGCAATCACTTACTACGACGCCAATCGAAATTTTGGAGCAATCGGAACTTTTATTCCGTTCGACGAATTACAATCCATTTATCAAAAAGTTTGCGTTGACAATAAAAATTTCAGCTCGTTCAGCAAAATTATTTATCCGCCGGAAATTTATCACTTCACGAAAAAATTTCACGAAGACAATCCGAACGCCGCTCAAATTTTAAGCGACGGGCACGCCAACGATTTAACGACAAATACTTTTGATAAACTTCCCAAAATTTTTCTTAACGCCAAACCTGACGACGGGTACGAATACATTCAAATTTACGGACTGTCCAAAATGAAACGTTCATTTAAATGGATTCGCCGCGATTATGTAAATGCGCCCGCGCCGCTGACTAAATGGAAAGTTTTAGTTCCAAAATCTAATGGCAGTGGTGCGTTGGGTGAAGTATTAAGTACGCCGCTTGTCGGCTCGCCGCTTGTCGGCTCGCCGCTTGTCGGCAGTACACAAACATTTATAACGGTCGGGGCGTTCGATACTCGTGCGGAAGCAGAGGCTTGCATAGCATACATAAGGAGCAAATTTTGTCGGGTGATGTTGGGAATATTAAAAGTTACGCAACACAATCCGCCTGCAACGTGGTCGAAAGTTCCGCTGGAAGATTTTACGGCAGATTCCGATATAAAATGGCGCGAGCCTGTCGACGAGCAACTTTATCGCAAATACGGTTTGAGCGACGCAGAGATAAAATTTATTGAGACGCACGTCCGAGCGATGACTTGAAAAAATTTTTGAGCTGTGCTAAACTTTGCCTGTAGAATTAGAAAGCTACGTATGCAAACATGGCGAGGGTTGCCACAAAAAAACCCCGAGTTGCCGCTCGGGGTTTAAATGTTTCAAAATAAGAGTTTTCGTTTTATGGGTGAACGATAACCGTTGGGCTGTCTGTTACCTGAAGAATCTGTCCAGCCACTTGCGAACGAAGTAAGAAATTGTATTCCCCACAACGGTCGCTGCGACAGTCGTCACGAAATATGCAAACATGGCGGTCACCTCCTTTCTCAAGGAGAAGTAGGGGCACCAAAGTTATTTTAGCGGAAAAAATTTGGCGGGGCAAGCGGCTTGCCAAAAGTTTGGAGCTGTGCTAAACTTTGCGCGTAGGATTAGAAAACTACACGCTGATAACATGGGAATGGTACAAAAAAGAACCCCGAGATGCGAACTCGGGGTTCAAACGTTTCAAAAAGTATTTTTCGTTTTATGGATGAACGATAACCATTGGGCTGTCTGTTACCTAAAGAATCTGTCAAGCCACTTGCACACGACGTAGGAGATTGTATTTCCCACTACGGTTGCTGCGACAGTCGTGGCTTGCCAAAAGTTTGGAGCTGTGATAAATTTGCAATGATTTAAAGAAGACAATTTTAAAGGCAGGTCGGTGTGTAGGAACGTCGACGCCTCTCTTTAGTAAAAGAGTTCGTGAAGAAGGTCGCGTCCGCAAATGCGGCTTTTTTCGTTTCTAAATTACTTCAGGAACGTGAGCAATGCCAAGATTGTTTGAATCAGGCTGAGCGCAGCATAAACCAATTAAATTTATCTATGACATCACCCCCTCTCTTGCGAAAGGAGAGCCGACTCACCGAGCCTGCCGGATAAATTATGGTATATGTACAGAAAATTTCCAAGCAGAAACTTTTTTTTTACAAGGGATTGACAAGTTGAAATACAGGAGGAAAATTATGGCGAACGCGATTTTACTTGATAAAAAAGACAACGTCGCGACGTGTACAACGGCGGCAACGGCAGGTGAGGCAATTAAAATTCTCGGCGGCGGTGAAATTGTTTGCGTCGAGGATATTCCGATTTGGCACAAGGTCGCGCTGAAAAAAATTTCTGCGGGCGAAAAAATTTTCAAGTACGGAGAAATAATCGGCGAGGCGTCGAGTGACATTGAGGCGGGCGGTTGGGTGTCGCACGAAAATATTTTCAGCGTGCCGAGAGATTATGCAAGCGAGATGATTTAAATGAACTTTTGGGGATATAAGCGGGCGGACGGTCGAGCGGGAATCAGGAATCACATTTTGATTTTGCCGACGTGTGCTTGCGGCAGTGAGACGGCGCGGATTGTTGCAAGTCAAGTGCGCGGCGCGGTCAACATAATTTTCAACACGGGCTGTTCGGACGTGCAAGCCAATACCGATATGTCGCAAAAAATTTTAACGGGCTTTGCATGCAATCCGAACGTCTTCGGCGTGGTGATAATCGGTTTGGGTTGCGAAACGGTTCCTCATGCCAAATTGCGCGAGAAAATAAAATCCATGACGAGTAAACCTGTCGTGTCGTTCGGGATTCAAGAGGAAGGCGGCACACTCAAAACGATTGAAAAGGCAGTTCGAGCGGCACGAGACTTGGCGGCGGAAGCGGGACTTCAACAAAAAGAACTTTGCGATATTTCCGAACTGTTAATGGGCATTGAGTGCGGCGGCTCTGATGCGACGAGTGGCATTGCGTCTAATCCTGCGGTCGGCGAGTTAAGTGACAAACTCATTGACTTGGGCGCGTCGACACTTATGAGCGAATCGATTGAGTGGATTGGCGGCGAACACGTTTTGGCAAAGCGCGCGGCTACTCCCGAAATTCACAATCAAATTATAAAAATCTGCGCGGACTACGAAGAACATTTAAAATCGGCGGGGCAAGATTGTCGAGCAGGTCAACCGACGCCCGGAAATAAATTCGGCGGCTTGTCGACTATCGACGAAAAAAGTTTGGGCTGTATTCGCAAAGGCGGCACGCGTCCGATTGTCGAGGTGCTCAATCAAGCTGAACGTCCGACTAAGTGCGGAGCTATTGTCATGGACACGGCGGGCTATGATATTTCTTCGGTGACGTCGATGGTTGCGGCGGGTTGCAATGCGATAATTTTTACGACGGGGCGCGGCACACCGACCGGCAACGCGATTGTCCCTGTGCTGAAAGTTACTGCCAACGCGCAAACTTTTTCTTGGCTGGAAGATAATATCGACGTTGACTTGAGCGGGATTATTGCGGGCGATTTGACGATTGCCGACGCGGGCGATTTACTTTTGAAAAAAATTCACGACGTTTGCAACGGGCGACTGACTAAGGCGGAGGCTTACGGCTTTTCGGACATTGCGGTTGACCACGTTTGCAGATTTGTTTAGGAGAGAAAAATTTTGAGCGTAAATTTTGATTTTAAAGGAAAAAATTTTGTAGTAGTGGGAGCGTCGTCGGGTATCGGTCGTCAAACGGCTCTTGAGCTTTCACACAGCGGCGCGAATGTTTTGGCAATCGGCAGGAATTTGGAGCGACTCAACGAGCTGAAAAAAAATTCGCCTGTCAGTCTTATCAAACACCCGCCGAGAATTTTTACCGAGCAATTAGACGTTATCACGGCGACGACGGAAGATTGGACGGAAATTTTAAGCAACTTCACGAGCACGGTCGGCAGAATCAACGGCGGCGTTTATACGGCGGGTATATGGGGCTTGACGCCTCTGAATTCTTTTGACGAATCACTTGCCAAGAAAATTTTTGATACGAGCTTTTGGGGCGCAGTAAAATTCGTACAGACTGCGACGCGGAAAAAATTTTCGGACGGCGGCGGGTCGTTCGTGCTGATGAGTTCAATCGCGAGTGAGTTCAGCGGGAAGTCACTGTTTGCATATTCGGCGGCAAAAGCGGCGGTTCAAGCGGCAGTGAAATCTTTCGCGGCGGAAATAATTCGCGGCAAGCACAGAATAAATTCGGTGGCACCCGCGCTGGTCAAAACCGAAATGATGCAGAATGAAATGTACGCGGCGACAGCGAGCGAGGAAATTATTTCGCGACACCTTTTGGGCTTGGGCACTGCCAGAGACGTTGCAGGCATGATTTTATTTTTACTCAGCGAACGCGCCGCTTGGATAACCGGACAAAATTTTTTCGTGGACGGCGGCTACATCGTCGGTTCCTATACTTAAGAAAATTTTTTACGCCTTGTTGCAGGGCGTATTTTTTTTGCCTATAATCGTTCCATAGGAGGCTGAAATTTTATGGGTGTACGATATATCAGCGGCGGCGAAAGTCACGGTTCGCGGCTGATTTGCATTTTGGAAGGTTTGCCCGCAGGCGTCAAAGTTTCGAGTGAATTTGTCAATGCGGAGCTTAAACGTCGGCAAGGCGGCTACGGTCGCGGCGGGCGCATGAAAATCGAAAGTGACTGCGTGGAATTTTTATCGGGAATTCGTTTCGGTGAGACGATTGGCAGCCCGATAACTTTAAGCGTCGAGAATCGCGACTGGAAAAATTGGTCGGACAAGATGAGCGCGGAAGGTTGCGAAGTCGGCGAACGTGTGACCAATGCTCGTCCCGGTCACGCCGATTTGACCGGTGCGGCGAAATTTGCCCGCTCTGATGTTCGTGACATTTTGGAGCGGTCGAGTGCTCGTGAAACGACCATGCGAGTTGCGGCGGGTGCGTTGTGTAAAATTTTTCTGGAAAATTGCGGCGTAAAAATTTCGGGCGAAGTTTTAAGCGTCGGCGGTGTCAGCGGCGATAAAATTAAAAATCGTATCGACGAGGCAAAAAATTCGGGCGATACGGTCGGCGGCATTTTCGAGATAAAAGTTTCGGGTGTGCCGGCAGGTTTGGGCAGTCATATTCAGTGGGATAAAAAACTTGACGCGAAATTTGCGGCGGCGTTCATGTCGATTCAAGCGATAAAAGCTGTGGAACTTGGCGACGGATTTTTAAACGCCACGAAACTCGGCAGTGAAGTTCACGACGAAATTTTTATCGGCGACGGGAAAATTTATCGCAAAACAAATCGGGCGGGCGGCTTTGAAGGCGGCATGACCAACGGCGAAGATTTAATCATACGCGCGGCAATGAAACCGATTCCGACTTTGATGAAACCGTTGCGCACCGTTGACATTGCCACGAAACTTCCTGCGACGGCGAGTAAAGAACGTTCGGACACTTGCGCGATATGGGCGGCTGAAGTCGTCGGCGAGGCAATGGCGGCAATCGTCACGGCAGATGCGTTTGTCGAGAAATTCGGCGGCGACGCTTTAATCGACACGCTTGCCAACTTGGAAAATTATCGCGCACGACTTGCGAGGGATTTCGGCTTATGAAAGATAACGTGATATTGACCGGCTTTATGGGCACGGGCAAGACGAGCCTCGGAAAACTTTTGGCGACGAGATTGGGGCGACCGTTCATTGACATTGATAAAAAAATCGAGACGGAGCAGAAACTTTCCATACCGAAAATTTTTAAGGAATTCGGCGAAGAACATTTCCGAGCACTTGAAAAATCTGCAGTCAAAGAACTTTCGGAGCGGCGCGGATTGGTAATAGCGACGGGCGGCGGCACGATTAAGGATGAAGAAAATCTCCGACTGCTGAAAAGTTCGGGCGTGCTGATTTGTTTGACGACCGAGCCGGAAGAAATTTTTAATCGGACGGCGCGGCGCGGTGAACGTCCCGTTTTGGACGGCGGCGGCGACGAACGACTTGAGACGATAAAAAAACTTTTGGCGGAACGGAAAAAATTTTACGACTGCGCAGATTATCAAGTCGATACAACGGAATGGTCGCCGATTCAAATTATCGATGACATCTGCCGTTATCTTAGGCAGTTCAGGAGTTAAAGCCATGGAGATTAGAAAATGCCCCGTCGAAGAGGCGGCGGCGGTCGGTGCGTTTTACGATTCGACGATTAAATTTATGGACGACAACAGCTGCAACTACACGAAGTGGCGTTACAAAATTTTCCCGACGACAAATTACGCAATCGACTCGGCGAAAGAAAATAATTTGTTTGTCTGCGTCGACGGCGAAAAAATTTTGGCGGCGTTCGTCTTAAGCGAAAATCCCGAAGGCGATTACTCGAAAGGCGCGTGGTCAAAAAATTTGGCAGAGGGTGAATATCTCGTATTGCATGTCTTTGCAGTCGCTCCGAATTTTTGGCGGCAAGGACTCGGCAAAAAAGTTATCGAATACTGCTTGAACTACGCCGCCGAAAAAAATTATCGCGCACTCCGTCTCGATATTGTTCCGAGCAATTTTCCCGCGAAAAAACTTTACGAGGCTTGCGGTTTTAAATTCGCAGGCGCGGCGGATTTGGGAAGAACTTTTTCCGGCGTTCCGCAATTTTTTTTGTACGAAAGGAATTTGTAATGATTAAAGTTTTGGTTGACCTTGGCGCGAGCAGTTACGAAATTTTCATCGGCGAAAATATTTTAAGCGGCGTCGACAAATTTGTTACGGGCAAGGCTTTACTCGTCACGCAAAAAAATATTCTCGACTTGTGCGCGGAAAAATTTCCTTACGAAGTCGCGCTGATTCCCGACGGCGAAACGTCCAAAAGTTTGAGCGAGGCTGAAAAAATTTACACGCGAGCGATTGAAACGGGGTTGGACAGAAAATCGGTCGTGATTGCCTTGGGCGGCGGCGTTGTCGGAGATTTGGCAGGATTCGTTGCGGCGACTTTTATGCGCGGTATCAATCTGATTCAAATCCCGACGACTTTATTGGCGCAAGTTGATTCCAGCGTCGGCGGAAAAACTGCCGTCAATCACGCGCTGGGAAAAAATTTAATCGGCGCATTTCATCAACCCCGCGCAGTTTTTATCGACTTGAATTTTCTCAAGACTTTGCCCGAACGAGAAATTAAATCGGGACTCGGCGAGGTCGTAAAATATGGTATAATAAGCGACGAAAAATTTTTCGCTTACCTTGAGGATAATGCCGAAAAAATTTTGCAACGCGACTTGAAAACGCTGGCGCACGTCGTCAAGCGTTCCTGCGAGATTAAAGCGGAAGTCGTCGGCGCGGACGAAAAAGAATCGGGCTTGCGACGGATTTTGAATTTCGGACACACCATGGCGCACGCGATTGAGGAGGAGACGGCTTATAAAAAATATCGTCACGGCGAGGCGGTCGCGGTCGGCATGATGGCGGCGGCTTTAATCAGTCACGAACTCGGAAAAACTTCTGCGGAAAATATTCGGCGGCTTGAGAGTTTGCTAAACAAATTCGGTATGCAGACGACTTGCGCGGGTCTCGACGCCGATAAACTTTACAACGTGACTTTCCGCGATAAAAAAACCGTCGGCGGCGTCGTAAATTGGGTGCTCATGAAAAATTTCGGCGACGTTGAAATTTGTCGCGATGTGCCCGCGCAGATTGTCAAAAAAATTTTTAGAGGATTATGCAATGGAAATTAAAATCAGCGATGACTTTGACTTGAAAAAAATCGTAGACAGCGGACAATGTTTCCGCCCCAAAGAAATCAAGGCGGGCTTGTTCAGATTTATCGTCGGCGAAAATATTTTGCACATCAGCAAACGCGACGAACAAATTTTTGAGATTGATTGTTCGGCTCAAGATTGGGAGAACGTCTGGAAAAATTATTTCGACCTCGGAACGAAATATGCCGACATTCGCCGCGACATAAGAAATTTTTCGGCGGGCAAGCCTTACGAAAAAATTTTGTACGATGCGACGGAATACGGCAAAGGAATTCGGATTCTGCGGCAAGCACCGTTTGAAACGTTGATAAGTTTTATAATCAGTCAGCGGAAAAATATTCCCTCAATCAGAAGTTCCGTCGAAAAAATTTGCGAACGGTTCGGACAACGCGTTGGAAACGTTTATCTTTTCCCGCGCGTCGAAGAAATGGCGGACGCGACGATTGACGACTTGACGGGGCTTGGTCTTGCCTATCGCAAAGATTACGTCAAAGAGGCCGTTGAAAAAGTTTCGAGCGGCGCGATTGACTTTAAGGAGCTTGAAACTTTTTCGGACAAAGACTTGACCGAGGAACTTAAAATAATTAACGGCGTCGGCGATAAAATTGCCAACTGTGTCGCGCTGTTCGCCTATCACCGCGTCGACCGTGTGCCCGTGGACGTTTGGATTAGGCGGGCGATTGATGAAGACTTTAACGGCGAAAATATTTTCTCCAAGTTCGGCAAAAACGCCGGCATTCTCCAACAATACATTTTCTATCACAAGCGCAATAAAAAATAGGTGATAGGTGATAGCTGATAGGTGATAGCTGATAGAAAAATCCTATAACCTATAAGCTATAACCTATAAAGAGCGGTTCAATCTCCATGACGGAAATCAAACCGCTCTTTTAAATTTGCGGGAGTCGTATTGATTAATTATTCTTCTGCGGGCGTTTCTTCGGTCGCAGTATCGACTTCGGGCTGATAACGTTTAAATTTCGCGTTATTACCTTCGCGGCGAGCACGATTAATCGAAAGGGAAATACGTTTGCGCTTGAGGTCGATGCGCAAAACTTTAACCTTAACAATATCGCCGACTTGAACAGCTTCGTCCGCGTTTTCAATGCGACGGTCGCTGAGTTCGCCCATGGGAATCAAACCGTCAAAGCCCGGCTCAATTTCCATAAACGCGCCGAATTTCGCGAGCTTAACAATTTTACCCTCAAGGAAGTCGCCTTCGCGATAATTTTCCGCTTTATCAAGCCACGGGTCGCGTTGAGTCTGCTTGACGGAAAGGGAAATCCTGTGCGTTTCGGGGTCGACGTTCTTAACGTAAACATCAAGCTCCTCGCCGACTTTGAGGACATCGGAAGGATGGCTGACGCGTTCCCAAGACAAATCCGAGATATGCGCCAAACCGTCGACGCCGCCCACGTCAATGAACGCGCCGTAATCGACAATACGTTTGACCGTGCCTTTAATGACATCGCCTTCGTGCAACGTGCCGAAAATTTCCTGCTGCTTAAGTTCGCGTTCACGTTCGAGAAGTTGACGGCGGCTCAAGACGAGACGACGCTTGTGCGATTCAATTTCAATCGGCAAAGCTTTGACCGTCTGCCCGACGTAAGAATTTAAATCTTTGACGAAATGCAATTCCATTTGCGAGGCGGGAATAAAGCCGCGCAATCCGTTTACGGTGGCAGTCAAGCCGCCTTTGACGACGCTGTTAATGTGCGCGTCGACCGTCTGCAGGTTTTCGATTTCGGGATCGTCATTGTGCGCTTTAACTGCACGCAGTTCGTCCCAAACGACTTCGGCGTCGGCTTTGACCTTCGAGAGGACACCGCCGTTTTCGCCGCCGAGTGACTGAATGTAAACTTTGATAACGTCGCCCGCCTTGACGACATCTTCTGCTGAGTCCGGTTCCGGATAAGCCAGTTCTTTTTTGGGAATGGCGATTTCCTGCTTGTAACCTATGTCGACGTAGGCTTCGTCGCGATTAACTTGAATCACGGTGCCTTCGACTACTTCATGTTCGCGAATGTCCTTCAAACTCTCCGATTCATCAAACCAATTACCCATTTCTTCAACGTTTTTCAAATCCTCTGACACTTTTTATAAACCTCCCCGATAATCCAGTCCGGCGTTGAGGCTCCGGCTGTGATACCAACTTTGTTGGCATTTTCTAACCATTCAGGTGAAAGTTCCTCGGCAGTTTCCAAATGATGAGTCTTGCATTTTTTTTCACAGAGCTGAGCGAGGCGCGTGGTATTTGCGCTGTTGCGTCCGCCGATAACCAACATGACATCGACTTTCGACGCAAGCTCCAATGCGGCAGTTTGTCTTTGTTCTGTTGCCGTACAAATGGTTCGCAAAATTCTTATGTCCTGTGATTTGCCAAGCAGGTGCGCCACTATTTTGAAAAAATTTTCGCTGCTCATTGTTGTTTGAGAAACTATTCCGAGTTTGGGGCAGGGCGCGAAGGTTTTGGCGTCCTCCTCCGTCTCCAAGATAGTCGCCGAATTATTTGACCATTCGAAGATACTTTTAACTTCGGGATGCTTTTTTTCGCCGACGATAACGACTTGCCGCCCGTCTTCCACGAGTTCTTTCGCTGAAAGTTGCGCTTTTTTTACGTGCGGGCAAGTTGCGTCGACAATGGTTAATCCCTTTGCCTGAGCTTTTTTGTAAATTTGCGGTCCCACGCCGTGCGAACGAATTATTATCGTGCCCTCCTCCATCGCCGCCAAATCTTCGACCGAGCCGACGCCTTCGGCTTGCAGTCGCGCTACCATTTGCGGATTATGGATTATAGGTCCCAGTGTGCAACTTTTCCCATCCGCGTGCTCTCCGGCAATTTTTATCGCTCGCTTGACGCCGTAGCAAAATCCCAAATACTCTGACAAAATTACTTCCATTTCTACCACCTGTCCGGTTGCCATTGACAAAAATAAAAAATCCTCAACTGTCAATAATCGCTACTTAATATATCATAATCATTTTGTGCAAGCAATAACTTTGAGAAAATTTTTTCTAATTTCCCGTTTCCAAATTCCCTTTCAGAAGCCACGTTTGAGCTTGAGAAATTTTTATGTTGACGAGTTCGCCCGCCTGTTCGTCGCCGTGAGCAAAGAGAATAAGTTTATTTGAGCGCGTTCGTCCCGTGAAAATTTTTTCGTCGGTCTTGCTCGCCCCCTCGACCAAAACTTCGACGACCGAATCAATCAACGCACGATTTTTGGCAAGACTTATCTCGTTTTGAACTTTCATGAGTTCTTCAAGGCGGCGGTGTTTAATTTCGTCATCAATCTGATTTTCAAAAGTTGCGGCGGGCGTTCCGCTCCTCTTGGAATAAATAAAAGTAAACGCCGCGTCGAATTCGACTGCCCGCAAAAATTCCAGCGTCTCCGAAAAATCTTCATCGGTCTCGCCGGGGAAACCGACTATTAAATCTGTCGTCAAGCTGACGTTGGGAATGGCGGCGCGAATTTTTTTTACAAGCTCCAAATATTTTTCGACGGTGTAAACGCGATTCATGCGCTTTAAAATTTTGTCGCTGCCATATTGAACGGGCAGATGAATATGTTCGCAAATATTTTTCCCGTCGGCAATCGCGGCAATCAGTTCGTCGGATAAATCTTTCGGGTGACTGGTCATGAATCTCAATCGCTTGACGCCCGCAATTTTATCGACCGCCGTCAACAATTCCGCAAAAGTCATGCCGCCCGAATAAGAATTAACATTTTGTCCGAGCAAAGTAATTTCCTTGAAACCTTCGGCGACTGCTTGCTTGACTTCGGCGAAAATTTCTTCGGGCTGACGACTTCTCTCACGTCCGCGAACGTAGGGGACAATGCAATAAGTGCAAAAATTATTGCAGCCGTACATAATCGGCACGAACGTCGAGACTTGCCCGCCGCGCAACGGAAAAACTTCGCAGGGAATGGAGCCGCTGACATTTGAAACGTCGACCAGATGTTTTCGTTCACGCTCCAGACTTTGGACGACGCGAGCAACTTCGGAACTTTGACCCGTTCCCAAGACAAAATCGATATGCGGCGCACGCTTGATTAAATTTGCTCCTTCCTTCTGCGCCATGCAACCTGCGACGCCCAAAATCAGCGAAGGTTTTTGCCGCTTGAGAGTTTTAAATCTGCCGATTTGCCCGAAGACTTTATCTTCCGCCGTAGCTCGGACGCAGCACGTATTGATTAGAATCAAATCCGCCGCGTCGAGGTCGTCGGTCAAACTGTAGCCGATTTTCGCCAGAAGTCCCGCCATGCGTTCGGAGTCGGCGACGTTCATTTGACAACCGTAAGTTAAGAGTTTCAATTTTTTTTCCATGACGCGCATTTTATCATAACTGCAAAAAAAAATCCCGCCGAAATTTTTTTTGACGGGCTTAAATTTTGTCCGAAAAAAAAGCCCCGACATTTTTTGTCGAGGCTGAAAATTTCAGTTATAAGTTTTTAAGCGTTTAAGTTTGTGAACTAAGCGTTAATCAATTTTTGGAAAGAGTACCGTCTTTTATGGAGTAGTTTTCGTTATTGATATTAACTTGAGTACTTGCGCTGATATTGTCGAAGATGACCGAACCGCCGCCGTCAATCGTGAGCGTGAGTTTGTTGTCGGCAAATGCAGCTGCCGAGAATGTGCCGTCGGTAATTTGCAGAATGTCGCCGGTTGCATAGTCCGTGATGTGGTCGGTACCTTCGCCCGGTTTGTAGATAAATGTATCGTTGGCTGCGCCGCCCGTGAGTGTGTCGTTGCCTGCACCGCCCCAGAGCGTATCTGCTCCTGCAGCACCGTAGAGGCTGTCGTTTCCTGCACCGCCGAAGAGGTAATCGTTTCCTGCGCCGCCGCTGAGTGTTTGTGCACCGGAGCCGCCATTGAGTGTGTCGTTGCCGGAGCCGCCCAAGACCGTAACACCTGCGCCGCTTGCAGTGACACTGTCGTTGCCGTTGCCTGCGTTGATGGTGAGATTCTTGGTGCTGGTGGCAGTTATTACATCGGCGTTCTTGGTGCCGGTGAAGGTCTTGCCGGTGTACGTGCCTTTTGCTATCGAGAATTCGTAGCCGCCCGTATTGCTTGCAACTGTGAGATTATCTTCGAAGTTGGCAAGTTTCAAGGTTACCTTGTTGTCCGTTACATCTGCCGGCTTGGAAGCAACGCCGGTGAGTTTAAGGGCTTCGGTTCCTTCGGTGCCCGCGACGAAGGAGATGGTCTTACTCTTGTTGTCGAGATCGTAGTGGTCAAGGACTTTATCGGCAAGATAGGAGATGGAACCGTCGGTCAAATCGCCCCATGCACTTGTAGGTGTTGCATCCGAACTCATGCCGTTGCCAAGTTCAAGAGTGAATTCAGAATGATTCGTGAGCTGGAAGGTGGTTTCGCCGGTAGCATCAACAGCAGTCTTGCCGACGCGGAGGATCTTCTGTCCGTCCTCTTCTTTGACAAGGAAGCTGCTGTCTTTTGCAGTACTTGCAAGACCCTCAAATTCGAAGTTATAAGCGTCGCCTTCGACGTAGGTAATAGAACGCTTCTTGCTGTCGCCGAATTGATATCCTGTCGTGGTGCCTTTGGTATGATAAGAGGATTTGTCGCTGCCGAGACCTGCCTTGGCGAACGTCTGAGACTCTTCCATACCGTTGCCGAGTTCAAGAATGAAGTCGGAATGATTCAAGAGTTTTAATGTAGTTTCGCCGTCGGTTGCAACAGCAGTCTTACCAACGCGGAGAATATTTTGTCCGTCCTCTTCTTTGACAAGGAAGCTGCTGTCTTTTGCAGTACTTGCAAGACCCTCGAATTCGAACTTATAGGCTGAACCTTCGACGTAGGTAATAGAGCGTTTGTTGTTGTCGAATTGATATCCTGTCGTGGTGCCTTTGGTATGATAAGAGGATTTGTCTTCGCTGAGACCTGCCTTTTTGAAGGTCTCGGTTTCTTCCATACCGTTGCCGAGTTCAAGAATGTAATCAGACTGATTCGTGAGCTGGAAGGTGGTTTCGCCGTCGGTTGCAACAGCAGTCTTGCCAACGCGGAGAATCTTCTGTCCGTCCTCTTCTTTGACAAGGAAGCTGCTGCTCTTCGCGGTGCTCGCAACACCTTCGAGGGTAAAGGTTTCAGACGTGTTTTCGCTGACATAACTGATTGTCCTGTCCGTATTGGATAATACGTAACCTGCCTTGGTACCCGCAGTATTGAAGGTGGACTTGTCGTCGCTGAGGGTTGCCTTTTTGAAGGTCTGGGACTCTTCCATGCCGTTGCCGAGTTCAAGAATGTAATCGGGCTGATTCGTGAGCTTGAAGGTCTGTTCGCCGGTAGTATCAACAGCAGTCTTGCCGACGCGAAGAATCTTTTGTCCGTCCTCTTCTTTGACAAGGAAGCTGGTGCCCTTCGCGGTGCTCGCAACACCTTCGAGAGTAAAGGTTTCAGAAGTGGCTGCTTCGTCGGTGATGTAGCTGATTGTCCTATCCGTTTCCGTATTGGTTAATACGTAGCCTGCAGTAGTGCCCGCACTATTGAAGGTGGACTTGTCGTCGCTGAGGGTTGCCTTTTTGAGTGTCTGGGACTCTTCCATGCCGTTGCCGAGTTCAAGAATGTAATCGGGCTGATTCGTGAGCTGGAAGGTGGTTTCGCCGGTAGCATCAACAGCAGTCTTGCCGACGCGGAGAATCTTCTGTCCGTCCTCTTCTTTGACAAGGAAGCTGCCGGACTTCGCGGTGCTCGCAACGCCTTCGAGAGTAAAGACCACAGAAGTGGCTGCTTCGTCGGTGATGTAGCTGATTGTCTTATCCTTATTGGATAATACGTAGCCTGCCGTGGTGCCTTCGCTATTTAAAGTAGACTTGTCGTCGCTGAGGGTTGTATTTTTGAAGGTCTGGGATGCTTCCATGCCGTTACCAAGTTCAAGAGTGAAGTCAGAATGATTCGTGAGCTTGAAGGTCTGTTCGCCGGTAATATCAACAGCAGTCTTGCCGACGCGGAGAATATTTTGTCCGTCCTCTTCTCTGACAGAGAAGCTGCTGTTCTTAACCGTATCTGTTGCCACGCCCTCAAATGTGAAGTTATAAGCACCTTCGCTGCCTTCGACGTAGGTAAGAGACCGCTTGTCACTGCCGAATTGATATCCTGTCGTGGTGCCTGCCGTATGATAAGACAATTTATCGCTGCCGAGACCTGCCTTGGAGAACGTCTGAGTCTCTTCCATGCCGTTGCCAAGTTCAAGAATGAAGTCTTTTTGATTCGTGAGCTTGAAGGTGGTTTCGCCGTCAGTCGCAACAGCAGTCTTGCCGACGCGGAGGATCTTTTGTCCGTCCTCTTCTTTGACAAAGAAGCTGCTGTCTTTTGCAGTACTTGCAAGCCCTTCGAATGTGAATTTATAAGCACCTTCGCTGCCTTTGACGTAGGTAATAGAGCGTTTGTCGTTGTCGAATTGATATCCTGTCGTGGTGCCTGCCGTATGATAAGAGGATTTGTCTTCGCTGAGACCTGCCTTGGCGAACGTCTCGGATTCTTCCATGTTGTTGCCGAGTTCAAGAATGTAATCGGGCTGATTCGTGAGCTTGAAGGTCTGTTCGCCGGTAGTATCAACAGCAGTCTGTCCGACGCGGAGGATCTTTTGTCCGTCCTCTTCTTTGACAAGGAAGCTGGTGCTCTTCGCGGTGCTCGCAACACCTTCGAGAGTAAAGGTCACAGAAGTGGCTGCTTCTTCGCTGATGTAGTTGATTGTGTTCTTATCGGCTAATACGTAGCCTGCCGTGGTGCCTTCGCTATTTAAAGTAGACTTGTCGTCGCTGAGAGTTGCCTTTTTGAGCGTCTGAGATTTCTCTACGTCTTCGCCGAGAGCAAGCTCATAGCCGTTGCCTTCCAAAGTAACCTGTTCGGTCGACAAATTGCCGGTAGAAAGTGTGACTTTGCCGTCTTTAATTTCAATGCCGTCGATTGTGCCGTCATCTTTAATGTCGCCTGTGACGCCGTTGAGCGTGAACAAGACATTATCAGCTTTATCAGCCTCCATCTTGGTCCAGGTATTGCCGCTCTGTGTCCAGTAATCGTAAGCTGCAACGGATTTGGTGTATTCTACCTTGGTGCCGTTCTTGACGAAGCCGGTTGTAGCTGCTGCTTCTGCCGCCGCTTTTGCCGTTTCCTCATTAACGGCATCCGACAAAACGAGTGTGTAAGCGTCGCTGCCCGTCAACGAAGCCTCTGTTCCTGCAACGTTTTCTACTTTAAGTGTGACAGTATCCGTGCCAACCATGTCTTTGGTGACATCTTTGACGCCGGTGAGCGTGAAGAGTGTTTGCTCGTTGTCGGTCTTTTCAGCCGTCTTGGTGTAGGAGTCGCTGTTTTCGTCTTTGGTCCAGTATTCGCCAACTGTCCAGGTCTTCTTGAATACTTGCGAATTCTCTCCGGAACCTGCAACGAAGTCTTCTTGTACATTGGTCGGGTCGGGTGCACCAATCTGGACATCCAAGTCGAGCACGTAAGCTCCTGCTTCGACGCCGTCGCCGAGTGACAACGAAACTGTGTCGCCTGCCAAGTTATCCTTGCCGAGTGTGACTTTGCCGTCCTCGCCAACCATGGCTTTGGTGACATCTTTGACGCCGGTGAGCGTAAAGAGTGCTTGCTCGTTGTCGGTCTTTTCAGCCGTCTTGGTGTAGGAGTCGCTGTTTTCGTCTTTGGTCCAGTATTCGCCAACTGTCCAGGTCTTCTTGAATACTTGCGAATTCTCTCCGGAACCTG
>JAFSOQ010000058.1 GCA_017446845.1 Selenomonadaceae bacterium | reverse complement strand
CAGTTAAACAAAGAGCTGTGGTCAGAATCTCCAGTAAGCCATATTTTGGAAGGAAGTCAAAACTAATCCACAACATCATTTGAATTGTACCACGTCCTTGGAGAGGGACGCTAATAACTACTACTTTGATTATACGAGGAGATTAAATGCGGGAATTGTTGAGCCGAATGCATAATTGGATGACGCGTTACATGAAAAGTTTTTATTCGGACGATGCTCAAGTTCAACAGGGAATTTTGATAAAAGAAAAGCACACGGGCTATGTCACGTCGAATTGCGTGGAGCTTGCGAAATTTTTAAAGTTGTCGACGTACGACACGGAGCTTGCCGAAATTATCGGCTTGTTTCACGATGTGGGACGTTTTCGCCAGTACAGCATTTACAAAACTTTCAATGACGCCGACTCCGAAGATCACGCCGACCTTGCTTTGAAAGTTATTGATGAGTTGGAATTTTTTAAGGAACTTTCCGCGCCCGATTATGAGATTGTAAAGTTCGCGATTCAGAATCACAATAAAAAACTTGTCGCGCCGACCGACGACGAACGAAAAATTTTATTTGCCAAAATTATTCGCGACGCCGACAAGTTGGATATTTATCGCGTGTTGGAACCTTTCCTTGCGCAAGAAAATGCAGATAAAATGCCGCAGTTCATAAAGTCGACGAGCAGACTTGTTGCCGAGATAAGCCCCGACTTTGTAGAAAATTTCGTCACGGGCGAGCAAGCCGATTACAGAAAAATTCGCACGAACGGCGACAGAAAAATTGTTCGGCTCATGTGGATTTACGACGTAAATTTTTCTTGGACTATGCAGAAGATTGTTGAGCGCGGTTACATTGAAAAAATCGTTTCAAACTTGCCCATGGACGAGCGCGTTGCCGAAGGAGTCCGCCGTTTGAGATTGCACGTCGAAAAAAAACTTTCCGAGTAAGGAGGTTTTTACGATGACCGAACAAGAACACGAGATACGAAAACTGTTAGCGGTTCACGACGCAAAATTTTTAATGGTCATGGAAGAATTAAAACAACAGCGCGAAGATATTCGTCAAGCACAAGAAAAACATGATGATGCGGATATGCGTGAAATGCAAAGCCGATTTTATACAAAGGTCGACAGTTTGGATAAAAAAATTGATGATAAGTTTGACAAGCTCAGCGACCAAATTCACACGATGACGATAGCGGCGGTCGTGGGATTCGGAGCAATAGCGGCGGCAGTCGGCGGATTGGTCTTCGCGACGTTTAAGTTGAGATAATTTTCTTTGGGAGGTGTTTGACGTGACCGAACAAGAAAGAATCAATGAATCACTTCAAAGACAAATTGACGCGCAGAACGCAAGAATTGATAACACTCTAGTCAAAGTTGACATGATGATTAAAGAAATACACGATATTCGCTCTGACATGCGCGATATTCGCTCTGACATGCGCGAAATGCAAAGCCGATTTTATACAAAGGTCGACAGTTTGGATAAAAAAATTGATGACAAGTTTGACAAGCTCAGCGACCAAATTCACACGATGACGATAGCGGCGGTCGTGGGATTCGGAGCAATAGCGGCGGCAGTCGGCGGATTGGTCTTCGCGGCGTT
>JAFSOQ010000057.1 GCA_017446845.1 Selenomonadaceae bacterium | reverse complement strand
TTTCGACGCCATTGCTCCTTCTTCTTTAGAACCGATTAAGCTCATTATCAACATTGAACCTCAAAAAACCACCACTTACATCGACTACAAATTGATGAAACGGGCAGTATATTATGTTGCTCGCCTTATTTCTTCTCAGAAGGAAAAAGAATTTCATGGGGACGACTACAACGGTTTGAAAAAGGTCTATTCCATTTGGATAACAATGGACGTTCAAAATTACCGCGCCAATTCTATTCAAGAATACAGCTTGACAGAAAACGTTCTTCACGGGAAATTTCACGATGAATTGCACAATTACGACTTATTCAAGATTATCATTTTGAACTTGGGAACGAAAAAAACATCGCATAAGCTTCTCGATTTGTTGCACTTGATTTTCATGGATTTGAAATTATCCGATGAAAAAGAGAAAATTTTACTCGACGAATATGACATTACATTAACTCGCGACATGCGGAAGGAGCTGACTGATATGGGCGGCTTAATGGAACCTTTGCTCAAAGTTGCCGCTGAGCAAGCTGCTGAAAAAACTGCAGCTGAGACCGAAAAAAAATCTAAACTCGAAGATATTCGTAGCATTATGAAGAAATTAAACATGACCGCACAAGAGGCTATGGATATTCTTGACGTTCCTGTCGACAAACAAAATGAGTATGCCTCTTTAGTTTAGACGAATAAGTTTCCGATAAAAAGGAATGTTATCGAACACGGCGAATTAGCCAATAAACAAATTTGAAATCATTGGAGGACAGATTATAGAACGACCGACCCTATAAATGCGGAAAGCTCCACAGTGCATCTCACCTCACTGCAGAGCTTTTTCTGGTGAATGTTCGTTGCATCCGCCAGAAAGTCCCAAAGGACTCCCCTTGCCGCTATGATTCCGTTGCTATTTATAAAATTTCACAGTCATTCTACAATAAAGCGGCAAGCCTTGCAAGGCTTTTTGGTTTTCTCAAGACGACATTCATCAGACTGTCGTCTTTTCTTTTCTCCAAATTTAATGGGGTGATAAAATGAAACAAACCAAAAAGCAAATCAAAAAAATTTCTAACGCGACGATTGAGACAATCAACCGCCTCTCGCCTGACGAACTCGAAGCTCACGACATAATTCAACGAGCTCGCGCAAACGGTTACATTTGCCCGCTGTGTGGCTCCGGTGAAGGCAGACATGGCACTGGCATGGAACATAACAAAAAAATCGAAAGTCACACGTCCTTTACCTGCTTCAGCGGCGGGCATTCTTTCAACGTTCTCAAACTTTGCGCACTTCATTACGGTCTGGACACTCGCGCTAATTACCCGCAACTCATCGAACAAATCTGCGCAGAATTCAACATTCCCATCGAGTACGATGAATTCTCTTTGACTGGCGGAAAACGCAGTAGCAAACAAAACAGCAGACGGCGCGAAACTATTTCTCCTGAAGAAATCAAAAACATTCAAGCCGATTTAAACTCCTCTACTGACCCGCTCAAAACTTTCATGAAGTACCAATCCAATCAAAAATGGCGCGGGTTTGATTTTGACTTCCTCGTCAATCACGGCTGCCGACTTATCAACGATTGGTTTCCACCCAAAACTCGCGGCACTAACCAGCAACCAATAACTGCGACCATGCGCATGATTGTTCCTGCTGGCGAAACTTCCTATCTAGCTCGCTTGGTCGACCAAACCAGAAACTACGACATCAAAGCTCGTCCCTTCATCAAAGAAAAAGTTCACGCCGGTAGAAAAGAATTATTCAATCCTGACGCTCTCAACTCCGATGAGCCAATTTTTTGTTTTGAAGGATTTTTCGACGCCATGAGTGCCGAACTTGCCGGTTTCAAAGCTGTAGCTCTCGGCGGGCGCGGCGAAGGTTACTTACTTGTTGACGCTATCGACAAACTCAAGCACAAGCCGCAAATCATTATCCTCTTCGACTCTGACAAAGCAGGACGCGAATCGGCTCCCGAACTGCGCGATAACCTCTTGCAAATCAAATGTCCCTGCGTCGTCCGTTTCCTCTCCGAGCCGAAAAAAGATTACACCCCGACCGAAGGCATTAGCGGCAATATAGTTCTCGTTGAAAATAAAATTGACGCCAATGACATTCTTCAAAAGCAAGGCGTCGAGGTTCTTCGCGCCATTCTTCAAAACATTCTCAACAACTCTCTGGCTGAACTTAATGCCGTTGAAATCGAACTCGCAAAAAAAGACGAAGCCGGATTGACTGGCGAAGACTGGGACTTCATTTTTTCTGGCAGTCACTACGATTTGGATTTTGCTCGGCGGCTCGAAAGATTTTGTGCGCTCAATGTTCGTTGGCTAACCGATGACGAACGCTGGATGACTTACCAAAACGGCATCTGGCTACGTGGCTCCGAAAAAAATTCCTGCATCTCGCCTTTTGCTCGCAAACTTGCTGAAAGTATGACTTTCAACGCTGACGACAAGAACGAACGCGACCTTGCCAGCAAATTTCAATCCGCTAAAAAAATCAACAATGCCATTACCCTTTTGAAAAGTTTCGACTCGATTCTAATTTCTTCCCTCGATTTAAATAATCACCCTGAGCTTTTA
>JAFSOQ010000056.1 GCA_017446845.1 Selenomonadaceae bacterium | reverse complement strand
AGAAAAATCCTATAAGCTATAAGCTATAAGCTATAAGCTAAACAGGAGGCAACAAAATGGTTTTAATCACAGGCATTCTCGGACAACTGGGCTACGACCTTTCAAAGGAGCTGACAAAGCGCGGAGTAGAATTTATCGCGCCGTCGCTTGAGGAATTGGAATTGACGACGGAAGCGGGCGCAAAAAATTTTATCTTGGAAAAGAAACCCGAAACTGTCGTTCACTGCGCGGCTTACACGGCGGTCGACAAAGCGGAAAGTGAGTCCGAACTTGCTTTGACTGTCAACGGATTCGGAACGCGTTGGGTGGCGGAGGCTTGTCGCGAAATCGGCGCGAAGATGATTTACATCAGCACCGATTACGTCTTCGGCGGCGACGGTCACACGCCCTATGAAATTAACGACGAAAAAAAGCCCGTCAACGTCTACGGGCGGAGCAAGCTTTTGGGCGAGGACGCCGTAAGCATGATTCTTGAAAAATATTTTATCGTTCGTACAAGTTGGGTCTTCGGCATTAACGGACATAATTTTATCAAGACAATGTTGCGCCTTGCCGAAACGAAAAATAAAATTAACGTCGTCAACGACCAAATTGGCAGCCCGACTTACACCGCCGACCTTGCGAAACTTTTGGCGGACATGGCGGCTACGGAAAAATTTGGAATTTATCACGCGACGAACGAAGGCTTTTGCTCGTGGGCAGAATTCGCCAGAGAAATTTTTAAACAGGCAGGACTTGATGTCGAAGTCGACGGAATCCCGACGATAGAATATCCGACACCTGCGCGGCGTCCGTTCAATTCGCGGTTGAGCAAAAAATCTTTGGACGAAGCGGGCTTTAACAGACTCCCGACTTGGCAAGACGCAATTGCAAGATATTTGGTCGAGCTGAAGTCTAAAAATAATTAATCATTCACTTCGAGCGGAATAAGAATTTCTCCAAGCTCCTCATAAAGAAAATTTGCGGCAGTCAAATCGTTCAAGTCCGTCAAAAATTTTTCTAGCTGTTCGAGCAAAAGTAAAATCTCCAGCGTCACGACATCGGCATAATCGGTGTTCGCGACGCGGATTTTTTTATTGCGCAAATAATTTTCGACCGTCGCCAAAAAATTATATTCGAGCGTCAAAGAAATTTTTCGGAACGTCGTCATCTGAACGATTTTTGAATTGGCGATACCCAAAGCCGCCGTGTGAGAATAAGCGCGAATCAAACCGCCCGCGCCGAGTTTTATTCCGCCGAAATATCGCGTGACGACAATCGCGCAATTTGTCAGCTCATTTTTTTTTATCGCGTCGAGAATCGGATTGCCTGCGGTGCCGCCGGGTTCGCCGTCGTCGTTGGATTTTTGTTTATCGCCGCGTTCGCCGAGTATCCACGCCGAACAATTATGCGTTGCGTCGAAATATTTTTTCCGAATCATCAACACGAAGTCGCGGGCAAATTCTTCAGTTTCGACGTGCATGACATGCGATAAAAATTTCGACTTGTTGACCTCGTAAGCCGCAGAAAAAATTTCTCCGTCCGCAATCGTTTTAAAATTCGTCATAGCCGCACCTCACAATAAAAAATCTGCGAAAACTTCATTGCCCAAACTCATGCCGCGTGTCGTCAAAAAAATTTTTTCGCCGTCAACTTCAAGCAAGCCGAGCCGACGATTTTTATCGATAACTTTTCCGAACACGTCGAAAATATTTTCGCCGAAATTTTTTTCAAAAGTCCGCGCAGAAATTCCGTCGACAATTCTCAAGCCGAGAAAACAAAATTCTTCCATAGCCGCTTGACGAGTAACGACCTCTTCCACGACGGAAATATTTTTCTCAATGTAAGTCGCAACGTCGCGAGTATTTGAAGTCCTCAACTTGCCGTCGAAACTGTGCGCGCCCGCTCCGAAGCCGAAATATTTTTTGCCCGTCCAATAGCCGAGATTGTGACGGCTCTCGAAATTTTTTTTGGCAAAGTTGCTGATTTCGTAGCGATTGAATCCGAGCGCGGGCAAAGTCTCCGTTATGAAGTCGTACATATCGGCGCAAAGATTTTCTTCGGGCAAGTTCAATTTATCTGCGCGGGCGAGTTCAAAAAATTTCGTGCCCTCTTCAATCTCAAGCCCGTAAATCGACACGTGTTGAACGTCAAAATTTTTCAAGCGGTCAAGGTCGCGACGAAGTTTATCCAAAGTCTGACCGGGCAAGCCGTACATTAAATCAATACTGACGTTATCAAAAATTTTTTCGGCAAGCTCGACGGTTTCAATCGCCGTCCGCGAATCGTGAATCCTTCCCAAAATTTTTAAAAGTTCGTCGTCGAAACTCTGGACGCCCAAGCTCAACCGATTAAACCCCAAAACTTTCAAGCCGCGCAGATAAGAGCAGTTAGGAGTTGTAAAATAATTCCTAATTGATAAAACGGTGTACGGATTAGCTTCGATTGTAATTTCCGCTTGCTTGTCGACAAAAAAATTTTTCTCGACCGCGCCGAGAATTTTTTCAAGCTGATTGAGCGTCAAAGTCGTGGGAGTACCGCCGCCAAAATAAATCGTCGCGATTTCGGAATTATCGCCGCGAAAATTAATTTCCTCAATCAAAGCGTCGACGTAAGAATTTTTTTCAGCCGCGCCGCCGATTTTGGAATTGAACGCGCAATAATTGCATTTGCGCTCACAAAACGGAATGTGGATATAAATCATTTTATCCGGCATCGGACAATTTTTTTGCTTGGTCGGCGGTTATCAACGCGTTGATAAATTCGTCCAAGTCTCCGTTCAAAATTTCCTCAATCTTGTAAAGCGTCAATTTAATTCTGTGATCGGTCACGCGTCCTTGAGGAAAATTGTACGTGCGAATTTTCTCGCTGCGGTCGCCCGAACCGACTTGATTTTTTCTGTCGGCGGCAATTGCTTCCGATTGTTCACGGACAGCCAAATCTTTCACGCGGGCACGAAGGACGCGCATTGCCTTTTCCTTATTCTTGAGCTGAGATTTTTCGTCTTGACATTGAACGACAATTCCCGTCGGCAAATGCGTGATTCGGATTGCAGTTTCGGTTCGGTTGACGTATTGACCGCCCGCACCGCTCGCGCAGTAAGTATCGATTCGCAAATCGGCGGGATTAATCACAACGTCGACCTCTTCGGCTTCGGGCATGACGGCGACGGTGACCGCGCTCGTGTGAATTCTGCCGCCGCTCTCGGTGACGGGAACTCTTTGCACGCGGTGGGTGCCGCTCTCGTATTTGAGTTTGCTGAACGCGCCCGCGCCTTCGACCGTGAAAGAAATTTCCTTAAAGCCGCCAATCGTCGTGGCGTTCGCGTAGACAATATCGACGTGCCAACCTTGCCGCTCGGCGTAGCGCGTGTACATTCTGAACAGTTCGCCTGCGAAAAGTGCCGCCTCTTCTCCGCCGACACCGCCGCGAATTTCCATGATGACATTTTTGTCGTCGTTGGGGTCTTTGGGCAAAAGTAAAATCGGCAATTCCGAATCAAGGGCGGCTTTGGATTTTTTAAGCTCGGCAAGTTCTTCCGTCGCCAAAATTTTTAAATCTTCGTCCGTCGAAGTCTCAAGCAAATTTTTATCTTCGTCGATTTGCGCGGAGATTTTTTTATACTCGCGGAATTTTTTTACAATCGGTTCAAGGGCGGCGTGTTCGCGAGTGAGCGCGGTAAATTTTTCCACGTTCGCGATAACTGACGGGTCGCTTAAGCGTGATTCGATTTCCGCGAAATGTTCTTCAACTTTTTGGAGTTTATCAAGCATGAATTCCTAATTCCTCATTCCTAATTCCACATTGCAACAGCGTATGCCAGGCGAGCGTTGCGCACTTGACGCGGGCGGGCATCGTCGAAATATTTTTCAAAGCCGCCGCCTCGTCGAGTTCCTCAAGTTTAGCGTCGTCGGTGACTTCGCCCTGAATCATCTTGATAAAAAGTTCGGCAAGGCGTTTGGCGTCGTCAACTTTTTTTCCGCGCATAAGTTCAATCATCATATCGGTCGAAGCTTGCGAAATGGCGCAACCTGCTCCGTTAAACGCCGCGTCTTTAATCACGCCGTCGGCAACTTCCAATTCCAAAATAATTTCGTCGCCGCAACTCGGATTGTGTCCGCGTTCCTTTATCGTCGCGTGCTCAAGTGCTCGCCGATTTTCTTTAGCTTGACTGTGTTCGGCAATTAATTCCGTGTAAATATTTTCAAGCAAAATTTTCATCCTTTCAAGCGCGGCGAACTGTTAAAATTTTTCATAACGTTCGGCGCGAAAACTGTTCCGCTGCTTTTAAACCTTAACTTGACCGCAACGAATTTATCAAAATTATCACGCTGAAAATCACGACGCCGATTACCGCAATCAGCGGGTGCCACGGTATCGGCGAATTTTCGAGTGCGGACATAATCGCGGGCGGCACCAAAATTATCCACGACAACAGCGCAATTACTCTGTTGACTTTTAAAGTTTTGGCAATGTTTGCTGCGGCTTCTCTGAGCGATAAAAAACTTTCGAGCGTCGGGATTTCAAAATCGGCTTTGACTTCGGTATCGGGTTTCAACGAGCCGTCAACCAATAAAAATGATATGTCGGCATTTTCGAGCGCGGGCAAGTCGTGAGCGTCATTACCTATGGCGGCGACGATTTTTCCTTTGGCGCGGAAAAGTTGAATCTCGCGGGCTTTGCCTTCGGGCGATAAATTTGTTCGGATATTATCGGGCGCAAAATTTTTATTGATATAACTCGTCATCTTTTTCGGTTGAGCCGTCAAGATAAGCGTTTCGATTTTATTTTGCTTGAGGTCGCCAAGAAATTTTATCGCCTTGTCGTTAATTTCGTCCTTAAGCGCGATGATTCCGCGAGCCGCTCTGCCCGTCGCCACGATTAAAACCGTTTTGCCCTTGACTAAAAGTTGGTCAACCTTCGTGCGCAGATTGGCACTGAGTGAGACGCCCAAACTGTCCAGCCAGGGAAAATTCCCGACGCGAATCGCCGTTCCGCTGACCATTGCCTCGACGCCGCGTCCGGGCAATTCTTTAAAATTTATCGACGGTTGCAATCTCAAATGTCGTCGCTTTGCCGTGTCGTAAATTATATGCCCCAAAGTATTTTCGGCATCGGTCTCGGCTCCCGCCGCCATTGCCAACAAAGTCGGTTGGTTCAATCCTTCGGGTATCAAATCCGTTATGTAATATTCGCCGTTCGTCAAAACTTTATTATAAGGCAAGCCGACTACATTTACGTCGGTTAAAATTTTCAGTGCGCTGCGGTTGTTGAACTTTACGCCGAGCTTTTCGATTTTTCTTCCCGCCAAGTACAATGTGAGCGGCGACGCAAAAATTAAACAAATCGGCGAGAACGCGACGAAGATTGACAAGCCTGTCATCAATGCCGCGTATTGTCCCCGCGTGTAGTAGAGCCAAGCCGCTACCGCGCCGCTTATCAGCAGGTCGAATATAAACAGGAAAATTATTTTTTTCATCTCTAGTTCCCGGTTCCCGGTTCCCGGTTCCTATTAACAACATTGACGGGTTTGCCCGCGAGCCACGATTTGAGATTTTCTACGGCGATATTCATGAGTCGGGTGCGAGATTCTTTCGGTGCCCAAGAAATGTGCGGAGTGATAAAACAATTTTTCGCGCCGAGCAACGGATTATCGCCTTTAATCGGTTCGGTGCTTACCACGTCGAGTCCTGCCGCCAAAACTTTTCCGCTGTCGAGTGCCGCGCGCAAATCTTCTTCGACGACCAAACCGCCGCGACTGTTATTCAAAATTATAACGCCGTCTTTCATCTTGTCGATATTTTTTTTGCAGATAATTCCTTGCGTCGACGGGAAAAGCGGACAATGCAACGCGATAACGTCCGAGCTTTCAAAAAGTTCGTCCAACTCAACAAACGAACAATCGCCGAGCTTAGTGCCGACTTCGCGCATGGAATCGAACGCGATAACCTTCATGCCGAACGCTTGAGCCAATTTCCCCGTTGCCTGACCGATTCGACCGTAGCCGATAATGCCAATAGTCTTGCCCGCCAATTCAATCAGCGGATAATCCCAAAAGCAAAAGTCGGGACAATTTTCCCAACGTCCCTCGTGAACGGCTTGATTGTGGTGCGCCACGTGATGACAAATTTCCAACAGCAAGGCAAAAGCGAATTGCGCAACCGATTGCGTGCCGTAAGTCGGAATGTTCGTGACGGGAATATTTTT
>JAFSOQ010000055.1 GCA_017446845.1 Selenomonadaceae bacterium | reverse complement strand
CGAGAAGAATTTTAGGCTAGAAATGCGCATGCATTTCGTACGAACGCGGCTACTCGGCTTAAAATTTTTAAGTGGCACGGCGCGTCAGCTGTTTGTCCACTTTTCAAAAGTGGTGCGCATGCATTTCGTACGGACGCGGCTACTCGGCTAAAAATTTTTAAGCGGCACGGCGCGACCGCTGTTCCGCCGCTTTTAAAGCGGGTCACGTCGTTGAACCTGTAGAAATTTGGTCACTCATGCGAGAGGAACTTTGACTATGCAAAAATTTATCGAACTTATTCGCGATATGCATGACGAATGTTATGACAGAGTTTTAAAAAACTCATTGCACAAAAAATCCCCGTCGCAATGTTGTCCGTCGTCGACATAAATAAATATTTTGATATGGCAAAAAAATTCGCTGCTCAACTTAACTTGACGCACTTTATCACCTTGTCCGAAATATACGACGCGGCAAATTTTGAAATTATTTCCGTGTACGACGCGATTAATAAACATTTGCGCCCCGAATATATTTTCGCACTCAATGACGTTGACGCCCGCTTTGCCGCAAAAAATTTTCCCGAAAGCAAAATACTTTATCCCGAACGAGATAACACCGAAAAAATTTACGATACGTTCATGAGCAATTTGCCCGCGCTGAAAGATTTTTATGACTCGCTGATTGACGAAGAATCCCGCAAAACTTTTCGCGGCTACTGGCTCGGCAATGTCACCAATCGTCTCGAAAAAATTCATCACTCAAATAATTCGCACTACATGACGCCCGGCTTTATTCCCGAACGCGGCGCAACTGTCATTGACGGCGGTTCTTACGACGGCGGAACTTGCATGCGTTTCGTTGAGCGCGGTTTTAAAGTTTACGGCTTTGAACCGGATAAAAATATTTTCGGGCATGCCGCGCAGATTGCCAAGGAAAAAAATTTCGTCATGGAAAATCTCGGACTCGGCTCTCATAAACACACGGCAACTTATCTTCCGCTAATGAACGGTGCCACTCATCTTGACGCACAAGGCTCCGAGACTGCGCAGATTATCACGCTTGATGAATATGTCCGAGAAAAAAATTTGCCCCGCGTCGACTTCATTAAATTGGACGTGGAAGGCGCGGAACTCGACGCACTCCGAGGCGCGATAACTGCCATTGCCCGTTTCAAACCGATTCTTGCAATTTGTGTTTATCATAAGTGGGACGACTTTTGGACGCTGATGAATTTTGTCAAAGCTTTGAATCCCGCCTACGAATTTGCACTGCGTCAATATCACGTCGCGATTGAAGACGAACCTTTTGCAGTGCAAGAAGAATATCAACATCAACTTGCGCTTTTGGGTTTGGAGCCGTACTATAAAAATTATAATGAATGCGTATTGCTTGCCCGTTAGAAAGGAATTGAGAATCATGAGTTTTTGGAGAAATATTTTTGGCAGCCCCGAAGAAGATGCCGAGGTCGTCGAGACCGCTAATCTTGAAAACGCCGTGCGCAAGGCAGGACGAGCCGAAGGTCGCGTTCAAGGCGTCGGTTTCCGATTTTTTGTTCAGAGCAATGCAAAAAGTTTTGGAATCACCGGCTGGGTTAAAAATATGAGCGACGGTTCCGTTACCATGGAATTGCAGGGCGAGGCGGAAATTGTTGAACGACTTATCGCAAAAATAAAACGCGGCAACGATTGGATTAAAGTCACGAACTTTGAGCTTTCGGATTTGCCCGTCGTGAAAGGAGAGAATAAATTTGCAATCAAATACTGAAGGCGTCAACGTCAAACGAATTTTGGTTTTAAACGGACCGAATTTAAATTTGCTGGGCACGCGCGAGCCGGAAATTTACGGACGCTTTACGCTCAACGACATAAACGAACTTTTACGAGAACGAGCCGTACAATCGGGCGTTGACACGATAGATTTTTTTCAATCGAATTACGAGGGCGCATTGGTCGAGGCGATTCAAAATGCTCGCGGGCGTTACGATTTTATTTTGCTCAATGCGGGCGCGCTCACTCATTACAGCATTGCACTTCGCGACGCGATTGCCGCCGTGCCCGTGCCCGTGATTGAGTTGCATTTATCGAATATTCATCGCCGCGAAGAATTTCGCCATACTTCCGTTCTTGCGCCGGTCGTCATGGGACAAATTTGCGGTTTCGGCGTCGACAGCTACATTGCCGCGCTTGATATTGCAATCCGCAGAATTCAGAAGGATACAAAATGAACGAGCGATTGATTAATCTTTACGAGAAAATTTCTGCCGAAGAGGTCGACTCAATTTTAATCACGAAGATTCCGAACGTCACTTACTTAAGCGGATTTCGCGGAGACAGTTCGGCATTGTTTGTCGGGAAAAATTTTCGCAAGCTGATAACCGACGGGCGATACACCGAACAAGCGATTCGGCAAGCAAAAAATTTTACGCTCGTCGAACAGACCGAAGGGCTTTATAAAAAAATCGTCGACGAGATAAAACTTTCGGGCTGTAAAAAAATCGGCTTTGAAGGACTCGTTATGACGGTCGCCGAACACAGCTACTTGAAAAAAGAACTTGAAGGCGTCGAATTTAAATCGGTCGAGTTGGATACGTTGCGACAGGTCAAAGACGCGGCGGAGATTGATAAAATTCGCGTGGCGTGTGAAATTGCCGACGATGCCTTTAAAAAAATTTTGGGAGTTATAAAGCCCGGAATTCGTGAGATTGAAGTTGCGGCGGAGTTGGAATATTTTATGCGGCGATTCGGCTCGGAGGCGGCGGCGTTCACGACGATTGTCGCTTCGGGCTGGAGAGGCAGTCTCCCGCACGGCACCGCTACCGAAAAAAAAATCTGCGCGGGCGAACTCGTCACAATGGATTTCGGCGCGATTTATAAAGGTTATTGCTCTGACATCACGCGGACGATTTGTGTAGGAAAAATTTCGGACGAGCAGAAGAAAATTTATAATCTTGTCCTCGACGCGCAACTTTACGGCTTGGAAATAATTACGGCGGGCAAAGGCGGCAAGGAAATTGATTCGGCTGTTCGCGACAGATTTACGGCGGCGGGCTACGAAAAATTTTTCGTCCACGGTTTGGGACACGGTGTCGGCTTGGAAATTCATGAAGAGCCGCGCTTAAGCAAACTCAGCAAATGCGAAAAACTTTTGCCGAATATGATTGTTACCGACGAGCCGGGGCTTTACATCGAAAATTTCGGCGGCGTGAGGATTGAAGATACCGTTTTGGTCACGAGCGGCAAGGCTCAACCTTTGACGCGCTCGCCAAAAAATTTGATAGAATTATAGGAACTGGGAATTGGGAACCGGGAACTGGTTTCTAATCACTAATCACTACCGGTTCCCGGTTCCTATTTACTAGTTCCTAAGGAGGTAAAAAAAATGATTTCAAGTACAGATTTTAGGACAGGCTTAACGATTGAGATTGACGGCATGGCTTGGCAGGTCGTCGAGTTCCAACACGTCAAACCCGGCAAGGGCGCGGCGTTCGTTCGCACGAAAATTAAAAACGTCGAAACCGGAGCCGTCGTCGAACGCACTTTCAACCCCAATGAAAAAATGCCGCCCGCCCGCCTCGACACCAGCAAAATGCAATTCCTCTACGAATCCGACGGGCAATATACTTTCATGGACGTTGAGACTTACGAGCAGATTGAACTGAACAAAGATCAACTCGGTAACGCGCTCAACTTCTTAATGGAAAATATGGAAGTCAATCTGCAAACTTTCAAGGGGCGCATTATCGGAATTAACTTGCCCAACAGCGTCGAACTCAAAGTCACCGAATGTGAACCCGCCGTTAAAGGCAACACTGCGACCGGCGCGACTAAAAATGCCACGCTTGAGACGGGCTATGTCGTTCGCGTGCCGCTGTTCATCAACGAAGGCGACGTTCTCAGAATCGATACGCGCACCGGAAATTACATCGAACGCGCTTAAAAAATTTCGGACAAAAAAATTTTTTCCCGTCGAGTTTTTTCGGCGGGATTTTTTTTTTATTTTCCTCTTCGACAATCGGAGGGAAGATTTTTTTTGCGCACTGTGATAAAATTTATCCGACAAAAAATTTCATGGAGAAAGCTCATGACGAAACGAATTTATTCACTGGACGTGCTGCGCGGCGTGGCAATTTCAATTATGCTTTTCCTCGACGGACCGCCCGATAAAATTTATTCAATACTCGAACACCCGCAATGGGCAGGCTTTACAATCCCCGATATTGCCTTGCCGATGTTCGCGTTCGCAATGGGAGCGGCAGCGGCTATTTCCATGTCGAAGCGCGAACCGCCCGTAAAAAAAATTCTCAAGCGGACGGCGTTCATGTTCTTGATTGGCGTGCTCTTGGAAATGGAGCCGTTTATCCTCTTGATGATATTCGACGCCGATTTTACGACGGCAAATTTTTTTGAGCAGGCGATTGTCCACGGAAGACTTTTCGGAATTATTCAGCGGCTCGCCATAACCTACGCGCTCGGAATTTTCATCACGCGTGCTGTCAAAAATAATCTCGGAATTTTAATCGCGGCTCTTGTCTTGCTGATTGTCTCTTCGGCGGGCTATCACATCTACGCGCCCGATAATCCCTTCGACGAGGCTCACAACATCAGCCAAGCCGTCGATTACATTTTCCCCGGCGTCAATCACATTTACCGTCCCACGCACGACCCCGAAGGGCTTTACGGCTGTTTGGCGGGCACTGCCTCTGTTTTGTTCGGAGTTTTGGCGGGAAGAATTTTCGTCGATAATTCTGCTACGACTCGCGATAAAATTTTTACCTTCTGCGCGGCGGGCGTCATTCTTCTTGTCGCGGGCGGCATTTGGAGCAACTTCGACATCATCACCAAAAAACTTTGGACAACGCCTTACGCCCTGATTGATGCCGGAATCGATTTTATTTTGCTCGCGCTGTTCATGAAAATTTTCGACGCCTTCCCCGACGCCAAAAAATTTTCTCAACCGCTCGTTGCTCTCGGTATCAATCCGCTGTTCTTTTTCGTAATGAATAACGCCATTTTAACTTTCCTCTACGTTTTGCCCGACGGAAAAAGTTTCGGCGGCGTTTATCTGCAACTTTATCAGCACACGACCCAAGGTTTAATCTCGACCGAATTTGGTGCAACTCTTTTCTGCGCGATTTGGGCTTTGCTCTGGTTGCCCATTGCCGAACTTTTTTATAAACGCAACATCATCATTAAACT
The DNA here is from genome assembly GCA_017446845.1 of Selenomonadaceae bacterium. GTDB lineage: Bacteria > Bacillota > Negativicutes > Selenomonadales > Selenomonadaceae > Quinella. The sequence continues at coordinate 61,678 of JAFSOQ010000055.1, read as the reverse complement.
TTGAGGAGGCTCCGCCATGAAGAAATTTGACTTTGTTATCGGCAACCCGCCCTATCAAGACGACACCACAGGCGACAATAAAAGTTTCGCGCCGCCCGTCTACAACAAAATCATGGAGGCCGCTTTTAAAATCGCCGATAAGGCTGCTTTCATCACGCCCGCAAGATTTCTCTTCGACGCAGGCGCAACTCCCAAAGATTTTAATCGTCGTATGCTCAACGACCCCCACTTCAAGGTTTTGGACTACGCGCCCGACGCGAAAAAATATTTTAAGGGCGTCGACATTGAAGGCGGCGTTGCAATTACTTTTCGTGACGAGACTAAAAATTTTGGAGCAATCGGAACTTTTACGCCCTTTAAAGAATTGCGAAGTGCCTGCGAAAAAATTATCACTCGTACCGATTTTGTTGACTTAGGAAAAATTATTTCGGGCAGAACACCATATCTTTTTACAGACAAAATGCACGAAGATTTTCCCGACGCCAAAACAAAATTAAGCAACGGTCATCTTTACGATATTTCATCAAATGCGTTCGCTGCGTTGCCTGAAATTTTTTCTTCAGAAAAACCAAATGACGATTGCTTGAGAGTTTTGGGACGGCTGAATAACGAACGCGCTTATTGCTGGATTAAAAAAGAATATGTTTGCAGTCGTGTCAAAGAATATATTGGTAAATGGAAAATTTTTTTACCAAAAGCAAACGGCGCGTCGGGCAAGCTCAGCGATAAAGAGGCGGCACGAATTATCAGCAAACCTGTTATCGGCGAGCCGTTGGATATTTCCACGGATACATTTTTAGTTGTCGGCGCGTTCGATACTCGTGATGAAATGGACGCTTGCTTGAAATATATCAAGAGCAAATTTGCACGCTGTCTGCTTGGTGCGTTAAAAGTTACTCCCGTCAATCCAAAGGCAACGTGGGCAAAAGTTCCGTTGCAAGATTTTACAGTGTCTTCGGATATAAAGTGGAGCTTGGACGTTGACGAGCAACTTTATCGTAAATACGACTTGTCGACGGAAGAAATAAACTTCATTGAAACGCATGTTAAGGGGATGACGTGATGATAGCCGATGAAGAATTTATACGCGGACAAACTCCCATGACAAAGCAGGAAATAAGAATATTGACGTTGGCGAAGGCGCAGATAAAAAGTGATTCGGTTGTTGTCGACGTGGGAGCGGGCACGGGTTCGATAACGGTTGAAGCGGCACTGCTTGCACCGAAGGGAAAAATTTTTGCGATAGAGCGGAAGGCAGAGGCAGTCGAATTAATTCGGCGCAACGTCGAAAAATTTTCCGTGAACAACGTTGAAATAATTTTCGCGGAGGCACCCGACGGCTTGGAAGACTTGCCGGAAATTGACGTGGTGATAATCGGCGGCTCCGGTGGTTACACGGAAAAAATTCTTGACGTGCTCAATACAAAGTTAAAAATGGGCGGGCGTGTTGTCGTCAATGCGATAACGATTCAGACTTCAGCGGGCGCGTTGGAATACTTCAGAGCACACGATTGGAAATACGACGCGTTTCAAGTTCAAATCACTCGCCTGAAAAAAATCCGCGCCTATGACATGTGTCAAGCGTTGAATCCGGTTTGGATTATTTCAGCGGAAAAGAATCGTTAAATCTCGGTTAAAAGTCTTGAGTTCATATTGACTAATCGTAAGGTACCATGTATTATACGAATCGTAAAGTACCGTGAATTTACGGGAGGCATGTACAAATGGCTGAACAAAATGATTTAACGAGCGCGCTCCTTGAAATGAGTCTTCTTTTGCGGCGATATAACATGATGTGGTACGGAAAAAATTACGGCGGCTTGGATCCTCGGCAAGGGCAAGGAAGAATCTTGACGGCACTGCGGCGCATGAAAAGAGCGACTCAAAAGGAACTCGGATTTATTTTGGATATGCGTCCGCAATCGTTGGGCGAACTTCTGCAGAAATTGGAGAACAGCGGCTACATTCGGCGGACACGTTCGACGGACGACAAGCGGGTACTCGTCGTGGAACTCACCGAGGAAGGCGAACATTTTCAACTGCAAAAGCCGAACTACGACGAACTTTTTATCGACCTCAGCTTTAGAGAAAAAAAAGTTTTACAAGAATCGCTGGAAAAAATTTCCATGCAACTTAAAACGCAAATAGAAAAAGAACATGAAGATAACTTTTTTTGATAAGGGAAAAGGCAAACGGGACAAGGGACAAGAGTTTTAAACTTGTTCCTTGTTCCTAAATCCTTGTTCCTTAACCGGCAGGGAGGGATTCATAATGGTCAAGGACAGGCTGAATTTTTTTGCGGAAAGTTACGCGGCACACAAAAAAGCATTTTCGTTCGTGGTAATCGGCTCGCTTGTCGGCGCGGGTCTCGGACTTCTGTCGCCGATGTTGATTCGCCAAGTCATGGACGAACTTTTACCGCACGGCATTTCGGCGGAAATGATTTTGACGGCGGGCGCATTGCTGACGATTTACGCGGCAAATTATTTTCTTAATTACAAAGTCGAAGTTGTCGGACGCGGCATGGGTGCCAAAATCGAATTCACAATGCGCAAAAAACTTTTCCGCCACCTGTTGAGAATGGGCTATTCCTTCTACGACAACGCACAAAGCGGACAACTCCTCTCAAGGCTCGTCAATGATATTTCGGAAGTCGGCGGGCTGATGTTCGCAATCCCTCACCTGTTCGTTACTTGCTCGATAACAATGCTCGGCTCGGTTGCGTTGCTGTTTTATCTTAACTGGCAACTCGCAACGGTCGTGACTGCTCTGCTGCTGATCAAAACTTTTACGACATTCAAACTCAACAGCGACATGAAAAAAATGTTCATGCGTGCAAGAGAAAATACCGGCGACCTCAGCGGACAAATCTCCGAAAGTTTGCAGGGAATTCGTCTCGTAAAAGTTTTCAGCAACGAAGATAAAGAACTTAACAAAATGCTCCGCGCAGGTGAAAATCTTTTGTCGGTGCAAGAAAATTCCTTCCGCACAGTCGGCAAACTTCACGGCGGCGTTGACTTTTTCTCCAACGTCATGAACTTAACGATAATTGTTTTGGGCGGCGCGCTGATAAGTTTCGGCGCAATGTCAATCAGCGACCTGGTTGCTTTTCTTTTGTACATGATGCTTTGCATGCGTCCCGTTTTTCAGCTGATGATGTTGACGGAAGTTTATCAGCGCGGCATGGCGGGTGTCGAACGTTATCGCGAACTGATGAACATGCCCGAAAGCAGCGAACTTTCCGCCGAACGCGTCGCCAAACTCGAAAACGCCAAGTCGATTGAATTTTCTCATGTGAATTTCGGCTACGAAAACAACGCGCCGATTTTTAACGATTTTAATTTGAACATAGCGGCGGGCGAACACGTCGGAATTGTCGGCATGACCGGCGGCGGCAAAACGACTTTGTGCGAACTTTTGCTCGGCATGTACGAACTTAACGGCGGGAAAATTTCTATCGACGGGCGCGACATTAAAACCGTCAAGACTGACAGCTTGCGCAAGGAAGTCGGAATGATTCAGCAGGACACGTTCCTTTTCTCCGCGAGCGTCAAAGATAACATTGCTTACGGGCGCGAGGATGCTACCGACGAAGAAATTATCAACGCGGCGCGACTTGCAGAGGCTCACGAATTTATAAGCGCACTTCCTCAAGGCTACGATACTTTTATCGGCGAACGCGGCGTAAAACTCAGCGGCGGTCAAAAACAACGTCTTGCAATAGCCAGAATGTTTTTGCGCAATCCGAAAATTTTGATTCTCGACGAAGCAACCAGCGCACTCGACAACGAAACCGAACGTCAAATTCAACGCGCCATGCAAAAACTTTCCGAGAATCGCACGACCATAACAGTTGCTCATCGTTTGGCGACAATCCGCAACTCCAACAGAATTTTGGTTTTGGAACACGGCAACATAACCGAGGAAGGCACTCACGAACATTTAATGGCTCGTCGCGGCGTTTATTACAATCTTTCCACGAACGCCGCCGCTTGATAAAAAATTTCATACGAAATATAATTGCTCAAGACTGAAAGGAGGATACTCTTTTGAATCTTGAGCAAAATTTTTTTGACACGACAGAAATTTTTAAGGATTTGAACCCCGAACAGCGGGAGGCGGTTAATTGCATTGACGGTCCGCTTTTGATAATGGCGGGCGCAGGTTCCGGCAAGACGCGAGTTTTAACTTGCCGCATTGCAAATTTAATCGCGCAGGGAATTTTGCCGGAAAATATTTTGGCGATAACTTTCACGAACAAAGCCGCCAATGAAATGAAAACCCGCGCAGAAAAATTAATCGGTTCGCCCGCAAGAGATATTATTTTGAGTACGTTCCATTCTTTTTGCGCACATCTTTTGCGGCGCGAAATTGAAATCACGAGAAAATTCAATCGTAACTTTGCAATCTACGACGCCGGCGACAGCAAATCTTTGATAAAACAATGCGTCCAAGAATTGAATTTGAGTACGGAATTTTTTTCCAACGTCAATCTGAAAATCTCCGACTGTAAAAATAATTTGATTGAACCCGAAGCTTGCACGGAATTTATTTTAAGCAAAGACTTTGTTTATAAATCGAACGTCCGAGAAATTTATCGGCGCTATCAAAAAAAATTGCAGGAAAATAACGCGCTGGACTTCGACGACTTAATTTTTGTCACCGTGAAAATTTTTAAAACTCACCCCGACATTTTGGAAAAATATCAGGAGCGTTTCCAATATATTTCCGTCGACGAATATCAGGACACGAACGTTGCGCAATACGTTTTGACGAATATGCTTGCCGCAAAATATAAAAATCTTTGCGTGGTCGGCGACGCTGACCAATCGATTTACGGCTGGCGCGGCGCGGATATGCGCAACATTTTAAATTTTGAGCGTGATTATCCGAAAGCTAAAGTTATCAAGTTGGAGCAAAATTATCGTTCGACGAAAACTATTTTGCAAGCGGCGAATTCCGTTATCAAAAATAATTTCGACCGCAAGCCGAAAAATCTTTGGACGAAAAATGAGAGCGGCGATAAAATTAAATTTATTCACTGCAGGGACGACAAGGAAGAAGCCGACATTATCGCGCGGGAAATTAAACGGCTCGTCGAACGCGAAAACTTTCTTTACAACGAAATTGCCCTGCTCTATCGCACGAATGCTCAATCGCGCATGTTCGAGGAAAGATTTATGCAAGCGGGCATTCCTTATATAATCGTCGGCGGGCTGAAATTTTACGATCGCAAAGAAATTCGGGACATCGTTGCCTATTTGCACGTCATAGCAAATCCGTTGAACAATGTTCACCTCATGCGAATAATTAATACGCCGCGCCGCGGACTCGGTGCCACGAACATGGCTCGGCTTGCGGCTTTCGCTGAAAGTTCGGAGCTGGCAATTTTTGAAGTCGTAGCCAACAAAAAACTTTTGGAACAAGTTGACGGACTCAGCCCGAAATTCCGCGACGGAATAAAAAAATTCGCGGCAATGATGATGAGTTTTACCGAATCAGCCCAAAATCTTACGCTCGACAAGCTGATAATGTCTGTGTTGAATGAGTCGGGCTATCTGAAAATGTTGCGCGAAGACAGAGAAAACGGCAAGAAGGAAAATATTTCTCGCGAAGAAAATTTGGGCGAATTCATCGACAGCGCGAAAGAATTTGCCGAACTGCACCCGAACGGCACGTTGCAAGATTTTTTGAATCACGTCGCCTTGATAACCGATTTGGACACCGTCGACGAAGAAGAATCGCGCGTAAAATTGATGACGGTGCACGCGGCTAAAGGTTTGGAATTTTCCACAGTATTTGTCGTCGGCATGGAAGAAAAAATTTTTCCGCACGCAAATTCCTTGGAAACCGAGGCTGAACTTGAGGAAGAACGCCGCGCCTGCTACGTCGCACTTACTCGCGCCAAGAAGAAACTTTACATCACGGCAGCCGAAAAGCGGATGTTATTCGGCAACATAAAAAATCAAAGAATTTCACGTTTCATAGAAGAAATTCCCGCGTCTTGCATTGAAGGAAATTTACCTGCGTCCTTCGTGAAAAAAACTCCGCCGCCGTCAAAATCTACTTACAAACCGCCGACTGCTCATCGTTCCGCGCAAATGAAACCTTCCCAAAATAAACCTGCAAATATTGTCGCGTGGCGTGTCGGCGACCGACTCAATCATAAAAAATGGGGACTCGGCACGGTCATGGAAGTCAGCGGCATAGTCATAACCGTGACATTCGCGAATCCCGAAGCCGGAATAAAAAAACTCGTGTCAACAATCGCCCCGATTAATAAAATCAGTTAGGAATTAGGAATGAGGAATTAGGAATGAATATTTCTCAAGTCAAGGCGGAACTTTTGCAACTGCGCAAAGAAATTCGTCGGCACAACAAAAAATATTACGAGCAGGACGCACCCGAAATTACCGATTACGAATACGATAAATTAATGACGCGGCTCAAGGAATTGGAGGCGGCTTATCCCGAATTCATCACGCCGACTTCCCCGACACAAACGGTAGGCGGCACTGCTCGACGCGAGGCAGGAAAATTAGTCGCGCACGATGTTAAAATGCTTTCCTTGCAAGACGTGTTCAATCGCGAGGACGTGGAAAATTTTATCAATGACGCAATTGAAAAACTCGACGCGCCCGAATTCGTCGTTGAAGAAAAAATCGACGGCTTGTCGTTGGCATTGCGCTATGAGGACGGAAAATTGATTCAAGCGATAACACGCGGCGACGGAACTCAAGGCGAGGACGTTACGGAAAATGCGTTGGTAATTGATGATGTCGTTCAAAATTTGGTCGACGCGCCGAAATATTTTGAGATACGCGGCGAAGTTTACATGACGCATAAAAATTTTATGGCAACCAATGCTCGGCAAGAAAAACTCGGCTTGAAAATTTTCGCCAACCCTCGGAACTGCGCGGCGGGCACTCTCCGACAACTCGACAGCAGAATCGTCCGCGAGCGGAAACTTTCCATGTTTGTTTTTAATATGCAGAAGATTGACGGCGCAGAAATTCAAAGCCACGTCGAAGCGTATAACTTCATGGCGCGCAACGGGATAAAAATTATTCACGCGTACAAAGTCTGCAAAACTTTTGAGGAAGTTTGGCGGGCAATAGAAGAAATCGGCAAGCGACGCGAAAAACTCGACTACGACATTGACGGCGCGGTTGTCAAGGTAAATAATTTTTCGCAACGTGAAATTCTCGGCGCGACAAGTAAATTTCCGCGTTGGGCAGTGGCCTACAAATATCCGCCCGACGAGCGCGAAACCGTCTTGAAAAAAATTGAACTCAGCGTCGGACGCACGGGCAGAATTACTCCGACGGCGGTTTTCGACGCGGTTAATCTCAACGGCACCAAAGTCGAACGCGCAACTTTGCACAATCAAGATTTTATCGACGGGCTTGACATTCGCATAGGCGATACAATTAAAGTTTACAAAAGCGGCGAAATTATTCCGCGGGTGAGCGGCGTCGTCGTGTCGAAACGTCCCGAAAATTCCGAGCCGTTTAAAATTCCCGACACTTGTCCCGTCTGCAATCACAAATTGGAGCGCGAGGAATCCGCCGCTGATTATCGTTGCGTCAATCCGAATTGCCCCGCGCAGTTGGAAAATCACTTGTTGAACTTCGTCGGGCGCAATGCAATGGATATTAAAGGTCTCGGTGAAACTTCAATTCCGAAATTGATTGCTGAAGGTCTCGTTAAAAATGTTGCCGACGTTTACAAACTCAAAAATCATCGCGACGAATTGATTGATAAAAAAATTTTCGGGCTGGCGAAGAATACCGATAAAATTTTGAACGCGATTGAGGACAGCAAAAAAAATTCGCCCGCAAAACTTTTGACGGGCTTGGGGATATTCGGCGTGGGAAGTGCGGCGGCTCTCGATTTGATCCAACATTTCGGCGGACTCGACGAACTTTCCAAGGCGTCGCCGGAAGAACTTCAAACTGTGCCCGACATCGGCGGGATAACTGCGCGGCATATCAGAGAATTTTTCGACGACGCGGACAATCTTAAAATTTTGACGCAATTAAAGGAGTTGGAATTGACAATGGCAGAGGAGAAAAAAATTTCTGTGGAAGAATCGGCAATCGCGGGAAAAAGTTTTGTCTTGACCGGCAAGCTTGAAAAATATACTCGCGACGCGGCAAGCAAACTCATTGCAGAGCGCGGCGGGATTGTCAAAGGTTCCGTCAGCAAGAATACCGATTACGTTATCGCGGGCGAAAAAGCCGGCTCCAAACTTTCCAGAGCTTTTGAACTCGGAATTAAAATTTTGACCGAAGATGACTTCGAGAAACTTTTGACCGAATAAAATTTTTACAATGCGACAAAAAATCTCCCTGAATGTTGCGGGAGATTTTTTTATGTTGTGGTGCTTTCAATTTTGACAGATGTTTTTCTATCGAGAAGGATTTTTCCCTGCTGTTTAAGAGCGGCGATTGGATAAGTGACGTTGACGGAATAAAAATCGGGCGAGCGCGAAAAAGGCGATTTAAGGTAAACGACGTGGGCGTTGTCGGCGTCGACGGTGACGATGGCGAGGATAAAATTATCGGGCGCGTTGAGTGCGGTAATGATTTCGTTTTTGGTGACGGTGACTTCCGTGGCGTCGGCAATTCTGCCTTTGACTTCGATAAAGCGGACGAAATTTTTATCGCGGGCTTCGATGTCGTAGCCGCACTTGTTTGCGCTTACGTCGACGGGTTCAAAGCCGAATTCGCGTTCGATACTCATGACGGCATTCATTGCGATTTTTTCGACGCGAGAACGAGCAAGGGCATCGGCAGAAAAATTATCTTGTTCGGAGTCTTGAAGGAAATTTTTCGGAACGATTAACGCGCCACCGACGATAACGGGAGCGGGCGTGGAAATTTCTCGCTCCAACTTAATTTCGGCAATTCGCCGATTCAAACGTTCAGCCAATTCGCCCGCGCGTCGATAGGCTTTATCGGAGTTCAATTTATCTTTATCGCGCAAATCGGCGGCGTATCTGTCCAAATAACGGATTTCGCCGTTGAGTCGGGTCTTAACTTCCCGTTCGAGTTTATCGAGATAAGCTTTTCTTTTGGCGGCGATTTCTTGACGGTGGGGCGGCACGAGATTTTTTATCGCGTAGTTGATTGCAAGCTTTTCGACATTGCTTTTAAGCCACTGCATATTTTGAGCAGCCGACAAAATTTTTTTTAGAGTGTCGGGATCTTTTGGCGAGTCATAATCGAAATAAGGAGCGCGATTCAGCAGAACGGCTTGCCCGTCCTCGGAAATTTCTACGAAATGCAATCTGCGGGAAATAATTTCCGACTTGTCGTTTAAAATTTTTGTTTCAATGTAGAAAAGCAGTCTGAAATTTTTTTCGGCGTTGTCGTCGATAAAAACTGTTCCCTGCCTTAAGACATTGCCGAAGCGTTTCAAAATCAGGGAACTGACCGATTCCAAAAGAGGATTGCCGGGAGCAATAAGCACGGCGGGCACGACGCCCGCGATATTGCAAAATTTTTTCTCGAAACAAATTCGCTTGTAACTTTCCGCGACGGGTTCGCCGAAATTATTTTGCAAAGCATGAGTACGAATATCTTTCGGGACGCGAATAATTTCATAGCGACCGCTGCCGCGACTGAATATTTGCCCGCCCAATTTTTTAAAGGCTTCGTCGAAAAATTTTTCTATAAAATACGGCTGAAGCTTGTGAGCGTCGACGCGTTCCATATTTTGATTCATATCGGCAATTTTATCGAAGTCGAGCACGTCATTGGTCAAAGCGCGTTGGCGGATAAGTTCGCGAATTTTATTTGGGTCGAAACTTTTATCGACGACTTCATCAAGCTTGCGAACAGTTTCGGGGTCATTGCCGTAACGAACAGCCTCAAGGAGCAATTCGCGCAAGGGTTTGTTGTCGAAGGAAATTTTGCCGAGAATGTCAAAAACTTTTCCGCCGAGCGCGGCGCGTTCCTGCTCCAATTTTTTAAGCAGACGTTGGAAAACTTGACCTTCGCGAGTTTCATTGGCAACCAAATTCCACAGGTGACAAACTTCCTTTTGCCCGATACGATGAATACGCCCGAAGCGTTGTTCCAAGCGATTGGGATTCCAGGGCAGGTCGTAGTTAATCATCAAGTGCGCGTTCTGCAAGTTGATACCTTCGCCGGCGGCGTCGGTTGCAATGAGTATGGAAACTTTTTTATCTTGACGGAATTGCTCTTCAATCTTGTGGCGTTCCCTGTGATTAAATCCGCCGTGAATGGTTACGACGATTTCATTTTGCCCGAACAGCGAAGAAATTTTTTCTTGCAAGTAATCCAAAGTGTCGCGGTGTTCGGTGAAGATTATGAGCTTTTCGCGTTCGCCGTTACCCTTTGAAAATTTTTTATCGTCTTGAAGCAGTTCGGACAGTTCGCGCCATTTTTTATCGTCGCCGTTAAGGAAAACCTGTTTTGCCTTTTCGGTGAGTAATTTCAACGTTTGAATTTCTTTTTTCAGTTCGGCGAACGTTTGAGCAGCTGTCACGCGCTCTGACAGTTCGTCTTCTTTATTTTCAAATTCGCCGTCCGGGAATTCTTCATGATTGCTTAGTTCCTCGTCGTCGAAAGATTTTTCTTCGTCGGGCACGAAATTTTTTTCGCGCAGAATTTTTTGAAGTCGTTCTGTCCTGCGCTCCAAGGATTTATAAATTGCTTTCGGGGAGGAGGCAAGTCGACGTTGCAAAATGGTCATGGCAAAACCGACGGAATTTTTTTTGCCGCCCGAAAGTTTTTCCGCACGATTGAATCCGTCGGAAACGTAAGCGGTGACGAGTTCATAAAGTTGCATTTCTTCGGGCGACAGGCTGTAATTGACGGTGTAAGCGCGGCGTTCGGGGAAAAGCGGTTTGCCCTCAAAAGTCAGCAAATCTTCTTTGACGAGCCGCCGCATAATATCCGACACGTCGACGGAATTTTTAATTCTCTGCGCGCCTTCGAAGCGGTCGGGGTCGATAAGCGACATGAACAGCTGAAAATCTTTTTCCTTGCCGTTATGAGGTGTGGCAGTCAGCAAAAGAAAATGGCGCGTAATTTTTCCGAGCAGTTGTCCGAGATGAAAACGTTTCGTGTATTTGACTTCGTTGCTCCAAACGGTGGCGGACATTTTGTGAGCTTCGTCGCAAACGATTAAATCCCAATCTTTGGCGTGCAATTTGTCTTGAAAGTCGCCGTTGCGTGCCAAGGTGTCAATGCTTACGATTGCGCGATTTACTTCGGAAAAAACATTGCCGACCTGATTTATCCTGTCGCTCGTGAGAATTTCAAACTTGAGATGAAATTTTTGCTGAAGTTCTTCCTGCCATTGTTCGGCGAGTGTTCCGGGGCAAACGATTAAACATCGCCGAACATCGCCGCGCAGAATTAATTCCTTAATCAACAAACCCGTCATGACAGTTTTACCTGCGCCGGGGTCATCGGCCAGGACAAAGCGCAACGGTTGCATTACAAGCATTTTTTCATAGACTGCGGAAATTTGATGCGGCAACGGTTCAATCAACGAGGAGTAAATTGCCAAATAAGGTTCAACGAGATGCGCAACACTTATCCTGTACGCCTCCGAGACCAATCGAAAAATTTTTGAGTCCGAATCAAATTGCCATAGAGATAAATTTTCTGCCAAAGTTAATTCCGATATTTGGTCGGCGTAAATCAGTTTGTTGCCAAAATTTCCGTGCTCGTCCTTGTAAAAAACTTCCGCAGCGTCGCCGTAAAAATTCACCGCGATAATTTCTGCAACTTGCTCTGAAAGCAAACCTTTTATTTTTTTCCCCGCCGTCAATTCCTGTAAGTTCATAAAAAATCCCCTCCGTGAAAAATATCGTTAAAGCCTTTCTGAAAATTAATGCAGACAATCGGCATGACTCAGCCGCCCAACTATTGAAACTCAATCGATTAGTGTTATAATAATTCGGATTTTGTTTCGAGAGTTTCTCTCTAAATTTTTTAGCGAAGGAGATTGAAATGGAAAACAAACAGCAGGGGTCACTGGCGGGCTTTTTGGTGCCGTCAATCGTCGGAATTATTTTGTTCATGATTCCCGTGCAATACGACGGGAGCTGGACAATCGTTGTCAAAATCATCGCGGACATGATAAGCAACGCGATAGGAGAATTTTTGCCGGCACTTTGCGTAGGTATCGTTACGCTGTCGGCAATTCTCGGAATAATTTTTTTGGGCAAGCCGAATTTCATTGCGACTTATCCGATTGTCGCCAACACTTTTTCGACGACAGCGATTTGGGTCGTAATTAGAATTTTCGGCGCGATTTTTATTTGGCTGACTTATCTCGGTATTCAATCGGGCGAAGGCGGCGCAGGCGTCATAAGTTTGATAACTTCAGCTGACAACGGCGGCTTTGTCCTTCATGACTTGCTGACTGTCCTCGTGGTAATTTTTTTGTTGGCAGGACTTTTATTGCCGTTGCTCTTGGATTTCGGACTGCTTGAATTTATCGGCGCGCTGTTGACGAAAATCATGCGCCCGCTGTTCACGATACCCGGACGCGCTGCCGTCGACTGTATCACGAGTTGGATTGGCGACGGCACTTTGGGCGTCATGCTCACGGCTAACCAATACGAAGGCGGCTACTATTCAAAGCGCGAGGCGGCGATTATCTCCACGACTTTTTCTGCCGTGTCGATAACTTTTTCAATCGTCGTCTTGGCGCAAGTTGACTTAATGGAATATTTCGGGCTGTATTATCTTTTAATCTGCGCGATAGGAATTGTCTGCGCGTTAATCTTGCCGCGAATCCCGCCGCTGTCTTTGAAGAAGGACGAATACTTGGTTCCGGGCAAAGCAATGGGCGAATCACTGCCCGAAGGTTACACGACGTCATTTCAATACGGGCTGGCACTTGCAAGGGAGCGCGTAGGTGAACACAAAGGACTTGAACAATTTATGGAAGGTGCATTCAAAAACGCGGCGGGCATGTGGTTCGGAGTTTTGCCGGTCGTCATGTGCATAGGAACATTGGCATTGGTCTTGGCGAATCACACGACGATTTTCGACACGCTCGGATTGCCGTTCATGCCGCTGTTGCAGTTGCTCGACGTTCCTCAAGCGGAAGCAGTTTCCAAAACAATGATAGTCGGCTTTACGGATATGTTTACGCCGTCGGTACTCGCGGCGGGCACAATCACCAGCCCCATGGCAAAATTTATCGTGGCAGTCATTTCCGTCACGCAACTGATTTATTTGTCGGAAGTCGGCGGACTTATCCTCGGCTCGAAAATCCCCGTCAACTTGCCCGAACTTTTTATCCTTTTCCTTGAACGCACAATCATCAGCTTACTGATTGCGGCTCCCGTATCGCATATGTTCTTTACAACTTGAGAAAAATTTTGCTTTTAAAAATATAAAGCTAGCAATGGTTGCGTTCCGGCGCGGCGTCTACGTTAAAATTATCGAAACGTTTCGGCGCGTCAACTATTTGGCAACTTTTTAAAAGTTGAGGAGGCATATTTATGAAGGAACACATTAAAAAAGACGTCGTGATAATCGGCGCGGGCATGGCGGGTTTGACGGCGGCTCTTTACTGCGGGCGCATGAATCTCAACACGCTCGTCCTCGAAAACGGTTTAATCGGCGGACAAATTGCCAACGCGACCGATATTGAAAATTATCCCGGTTTCGTCAGCGTTCGCGGCGGCGATTTAATTTCGACGGTTCAAACGCAAGCAGAAAACTTCGGCGCGGTCATTGACGAATTCGACGAGATTGAAAAAGTTTCGCTGAAGTCAATGCCCAAAATTATTGAGACGCAAGAAAATATTTACGAGGCTGATGTCGTGATAATCGCGTCGGGAATGAATCGCCGTAAACTTCCCTTGCCCGAAGAAAAAAAATTCGCAGGTCGCGGCGTCCACTACTGCGAACTTTGCGACGGTCATGCTTACGACGGAAAAATTATTGCGGTCGCGGGCGGCGGAAATGCTGCTGTCGACGCGGCGAACTTTTTAACCAAGTACGCCAAAAAACTTTATCTGATTCATCGTTCGGAATTCCGTGCGGATGAAGTTTCGCAGAAAAAACTTCGCGCCAATGACAAAGTTACAATCATGTTGCAGACGGAGATAAAAGCTCTGCGCGGCAATAAAAAACTTGAGGAAGTTGAAGTTCTCGATAAAAAGTCGGGCGAGACCAAAACCTTGCTAATCGACGGAATTTTTGTTAATATTGGCGTCGAACCGAATACGAAACTTTTTAAGGACGAATTGCAGTTGACGGCAAGCGGAAGGATCCCTGCGGGCGAAGATTGTCGGACGGAAATTCCCGGAGTCTTTGCAGCCGGCGACGTTCGTGAAAAACAAATTCGGCAACTCACAACCGCAGCAGCTGACGGAACGACTGCAGCTCTGCTCGCAGAAAAATATTTGGCAAAACTCAAGGAGACGATTTAATTGGTCAAAGTTTACACAACGGCAACTTGCCCGTATTGTGCTAAAGTTAAACGCTATCTCAAATCCAAAGACGTTGAGTTTGAAGAACTCGACATCGAAAAAGACCCCGCCGCTCGCGAGGCTTGCAAAAAACTCACCGGCATGGATTGGGCGGTTCCCGTCACGACCATTGACAACGAGACTTTTGTTATTGATTACGACAAAGAAGAACTCGATAAATTGCTTTGCTTGTAAGGAGGAAATTTTATGGTTAAAGTTTATTCATTCGAGGGCTGTCCGTGGTGCGAAAAAGTTAAGAAATTTCTTCAGGCACGCGGCATGGAATACGAAACTTGCGACATTGAAGAGAGCGAAGAGGCTCGCGCAGAGTGCGAAAGAATTTCCGGCGATTTGGCGGTCCCCGTCACGACGATAGACGGAAAAAATTACGTCGTCGGTTTCGACAAGCGCAAGCTTGAAGAATTGCTCACAAGTGCTTAATCGGGAGGTTTTTTCATGAGCGTTTACGATTTTACTGTTAAGACTAAAAACGGCGCGGACAAATCGTTGGCGGATTACAAGGGCAAAGTTTTGCTCATCGTCAACACCGCCAGCAAATGCGGCTTTACTCCGCAATTCGAGGAGCTGCAGACGCTTTACAAGACTTACAAGGATAAAGGCTTTGAAATTCTCGGATTCCCCTGCAATCAGTTCGCAGGTCAGGAACCCGGTACCAACGACGAAGTTCAGCAGTTCTGCAAGTTCAATTACGGCGTGACGTTCACGATTTTTGCCAAAGGCGACGTTCGCGGCGAAACTGCTCAACCGTTGTTCAAATATCTCACCGAGCAGAAAAAGTTCGAGGGCTTTGACATGAACCATCCCGTTGCCGCAAAATTGCTTGACGCCTTGAAGAAAAATTTCCCCGAATATTTGGAAGGCGACGGCATTAAATGGAACTTCACGAAATTTTTGATTGACCGTGACGGAAATGTTGTTGCGCGTTTCGAGCCGACGACTACTCCCGCATCTATTGCTAAAGACATTGAAAATCTTTTGTAAAATATTTTTCTGCACGTAAAAAACAGCCGTAAGGTCGATTTGACTTTACGGCTAAAATTTTTTTAAGGCGTGCGCCATTCCCGCATATCGTCGGGCAGATTGAACAGGCGCAAAATTTTATTGACAATGTGATTTATTTGCGCTTGCAAGTTCGAGGGCGTGTTGTAAAAAGTCATGACGGGCGGCATGATTATCGCGCCGCAATCGGCAAGTTCTTTCATGTTGCGCAAGTGAATTCGACTGAACGGCATTTCGCGCGGCACGAGTAAAAGTTTTCGATTTTCCTTCAAGCAAACGTCAGCGGCTCGGAGCAAAAGATTTTCACAATAGCCCGCGCTAATTCCCGCCAAAGTTTTCATGGTGCACGGGACGATAATCATGCCGTCGACGAGAAAACTGCCGCTGGCAATGGAGGCGTCCATTTGATTGACGTCGTAAACGCAATCGGCAAGTCTGCGAATCTCGAAAATGTCAAAGTCCGTTTCGTCACGAATTGTAAGTTGCGCACCCTCTGTTATGATTAAATGCGTTTCGACCGAATCAATTTCTTTAAGCCGCTTCAAAAGTTCCACCGCAATTACGACGCCGCTCGCGCCCGTCATTCCGACAATCAATCGCATATTAATTCCCCATTCCGTTTTAAAAAGCCGCCTTCCGAATAAAAATTCTTTGGACGACAAAATTATATGGAAAAAATTTTTTACCAAAAACGCGCTGTATATCCGAACAGATTTTTATTTTTTGAAGCCGTATATAAAAGCACCTCCCAACTTAATTATAGCCGAGGGTGCTTTTTGTCTGCAGGCTGTTCTCCGTTCAAAACGAACGAAGATTTTTTTATACCTCAACGATAATCGGCAAAATCATCGGGCGTCGTCGAGTTTGTTCAAAAAGAAATTGCGCAAGTGCGTCGCGGATATTCAGCTTAATCGTCATCCAATCGGAAACTTGTTCATCTCTGCAGCGTCGGAGAACGTGGAAAACTCTGTTTCTTGCGTCGTCCATGAGTTGTTCGGACTCGCGGACGTAGACAAAGCCGCGCGATACAATATCGGGACCGGAAACGATTCTGCCCGAAGCGCGATTCATGGTCACAACCACGATTAAAATTCCGTCCTGGGAAAGTTGACGGCGGTCGCGCAAAACGATATTGCCAACGTCGCCGACACCCAGTCCGTCAACCATAATCACGCCCGCATTGACATGACCCGCGATTTTTCCGCTGTCGCGAGAAAGTTCAATTACCGCTCCGTTTTCGCCGACCAAAATATTTTCGCGATTCATGCCCATTTCCTCGGCAAGTTTGGCGTGCGAAAATAAATGATGTAATTCGCCGTGGACGGGCATAAAAAATTTCGGCTTAATCAAATTAAGAATCAAGCGCAACTCGTCGCGGGCGGCGTGTCCCGAAACGTGGATACCTTCTTCGCGGCGGTGAACGACATTTGCTCCGAGCCGTAAAAGATTGTCGACGGTCTTGGCAACGAGTTTTTCATTGCCGGGAATGGGCGTGGCGGAAATAATCACGGTGTCGCCGGGGATAACGTCAACTTGCCTGTGGTCGCTCATAGCCATGCGCGTCAACGCGCTCATCGGTTCGCCCTGGCTGCCCGTCGTTATGATTACAATTTTATTCGCGGGATAACTTCTTATGTCCTCAATGTCAATTATTGTGCCTTCGGGCGCGTGAAGATAGCCAAGCTCCAAGGAAGTGGTGACGACGTTTACCATGCTGCGACCCAAAATCGCCACGCGTCGACGATAGCGAATTGCCGTATCAATCGCCTGTTGAATCCTGTGCACGTTCGACGAAAAAGTTGCGACGATTATTCTTCCGTTTGCATTTTGGAAAACTCGATTGAATGCCGCTCCGACAGTCCGTTCGCTGGGCGTGTGACCTTCCTTTTCGGAATTTGTCGAATCAGCCATTAAAAGCAGGACGCCCCGCGCGCCCAAGTCTGCAAAGCGACGGAAGTCAGTCATTTTGCCATCAATCGGCGTGTAGTCCAATTTAAAGTCGCCCGTGTGAACAATCATGCCGACGGGCGTTTTAATCGACAAGCCGACCGAATCGGGGATTGAATGATTCACGCGAATAAATCCGACGCTGAAACAACCAATCATGACAATTTCTCCGCTCGATACCGAACGCAAATTTCTGCACTCGACGCCGTCTTCTTTTAATCGTCCCGATAAAATTCCGAGCGTAAGTTTCGTGCCGTAAACGGGAACGGTAAGTTTTTTCAAGATGTAAGGCAATGCGCCGATATGATCTTCGTGACCGTGGGTTAGAATAATTGCCTTCAAGCAATTTTTATTTTCCAAAACGTAGGAAATGTCGGGGATAACCAAATCGATTCCGAGCATATCATTTTCGGGGAACATCAATCCCGCGTCAATCATAATCATTTCGTCGCCGTAGCGAATTATTGTCATATTTTTTCCGATTTCACCAAGCCCGCCCAGCGGAATAATTTTTAATTTGTTATCGCCTCTTTGGTCAATTCTCAAATATAATCTCCTCCCTTTTTTAGGATTTAGGAGTTAGGATTTGGGAGTTAGGGAAAAATCCCTAATCACTAACCACTAATCACTAACCACTTTTATCCGAACTCTCAACGCTTAAAAGTAATTTTATCAAATCGGCAGGGGCAATGCAATTTTAATTTTGTTTATGCTATAATTAGCCGCCCGACATTTAAACAACTTTGGAGGAAAATTTTTATGTATGATAATCACATTTCGTCAGGAAAATTTTTTCAATACCGAGATATTTTATCGCGAATTTATCAGGGCGAAGACAACGAAATAAATCTTGACGACTTGCAAGAAGATATTCAACGGGATTACGAAGCGGGCTTGTTATCTTCTTCTCAATACGACAATTTAATTTCACTGGCGCAAGATATTTGAGCGCATTGATATTTGACGCGAGAAAATTTATAATCACCTCGCAGGAGAAAGATTATGAGCAACTTTATTGAACTTGGAAAAAAAATTTACGACTTAAACAATCCGCGCGAGGCGCACCGATTTGCAGTGTTCGTGGCGAGATGTTGTCTGCACCCGCAACGCATGAATCATCTGGAAAAATTTTTTAAGCAATCGGAACTTTTATCTAAAGTTGCGGAAGGTTATCCTTTTGTCTACGAACAGGCGACGCGGGCATTTTTTTATTATCGGTCGACGTTCGAGGAGCGGGCGCGAATTATCGAAGACAACATGAAATTTTTATCGGAGCGATTCAACGAAGATTTCATGTTGAAACTTTACGGCGACAAAAAAATTGAGCTGTGGCGAATGCCGCTTGATGAAACTCTCGGCGAAATGAATTTGGTTTTGTGTGCGGAGCCGGGTCAACGTAAGGAAGGATTGGCGGCGGTCATGTTCGATTTGCCCGGCGAAGTGCCCGTTTATCAGATTTTGTTTTGGATAGCGCGAACTCGTGACGATGATTGGGCGATGTGGATTGGCGCGATGCAAGGTCCCAACGTCAACGACGCAAAAGATTTGGTCAAGCGCATAACTAAAAAGTGCCACGCCTACCGCACGAAAAATTTAATTTTGTACGCCGCGCAGGCGGTTGCGAGAAATTTCGGCGTGAAAAAAATTTTTGCCGTCACGAACGAAGGCTACTACGCAAACAATCACATGCGCAGCGACAGGAAGTTGAAAACTTCGTTCAGCGATTTTTGGAAAGAAGCGGGCGGCACTCCGACGGACGACGCGAGATTTTACGAACTTCCTTTGACGGAGACGCGCAAAACTTTTGAAGAGATTCCGACGCATAAACGCGCACAATATCGGCGGCGATTTGCATTGCTTGACGAATTGGACGCGGCGATTGAAAAAACTTTACGAGGCTTTAAACTTTAAGCTTAAAGCTCTCCGACAGGAGACAACGATGTTGAAACTTGCGATATTTGAAAATATAATGACGCCCGGAGGTCACGAAGTCGAATTCGACAGGATTTTGGTTGAAGAATTTCGCGGACTCGGTCACGAGGTAGAATTTTACGTCCCCGAAAATTTTTCGTTCCAATTCGATTATCAAACGCCCGTCAAGCGTCTCAAAGGCGACGCCGTGACTTATACGAACTCGCGCGGACTGAAAAAACTTTTGGCGGCGGCAAAGCGTGAAATTAATCGTCAGCGTTGGTACAGCCAACTTTTCGACGCGCAAAAAAATTTCGACGCGTTGATAATCCCGACGTCAACTTACAGATATTTGAGGGCATTGAATCACAGCGCGTTGAAAAAAATTTCCGTGCCGCTGATTTTTATTTTGCACGGAATAAATCCCGCCGAGGCTCCGAAATTTTTGGCGGCGGCTGATAAACTCTCTGCAAACAAAAATATCAAGCCCGTTGTGTTGACGTTCACCGACAATATTTTTGGCGAGCGGCGCGAAAATATTTTTACGATTTATCCGCCGACTTATACCGCCCGTGATTTGAAAGTTGAGCCGAAAATTTCTGCGGCGGGCGAAGTTTTGAAGGTCGGATTTTTTGGGCAATATCGACGTGAAAAAAATCTGCGCGGGCTGTTGGAAGTTTATCTTAAGGGAAATTACACGCGCAAGGTTGAATTGCAAGTTCAAGGCTCGACGATGCACGCGGAAGACTCTGAGGACTTTGAAAAAATTATTCGGCAATATAAAGACGTTGACGGCTTGAGCTTTTTGCATAAGGGCTTAATCGGTACGGAGTGGCAGCAAGCTATTTTGAACGTCGACGCGCTGTTGATGCCGTATTCTGCGCCGCGTTATAAATATCATTGGGGCGGAATGCTTTTCACGGCGATAGGATTCGGCAAACCCGTCGTGGCAAGTGACGACATGAACCCCGAAGTTTTTGACCTGTACCGCGTCGGCGAAACTTTCCAAAGCGGCAACCTTGACGACCTCGCCCGCGTGCTGGAGACTTTTATAAATGACTTCGATAAAAATTTCTCGACGTACTCAAAAAATCTCAAGGCGGCGGGTGAAGATTTTTCGCCCGTGAATTTTGCCAAGCGGCTCGAAAAAATCATCAAAGATTGAAATTCTCAAATGGTATGTGAGGAATGCAGAATGAAAACCTTCGACGAATACAAGAACGAACTGCTGAAAAATGATTCCGAGTTTGCGGCGTGGTACAACAGCGACGAACGAAAACGCGATTACGAAGAGACATTGGCAAATATTAATCGAATCTGCTCGTTGCCCAAGCCCAAGCATAAAATGCACAGGCGTAATAAAGTTTTGGATAAACTGTGGAAGTCGTGGTGGTGAAACTGTGGCTAAAGTATCCGTGCTGATTTTGGCGAAGAACGAAGAAAAATTTATCGCCGCATGTATAAAAAGCGTTAAGGACTTCGCGGACGAAATTGTTGTTATCGACGACTTCAGCAGCGACGCGACCGCGAAAATTTCTGCCGAGTTAGGTGCGCGAGTGATTCAACACGGGCTGAACGGCGATTGGGGCGGACAACAAACTTTTGCAATCAAGCAGGCAAAGTTTGACTGGATTTTTTTTATCGATGCTGACGAACGCTCCACGCCCGCTCTTTCCGCCGAGATAAAAAAAATTCTTGCGGGCGACGATAAAAATTTTGCTTGGCGGACGGCGCGGCTGAGTTATTTTTGGGGACAACCGCTCCGACACGGCGGCTGGTTCCCCGATTATGTCACGCGGCTTTTTCCGACGGCGGGCAGTTACGTTACCGGCTTTGTTCACCCGCAAATTCATCACACTTGCCAAGAAAAAGATTTTCCCGAATCGGCGTACCTCGTCCACTATCCTTATCGCGATTGGAATCATTATTTCAACAAGCTGAACATGTACACGACGCTTGCCGCCAAAAAAGCTCACGAGCAAGGCAAGTCGGCGAATATTTTGGATATGATTTTGCACCCGCTTTGGGCGAGTTTCCGCATGTATTTTTTACGCGGCGGTTTCCTCGACGGAAAAATCGGTTTTGTGTTGGCGGGCTTCCATTATTTCTACACGATGGCAAAATACGTCAAGCTTTACTACTACGGCAAAGAAAATGTTCATGTGACGGAGGCGGACAATGTTTAAAAATATTTTGGTCAATGCTCTGGTTAATCTCGGCGACGTGGTGTTGACGACTTCCGCGCTTGCACTCATCAAAAAAAATTTCCCCGATACAAAAATTACAATGCTCGTTAAACCCGTCGTTAAGGACGCCGTCATTGACAATCCCGTTGTCGACGATGTGATTGTTTTGGATTACAAAGCTAAGGAAAATTCTTTTCAAAAGATGCGCGAACTCGTTAAGGAGATTCGGCGGAGAAATTTTGACTTGGCAATTTCATTCGACAGGAAATTACGTCCCGCGCTGATAACTTTTTTGGCAAGGATACCGTGCCGCGTCGGACCGTCTAAAGTTTTTGACGATAACAAAAGCCGCGTGACTTTGTTTTATACCGATGTTGTGGAAATTTCTCACGACCTCAATCAAACATTGCAAGCCGAGACTTATCAAGAAATCGTCCGAAAATTTTTTAAGATTGAAGGTCACGCCGAACCGGTCTTTCCGAAAAAAAATTCTCCCGTCGCCGATAAATTGCTTGCCCGCCTTCCGAAAGCCGAATTTAAAATCGCGTTGTGTGTCAAGGGAACTTTTCCGCTGAAAACTTGGAGCAAGGAATATTTTGCCGAAGTCGTTCGCGAGCTTAAAAAAAGTTTCGACGCGGCATTTTTTATCGTCGGTGCGCCAAATGATAAAGATTACGCCGATGAAGTCATAAAAGAGATTGGCGGCGGCGTTGAAAATTTTTGCGGCGAAACTTCGCTGACTGACTTGGCTGAACTTTTTCGCCGCGCAGATTTATTCATAACGGTGGACACGGGCGCAACGCACATTGCCGCGACGACCGGCGTTAAAATGATTACAATGTACGGTTGCACGAGTCCCGACCGCTGGCACCCGATTAATAAAAATGCCGTCGTCCTTACAAGCCGCGAGTCGTGTTGTCCGTGCACTTTCAAAGCCGAGCAGTGTCCGACTTATCCGAAACCCGCCTGCTTACAAAATGTCACGCCCGCTCAAGTTCTCGACGCCGCAAAAAAATTTTTGTCGGACGTGCAACAAAATCGTCTAAGCAACGTATAGATTTCGGAAAATTTTTTTGCTAAACTGCACAACTAAATTAAAAAAGACGAGCCTAAAATTTTAAGCCCGTCTTTTTAGTTAGGAATTATGAATTGAACCGGTTCCCATGTTCCTTGTCCTTTGTCCCTTAAAGAACGATGTGCGCCATGACGAAACCGACACAGCAACCGCTAATGACGCCGATAAGACCCGGAATCATGAACGAATGGTTCAAAATGTATTTGCCGATACGCGTGGTGCCCGAACGGTCAAAACCGATACAGGCAAGGTCGGAAGGATAAGTCGGAAGGAAGAAATAACCGTAGCACGCGCTGATAAACGACATTATGATAACGGGGTCCATGCCGACACTCAAAGCCATTGGGAAGACGATGGCGATAGCCGCCGCCTGCGAGTTGACAAGCTTTGAAGTCAGGAAGGCGATAATTGCAAAAGCCCAAGGATAAGTTGCGACGGCATTGCCGAGGAAATCTTTCAAAAATGCCATGTGCGCGCTGAAGAAAGTATTTGCCATCCACGCGACGCCGTAAACCGAAACCAATGCGACAATACCCGATTTAAAAACTTGGCTGTTGCCGACGTCTTTTGCCTTGACTTTGCAGACAAAAAGAATAGCCGCAGCGACGAGCAACATAACCATCTGGATAACGGCAGTCATTGAAATCGGTTTAAGGTCACCTTTAGCGTTGGGGAAGTGCGGGAGAAGCTCGGAGAAGTTGCCGAGGATAGCAATAACGATGATGCCGAGGAAGAAAATATACATTGCATGATAAAAACTTTGCGGAAGTTCTTTGTCCATAAGCGATTCGGATTCGCCGTAGACATAAGCTTTGTTTTCGGGGTCTTTGATAAATTCTTGGAAACGTTCGTCCTTGTCGAGGTCTTTACCGCGACGATAACTCCACAGTGCCGCGAATAAGACTCCGAGACCTGTTGCGGGCATTGCGACCGCCAAAAGTTGGAGGACGGAATAATTGTGACCCGCCGAGGCCATGAAACCGACGATTGAGACGATAGCGACCGAAACGGGCGATGCGCAAATACCCATCTGCGAGGCAACCGACGCAACTGCCATGGGACGTTCGGGGCGGATATTTTGTTTAATCGCTATGTCGTAGATAATCGGGAACATTGTGTAGACAACGTGACCCGTGCCGCACAAGACCGTTAAAAACCACGTCGTCAGCGGCGCGAGGATTGTGACGTGCTTTGGATTGTTGCGCAGAAATTTTTCCGCGTACTTGAGCATGACTGTTAAGCCGCCCGAAGTTTGCAGAAAGCCCGCGCAGGTGACGACCGCCAAAATCGTCAACATAACATCGATAGGCGGAGTGCCGGGCTTGTAGCCGAATACGAATGTAAAAACTACGAGACCAATACCGCTTATGACGGCCAGCCCGATACCGCCGTGGCGCACGCCGACGAGTAAACACGCCAGCAGCACCAGAAATCCCAAGAGCATCTCCATAAAAATCCACCTCTCCTAAAAAAAACCTGCAAATTATTTCGCAAAAAAATATTCGTTGCGTCAAAGGTATTTCCTGCAACATAGGATATATTTATTTTAGGATAATGAATCTTATCAAACCGGAACGGATTCTGCGCAGTCCACACTTTGAAAAGAGAAGACTCACTCCGTCGGCGGCAAGTAAAGCAAAATATTTTGTTCGCCAATCTGTGCGTCGCCGAACTTTACCAAATCGCCCGCATGACAGCCGAAATTTTTACTCGGCTCGTTCAAAAGTTCGCCCGTCAAAATATTTTCATCAACTGACATGCAACGCACCCATAAAAGTTCGGGCTTGCGCTCCTCATTGATAAAATAAACAACAACATCGTCGGGATAATACGGGTGGCGGAACGCGTCGAGATTTTTTATAAGGCGAGTTTGTTCGCGAGCCTCGTTGATAACTCTGTCGTTAATCATTTGAATTTTATCGCGGAAGGCAATCGAATATTCCGCCGTTAAAATTCTCAGCTCGGCATTATCGACTTGCCCGCGCTTGAACGTGACAGATTTTTTATAGCCCGCAGGAAAAATTTTCATGCGCCCGCCTGTAAGTTGTGCGCCCGCCAAAATTTCAAAAACAAAAGTTTCGCCGTCAATGTAAGCGTAAGTCAAAAAGCCGTCGAGTTTTTCTTCGGGCGGGAAATCGAACACGTCATTAAGATTAACCAAAGCAGTAAGTCCTTTATCTGTCAGCAGACAAATTTGCCGATACATGTCGCGGAAAAAAATTTCTTCGACCTTCAAAGTTATCATCTCCAAAAATTTTCTTAACTTGCGTATTTTACCACATAACCGCAATAAAAACCGTTTCCATGTTGAAAAATTTTTTGCTGTTTGATAAACTGCGCTTATCACTAAAAAAAATTTTCCCCTTCCGGCGCGGAGGGGGTTTGATAAAAAATTCGGACAGGAAAAATTTTTTGAGGAGTGAAGTTTGTTTTGTTTACCCACATAACCCAGTCCCCTTACGGGACGGTAAAATTGGCATCGAAAGTTGCACAACGCGTGCGCGAAGGAACTGTAATTTGTTTGGAGGGCGGTTTGGGTGCAGGCAAAACGCTTTTTGTTCAGAGCATGGCGCGGACACTCGGCGTCCAAGGCGAAGTCACCAGCCCGACCTTCAACTTGATGAGCGTCTACGAAGGTTTCTGCCCGATTGTTCATTTCGACCTTTATCGCTTGCACAGCGAGAACGAACTTGAGGACATCGGCTTTTACGAGTACACCGATTTTCCGGAGGGGATTGTCTTTATCGAGTGGGCGGAGAAATTTCCGCAAGCTTTGCCCGAAGATTACGTCGTTATAAAAATTGAGCGTATCAAAGATTCAAAGAACATGCGGCGGATAACTTTTGATTGCGTCGGCGAAGAGCACGAAGATTTTATCAAAGAGCTTGAGGATTTCGTTGCGAAGGATGATTAAATGCGGATTTTGGGAATTGAAACTTCAACGCGGGCGGCTTCGGTCGCGGTAATTTTTGACGGGAAAATTTTGGCGGAAAGTCTTCGCGAATCGCCGCAAAGTTTTTCGGAAACATTAATGCCACAAGTCGAGGAAGTCATAAAAATTTCGGGTGCGTTTGAAAATTTGGACGCAGTGGCAGTGAGTATCGGTCCCGGCTCGTTCACAGGCTTGCGAATCGGTTTGGCGACGGCTAAGGCGTTGGCATATGCGTGGGGAATAAAAATAATCGGTGTGCCGACTTTGCAGGCAATGGCTTATAATTTCCCGTCGGCGAAAGTTTTGCCGCTAATCGACGCGCAAAAAAATCGGGCTTACTGTCAGCTGTTCGAGAATTTTTTGCCGCTGTCAAAGTTGGAAGTTAAATCGACAGATGAGGCGGTCGCGGAACTTGGAAAGCTTGACGGAGAAATTTTTTTATGCGGCGACGTGCTCCACAAAATAAAAATTCCGTTGCCGCCGAACGTGAAACTTGCCCCGCCGAATTTAAAAATGCCGCGAGCGTCGTGCGTTGCAATCTGCGCGGAAGACTTGAAAAAATTTGATAACGTGATGAATTTGGAGCCGCTTTATGTCCGACGAGCGGAGGCAGAAGAATTATGGGAGAAACGGCACAATTTACCATCCGAGAAATAGAAATTGAGGACGCGAAAGAGGCTGCTGCCGTTTGCGAAGCTCATTGAAATGATTAAGTACAAGGCAGAAGATAAAGGCATAACGGTTCTCTTAACAGAGGAAAGTTATACGAGCGGTACGTCATTTTTAGACAATGAGTTACCCACAAAAGAGAATTATGACAAAAAGCGAAGAATACATCGGGGTTTATTCAGAACAGCTGACGGAAAGACAATCAATGCTGATGTAAATGGAGCATTTCAAATTATAAGAAAAGTATTCCCGAAAGCGGACGGGATAGAGGGCGTAGTCCCGTTATTGTGGCAAGTCTGCCTTGTCGGAGTATAAAGAAAAAGATTAAATTCGTTAATTCTTTTTATCAAGTTTAATGTTTTTCATAGCATCGGCACGCAACTTTTTACCGAAGACGCGCCGCGAAAGATATGAAGCAGTGAAAAAGATTGTTGGTAAAAATTTATGAGCCAAATTATTTTTCGAGCAATGACGCAAGATGATGCCGACGCCGTTGCCGCAATTGAGGAAAAAAGTTTCGTCATGCCTTGGAAACGCGAAGATTTTTGGCGCGAGGCAAAGAACGAACTTGCAACTTATATTGTCGGCGAACTTGACGGAAAAATCGTGGCATATGCGGGCGCGTGGGTTTCGTTCAATCAAGCGGAAGTCATGAGCATTGCAGTCGAGCCGGAATATCGCGGACAAGGTATCGGCACAATTCTTTTCGGCGAACTGATTAAAGCCGTCAAAGCACGCGGCGCGACCGCGATAACTTTGGAAGTTCGTCCGAGCAACACGGCGGCGATTAAACTTTATACGAGTTTCGGACTAAAAAGCGTCGGGCGGCGCAAAGGTTACTATCTTGACAACGGCGAAGATGCTCTGATTATGTGGAACACGCGACTTTAGCGATTAGTGGGGGTTGATACTAATGCGGGTCACGAGAACAAAAAATCTTTTTTGGATTATGATAACCTTCTTGACGTGCATGCTGTGCTCGTCAAACGCTCAAGAAGAAAATACTTCAAATTGGTGGAATAACAACATGCTCACTGCCAAGGGCTACGGCTTTCCGCCAAAAAAAGCTGATAAGAAAAATTACGCGCGCATTTTGTCTCGCAGAGCCGCAATTATGGACGGTTATCGCAATTTAGCCGAACAAGTCAGAGAAATTCACATCACGGCAGAAACTACTATAGAATCTCAAATCCTTACGGGCGACATTGTTGAGAGCAGATTGGAAGCTGTGATTAAGGGCGCAGAAATTTTGTCGGAAGAATTTTCCGAGGACGGCAGCTGTGTCGTTACCTTGCGGGTTCCCGTTTTTGGCGTGACGGATTCTTTGGCAAAGACTGTTTTTAAACCTGTCAACAAAGAAAATTTTCCCTTCCCGTCCGAAAATTTTTCCGCTAAGGGAAATTACACGGGACTTATAATCGATTGCGGCGATTTGGATTTAAATCCGGTGTTATTGCCCGTCATTCGCAATGCCGATAATGTTTCAATTTACAGCTACAATAATCTTGATTACGACAAAGTTATTTCAAACGGCATGGTCAGCTACGTTAAAAAAGATAACGGCTCCATGTTGCTTTCGCGAAAAAATTTTCTATCCTACACCGAGCTTTTGACTGCTCCGAGTTCTGAAAAAAATATTTCCGGAGCCGGAAGCAATCCTTTGATAATCAGGGCGCAAAAGTTGTCGGACGATAACAGTTGCCCTGTAGTGTCGACGAGCGATGCCGATAAAATTCTTGCGGAAAATCAAATCACTCACTTTCTTGATAACGGTGCCGTAGTGTTCACGAGCTATCGTATCGGCGGCACCAGAGTGTAAGCTTATGTCTGCAAATGTAAAAATTTTTTGGAAGTGGCTTTTGCTTCACTCAATATGGATTGCCTTTATAATTACGGCGATTGTATCGCCGGGGGGGTTGGACGACCTCGATTATAAAGTTTCGGATTGGCTTTACCAAAAACCCGAAAAAGTAAGTTCGGATATTGTCATCGTCGGCATTGATTCCAAAACGATAAATAAACTCGGACCCCTGTCGTCTTGGATTCGGCGTGACATGTCGAAGGCAATTAATTATCTCAACGCTGATTCCGAAATGCGTCCTGCCGTCATAGGGATAGATTTTCTTTTTTCGGGCGATAATTCCAATGACCCGGAATCCGACAAAAATCTTGCCAAAACTGCCGCCCTATTCGACAACATTGTAATTGCTTCGGCAGCCGTTATCGATGATGATTTTGACGCCGACGACCCTTACGCCGTATGGAATGAGACTTGGGCTTGGGATTCGCCCTTCCCCGCTTTGGCAAAAGTTACCGAAACGGGGCATATATATGAACCTTTCGACGCGGACGGAATTGTACGCCGACAACTTTTATTTATAAATACTGTGGAGCGCGGGCGGCTTTATTCTTTTGCGAGAGTTATCTACGAAAAATTTTGTGAAGCCAAAGGAATTTCTCCCAATCCCCCGCCCTTCACCGAAGGCAACGGAATTTATTATCTGCCGTTCACCGCCAAAAGTTACGACAATATCAGTTTCGTCGACCTGCTTGAAGGAAATGTGAGCGCAGATTTTTTCCAAAATAAAATTGTACTTATCGGTCTTTACTTGCCGGGTATGAATGATGAATTTTCAACCGTCTTGGATCGTTCTTCTTCCATGTACGGCGTAAACATTCATGCCAATGCGATTCAAGCTTTTCAGAAAGGTTTTTTCCCGCGCGAAGTCGGAGAAAATTTTCAGCTGATTATACTTTTCCTTGTGAGTTTTACGGCGGCAGTCTTTTTCGGAACGAGCAAGATGCATTTTGTTTTGATTGCATGGGCAACGTTTTTTTTCGGCTGGTTCGGGCTGTGTAAAATTTTTTATCAAAACTCTGTTATACTTCACGTCCTATGGATACCGCTTGCCGTCAGCATTTTATTTGTCGGCTCCGTCACGATTAATTACGTTTACGCCCGCGCAGAGAGGGACAAGGTAACCGAAACTTTCGGACGCTACGTTGACCCGACTATTATGAGTCAACTGCTCAACACCGAGGCTTTGGATGTCGGCGGCTCGTTGAAAAATATCGCCGTGCTCTTCGTGGATATTCGCGGCTTCACATCCATGAGCGAGCAACTGCCCGCGCCCGCCGTCGTCGAGATACTCAATCAATACTTGACGCTTACAACCGATTGCATAAGACGCCGCCACGGAACTTTAGACAAATTTGTCGGCGATTGCACAATGGCTTTTTGGAACGCGCCGCTTACTCAAGATAAACCTGTTCATCTTGCCTGCCGCGCTGCCTTGGACATGATTAAAGGTTCCGAAAAATTAAAAGCGGAACTCAAAAGTCGTTACGGTTGTGAAATTGCTTTCGGCGTAGGTATTCACTGGGGAAGCGCGGTCGTGGGAAATATCGGCAGTCCTTTCCGCATGGATTACACCGCCATTGGCGATACCGTTAATACGGCGGCGCGACTTGAGGCAAATGCTCCCGGCGGGAAAATTTTTATCTCTCGTGCTGTGGCAGATGTTCTCGGCAGTTCGGCAGATGTCACGTCGCTGGGCGATACCGTCAAGCTTAAAGGCAAGGCGGACGGCTTTGAAGTTTTGATTCTCAATTCCCTGGAGGAAACGGAGGAGGACTAAATTTTTTATGGAAAATTTTAAATTGACTGTTTTGGGGACACGCGGCTCGGTGCCCGTGGAAGGAAAAAATTTTTCAATTTACGGCGGCGCGACTTCCTGCTACAAAGTTCAAATCGGCAACGAAGAAATTTATTTGGACGCAGGCTCCGGCATAGTAAGCGCATTGCCCAAACCGAATTCCCGCATAACAATTTTGTTGACGCATATGCACTTGGATCACTTGGTCGGACTTCCGTTTTTTATCGCGTTGACTCAAAAGGACAGACCGATTGATATTTACGCCGCCGAAAGAGTCGGACTCATGCCCAAAGAAGCGATTGACCGATTGATTTCCAATCCTTTCTGGCCTTGCAAGATTGAAGATTATCCCGCGAAAGTAAGTTTTCATCTTCTGCCGAAAAAATTTTTTATCGGGGAAGTTGAAGTCGAAACTTTGGAAGGCTCACACCCGAAAGGCTCGACGATTTATCGGCTGTCGTATAAAGGCAAATCTGTCGTTCACGCCACGGACTTTGAACACAATCCCGAAGCTTGCGAGGCGTTGGCGAACTTTGCCAAAGATTGTGACCTGTTGCTTTACGACGCGCAATACACGGCGGCTGAATATGAACGCTACAAAGGTTACGGGCATTCCACGCCGGAAGAGGGAATTAAAATCGCCGACAAAGCCGCCGCAAAAAAATTAATTTTCGTGCACCACGCGCCGCTTCGAACCGATAAAGAACTTGCAGAAATGGAAAACACCTTCGGGCTTGGCGATAAAATATCGTTCGCGAAAGCCGGTGATGAATTTTTTTTGTGACAGAGGAAATTGCAATGGAAAAACTTTCTGCGGAACAAATGCTGAATAAAATCTTCGACATTATGCAACGCCTTTACAACGAAATGCGCTTGAACGAAAACAATCCCGGCAATCACCTAAAGGTATTTGAGATTTTCGCCGAATTGGGACGGACATTGGTCGAAGCGGACAGAGCAAGTTTTTGGCGTTGGGATAAACGAGCGCAACTTTTAATGACGACTGCCGCGACAGGTACAAGTCAAATTGTCATAAGCGACACTACAGGATTGGTCGGTCAGGCACTTGCCGAAAACCGCGCGATTTTGACGAACGCCCCTTACAAGCACCCGAACTTTAATTCCGCCGTCGACAAGAAAACAGGTTACTTGACAAAATCAATTCTCGTCATGCCGGTATCGAATTGTCGCGGCGAAATCATCGGGGCTTTCCAAGTCATTAACAAACTCGGCGGCGAAGGCTTCGACGAAATCGAAGACACCAAACGACTTTCAATCGCGGCATTTATTTGCGGCATGGCTCTCGAATCCGATATGTTTTTGGACGATTCTCAACGCGATAAACTCACGGAGCTGAAAAATCGTTTCGGCTTCTACAGCGATTACCGGACGAGTCAAAGTGCAACGCCCTTGTCAATCGTCATATGCGACATAGATTTTTTTAAAAAGGTCAACGACACTTACGGGCACAACGCCGGCGACGCGGTTTTGATTCACGTGGCAAAAATTTTGTCGACGGCTTGCGGCAATGCTTACAGATGGGGCGGCGAAGAATTTATCCTTGTCCTTGAGGGTGCAAATATTTCTGACGCGGCTGCCACGGCGGAGAAGATAAGACTTGCCGTCCTGAATTCCGTTTGCAATTTCGAGGATAAAGCAATTCGAGTGACAATGAGTTTCGGTTGCGCGGAAATTGATTTCAAACTTTCTGCCGAAGAAAATATAAAAATAGCGGACGCGCGTCTTTATCGTGCCAAAACCACGGGAAGAAATCGCGTTGTCTTTGAGGATTAATCGAACGGAGGAAAAATTTTTTATGCAAATAAAAGGAACGCTGATGCTTTTGGGCGCAGCGTTTTTTTGGGGAACGACGTTTGTAGCACAACTTGAAGGCATGGACGGAATCGGACCATTTTCATACGCGGCACCGAGATATTTGACGGGATTTTTATCGTTGCTGATAATTTTGATTTTCACGCGCAAAAATCGGGCTAAGGAACGTCGGAAAAAAAATTATCAACGCGGATTTTTAATCGGGCTGATAATCGGCGTCGTGTTGTTCATTGCGACTTCAATGCAACAAATCGCCCTGCAATATTCGACGGCGGGCAAGGCGGCGTTCATCACGTGTCTTTACATAGTCTTCGTGCCGCTCGGAGCAAAACTCTTGGGAAAAATAATTCGTCGTGAAAATTGGTTGGGCGCGGGACTTGCAATCGTCGGATTATATCTTTTGGCAGTCGGCGGAGATTTTTCGATTCAGCTCGGCGACGCAATACTTTTTGTCAGCGCATTTGTCTGGACGGCGCAAATTTTATTAATCGACCGATTCGCGTCAAAAGTTGACTTAATCGAATTGTCGACCGCGCAGATTTTTATCGTGATGATTTTGAGTTTCGCGGCAATGTTCGCGCTTGAAACTCCAAACTTATCGGCAATGCTGAAGGCGGCTTTTCCGATTCTTTACGGCGGAATAATGAGTTCGGGCGTGGCGTTCACGTTGCAAAATTACGGACAACGATACGCGGAGCCTTCGACCGCCGCAATCTTGATGAGTTTCGAGGCAATCTTCGGAGCATTGGCGGGTTGGTTCTTCCTTAACGAAGTCATGACCTCGCGGGAAATTTTCGGTTGCGTGTTAATGTTGCTCGGCATGTTCGCGACGCAGTGGACGCTTATAAAAAAATCGCTGTGAAGGAAATTATAACTGCGCGTCGAAATTTGCCAAAAATATTTTTTGAGAGGAACGAAACATATGGGGGCTAATGAAATCAAGGAGGCGTTAAAGAAACTTCGCCTGAACAATGATCAACAGAAGGCTCAAGACGACGCGGCGATAAAAAAAGCCCTCGTCACGATAAAAGTGTTCGGCGTGGGCGGCGGCGGCAACAGCGTCTTGAAACGAATTGCCGAAAGCGATTTTCTGGAAATTGAATTGGTCGCGGTCAATACCGATTCGCACGCATTGAGCGTTTTAAATTTCGACAAAGTTAAAACTGTGCAAATCGGCGAAACTTTGACTAAAAGTCGCGGCACGGGCGGCAGAGTTGATTTGGGCGAACAAGCTGCCAAAAGTGATTCCGAACGCTTAAAAGATATGATGGTCGGCGCGGATATGATTTTTATAACGGCGGGCATGGGCGGCGGAACAGGAACGGGCGCGGCTCCGATTGTGGCTCGGCTCGCCAAAGAACTCGGAATATTGACTGTCGGAGTTGTGACTTTACCTTTCAGATTTGAAGGTAGCCGCAAGCAACGCATTGCCACTGAAGGCGTCGTCCGTATGCAATCATACATGGACGCGCTGATTGTCGTTAAGAACGATAATTTGATGAAGCTCCCCGAAAACAAAGATTTAAATATGGTCAGTGCCTTCCACGCGGCGGATTCTGTTTTGCGGCAGGCAATTCGTTGCGTAGCCGAACTGATTCTCACAACCGGCGTGATTAATGTTGACTTCGCGGACATGACGACGATTTTCCGCCAGAGTGAATCAAGCGACGCGCTCCTCGGTATCGGCAGAAGTAAAATCAGCGCGGTGCAAGCCGTAAAAGAAGCGATTCACAGTCCGCTGATTGATAAATCGTTGAAAGGCGCGCGCGGAATTATTTTGAACATCACGGGCGATGAAACGCTCCCTATCCACGACGTGAACGCCGCCGCCGGTTACATTTTCAGCCAGACCGAAGACGACGTAAATATAATTTTGGGCACTGTCATTGATAAGAGCATGAACGGCATGATTCAAGCGACGATAATCGCGACGGATTTTGCGGACAGTCTCGCGCTAAAATCGCCGACGGTTGAAGTCCCGAAATCAACGGTCGCTGTGTCGAAGGGATTTAATTTCAACGCTCCTCCTCCGCCCGAAAGTAATTTTCAAATGCCGACGTTCAATTTCCGTCCGCGTGATAACAAATGATTGACGACAGATTTCAGCGGCTTAAACTTTTAATCGGCGAAGAAAATTTTTCCAAGCTGACTTCGGCGACGGTTGCAATTTTCGGCGTGGGCGGTGTCGGCTCGTTTGCAGTCGAAGCTTTGGCGCGTTCGGGCGTCGGGCATTTGATTTTGATTGACAAGGACAACATTGACGAAACCAATATCAACAGACAAATTCACGCGCTCGGCTCTTCCGTCGGCAAGTCCAAGGTCGAAGTCATGCGCGAACGAATTCTTGACATAAATCCTGCCGCGCAGGTCGATACGATTCAGAAATTTTTTTTGCCGACGGAAGAGGTCAACAATTTTTTTATTTGCCGATATGATTACGTTATCGACGCGATTGACACTTTGACCGCGAAAATTTTTTTGGTCGAGGAGTGCACTCGTCGCGGGATAAAAATTATTTCAAGCATGGGCGCGGGCAATAAGCTTGACCCGACCAGATTTAAAGTCTCGGATATTTTTCAAACGTCGATTGACCCCGTGGCAAAGATTATGCGCAAGAAATTAAAAGAGCGCGGGATAAAAAATTTAAAAGTCGTTTGGTCGGACGAAACTCCGCGTCCCGTGAAAAATTTTATCGGCAGCACAGCTTTTGTCCCGTCAGTTGCGGGATTAATTCTTGCCGGCAAAGTTGTCAAAGATTTGACAGGCGAATAACGTATAAAATTAGAGGTCGTCCATGGCGACCTCTAATTTCGTTGGTTCTTGCAGTCTTTAAAGCTTATTCCTCGTCGCCGACAGTCAAAACTGCCATAAAAGCTTCTTGCGGGAGTTCGACGCTGCCGACGGCTTTCATGCGTTTTTTACCGGCTTTTTGTTTCTCAAGGAGTTTTCTCTTGCGCGAGACGTCGCCGCCGTAACATTTAGCCAAAACGTCTTTGCGCCGAGCTTTGACAGTTTCGCGGGCGATAATCCTTCCGCCGATTGCCGCTTGAACGGGAATATCAAAAAGCTGTTCGGGAATAATTCTTTTCAACTTCAAAGCGAGAATCCTTCCGATTTTTGCGGCGCGAGTGCGGTGGACAATCGAGCTGAGCGCGTCAATCAAATCGCCGTTCAAAAGAATATCGAGCTTTGCAAGGTCGGATTGTTTGTACTCGGAAAGTTCGTAGTCCAAACTTGCATAGCCGCGAGTCACAGATTTCAGCTTGTCAAAGAAGTCGTAGATAATTTCGTTGAGCGGCATTTCGTAAACAATCATGACGCGGGTTTTGTCGATATAATCCATGCTCTTATAAGTGCCGCGCTTATCCCGGCAAAGTTCCATGACCGCGCCGATATAATCGCTCGGAACAATGACGGTCGCCTTGACCATCGGTTCTTCGATAAAATTAATTTCGGTCGTCGGCGGAAGTGCGGCGGGGTTGTCGATTTTAAAAATTTCTCCGTTGGTCTTGTGAACTTGGTAAACGACACTCGGAGCGGTCGTGACGATTTTTAATTTGTATTCGCGCTCCAAACGTTCTTGAATAACGTCCATGTGCAACAGTCCCAAAAATCCGCAACGAAAACCGAATCCGAGTGCTGCAGAAGTTTCCGGCTCGTAGACAAGTGCGGCGTCGTTGAGTTGAAGTTTTTCGAGCGCGTCTTTTAAATTGTCGTAGTCAACGCTGTCGGTGGGATAAAGTCCGCAGAAAACCATGGGCACGGGCGCACGATAACCCGCGAGAGCTTCGGCAGGTTTTTGAGAAGTTGTAACGGTGTCGCCGACTCGAACGTCGCGAACGTCTTTTAAACTGCCGCAAATGTAGCCGACTTCGCCCGCGTTGAGTTCGCCGAGTTCGGTCATATTCGGCGCGAAAATTCCAATCTCCGTCGCCTCGAATTCTTTACCCGTCGCCAAAAGTTTCAGCTTGTCACCTTTTTTAACTTTGCCGTCGAAAATTCTGACGTGAGCAACCGCGCCTTTGTAAGAGTCAAAATAGGAATCGAAAATCAGAGCTTGAAGAGGTTTGGAGCCGGAACCTTCGGGCGGCGGAATTCTTTGGACAATCGCCTCCAAAATTTCATCGACACCCGCGCCGGTTTTTGCCGAACATTTAACGGCGTCGCTTGCGTCAAGCCCGATAGCCTCTTCAATTTCTGCGCGGACACGTTCGACATCTGCGCCGGGCAAATCGATTTTGTTAATGACGGGAACAATTTCCAAGTCGTGCTCAAGCGCAAGGTAGACGTTGGACAAAGTTTGAGCCTCAACGCCTTGAGTAGCGTCCACGACGAGCAAAGCACCTTCGCAGGCGGCAAGACTTCTGGAAACTTCGTAAGTAAAGTCGACGTGACCGGGCGTGTCGATTAAATTCAGCTGATAAGTTTCGCCGTCGGCGGCGGTGTATTTTAATCTGACGGTCTGCGCCTTAATCGTGATGCCGCGTTCGCGTTCAAGTTCCATGTTGTCCAAAAATTGTTCGCTCATCTCGCGTTTTTCGACGGTGCCGGTCATCTCAATCAATCTGTCCGCCAAAGTCGATTTGCCGTGGTCGATGTGCGCTATGATTGAAAAATTTCTAATCTTGTCGTTCAAGAAAATTCCTCCTGTTTAGAGGTTTTAGGATTTAGGATTTAGGATTTAGGTTTTTTTCTCTAACTCCTAACTCCTAACTCCTTACATTATAGTTTTTGGAAATTGACATTGCAATAAAACTTTTGTATATTCGCGGCGGGTGATTGAATTGAAAATCTTAGATAAACTTTTCGGCAGTGAAAAAAAATCCGAGCCGCCGCAAGTGCCCGACTCGGAAGATAAAAAACTGATTGAAAATTCTCTGCTGTTTGATTCGGAATGGTATTGCAAAACTTACGGCTTTGGAAAATATCTCGACGCGGCGAATCATTATTTGAATGTCGGTTGGCGCGAGGGAAAAAATCCGTCGGCATTTTTCTCGACGACCGATTACTTGAAAAAAAATCCCGACGTGAATATAAATCCGCTCGTGCACTTTGAAAAGTTCGGTTTCAAGGAAAATCGTTACCGCGCAGAAATTGAAAGTGCCTTGCCGAAAATTTTGGAGCGTCATCCCGATTGCAAGACCGAACTTAAAGACGGACTCTTGAGAATCAGAATAACGAACGCCTGCAACGCCAAATGTCGCTATTGCGGAGTGCGGTGCGGTTTCGGCGACGAGGCGACCCATGCCATGATTCCGAGTTGGTATTATGAACTTTGCCGACCGATTTACGATAAAATAGGCGTGGTGCTAATCACGGGCGGCGACGCGTTCTTTGCCAAGGAAAGTTATAACTACATGAAGTTCATGAGCGAAAATTTCCCGCATATAACTTTGATGACCGAATCGAACGGAATTGCCTTCAACGAAAAATTTCAGGAACTTGCCGCGAAAAATCTTTTCAAGGCGCATTTCTCAATCAACGCGTCCAATGCCGACGTTTTCGCGAAAAGTTGTTGGGATTCGGACGACTCGTCGACCGCTAAAAAAATGTTCCCGATTATGATTCGCAACATCAAAAATTATCTCAAGAAACTTGAGGCAGCTGACAAACTTTGTTTCGCGCCCGATTTGTCGATGGTCGTGAATAAAGACAACGCCGACGATATTTTAGACTTTGTGGAGCTGTCGTTGGAATTGCACGCGGGCTTTATCGTATTTTTCTTCGACTACACGGAAAACGACATGAGCGGCGAATTTTTTTCCAATCCGGAAATATCGCGCCCGGCAATGAAAACCATGATGGAATTGGAGCGGGTGCTTGCCGAGAAGATTATAATTTATTTCCGCTTGTGGATGCCGACGGGCGAGGCGGCAAGTCTTCAGCAGGAAGTCGAGGCAATTCCGATTGACGAGCTGAATAAAAAATACGCGAAGATTTTAAAATTGGCGGAAGGTCGTTCGATACTAAACGAATTTAAAAAACGCAACGAGATTCGCCGCGCGTGCGGTAAAAAAGAACTTTCAATGGTCGATGACATTTCGCCGAGTTTGCATTTAAAGCAGGAGGCTGACAGGGAAATTTGTTTTGCGCCGTGGAATGAGATTGATTTATATCCCGACGGCAGATTGGATTTTTGCGGCTGGTTCGAGCCGACTTTGAACATAAAAAATTTTATCGAGCACGACGCCGACGGAAAAGAATTTGTCGACTGGGAAAAGATTTTGAATTCGTTCGAGTATGCGTCCGCACGCTATCGGATTTTGCACGATGATTTTCGCGGTTGCCAAGTTTGTTGCCCTATGAATTCCGTCAAGTCGCCCGTCGAAGCCGTCACGAAATACAACGTCGACAGAAATTTTTAAGCCTTTAAAATAAAACAAAATAACGGAGGGAATAATTTTTTGCTTAAAAGGAAACAACACGCGATAATAATCGGCGCGGGACCTGCCGGCTTGACTGCCGCTTATTATCTTTTGAAACATACCGAAATCAAGCCGATTGTTTTGGAAAAAGAAAATTTCGTCGGCGGCATTTCGCGCACAATGAATTTCAACGGCAACCGCATGGACATCGGCGGGCACAGATTTTTTTCCAAGGACGAGGAAATTTTAAAGCTGTGGAATGAACTTTTGCAACCTCAAGGTGCGCCCGCTCTCGACGATAAAATTTTGGGACGCGAATCGGTTTTGACGGAGGGCGGTGCCAATCCCGAAGAAGTCGACGAAGTTTTTTTAAATCGCAATCGCGTGTCCAGAATTTTTTATCGGCGGAAATTTTTTTCCTATCCGATTTCGTTGAGTTTGGAGACGATTAAAAATCTCGGACTTGTTGAAATGTTTTCTATCGGCACGAGTTTTCTCAAGGCTAAGTTAAGTCAGCGCGAGGAAAATACGCTTGAAGATTTTATGATTAATCGCTTCGGGCAAAAACTCTACGAAACTTTTTTCCGCGATTATACAACCAAAGTTTGGGGACGTTCGCCTAAACAAATCGGCGCGGATTGGGGTTCCCAACGAATCAAAGGTTTGTCGCTCGGCAAAACAATTTTGGACTTTTTCAAAAAAACTTTCGGCTCAAAAGACGGCGCGGGCGAAACTTCCCTTATCGAAAGATTTTTCTACCCGAAGTTCGGTCCGGGGCAACTCTGGGGAAAATTGGCTGACGACATTAAAAAACTCGGCGGCGAAGTTCTTACATCTTCCAACGTCAAAAGTTTTCATGTCGTGAATAACGTTATAAAATCCGTGCGCGTCGAATCTCCTGCAGGTATGTTGACTTTTCCCGCCGATTATTTTTTGTCGAGTAGGCCGCTTGCCGAACTTGCCGAAGCTCTCGACGACGGATTAAATCTTCGTCAGCTGCAAATTGCTCGCGGCTTGCCTTATCGCGACTTTATAACCGTCGGGTTGCTCGTCGATAAACTTCTTTTAAAAAATCAGACCAAAATAAAAACGCTCGGCGACATTGTTCCCGATTGCTGGATTTATATTCAAGAGCCGTCGGTTAAACTCGGTCGCCTGCAAATTTTCAACAACTGGTCGCCGTACATGGTTGCCGACCCTGAAAATACTGTTTGGCTCGGCTTAGAATATTTTTGCGCGGAAGGCGACGAACTCTGGCAAATGAGCAGTGACGACTTTATAAAATTCGCGGCGGACGAACTCGCCTCAATCGGCGTTATCGACGCGGCTGCCGTTCGCCACGGCGTGCAAGTCAAAGTTCCGAAGGCTTATCCCGCCTACTTCGACACCTACGAAAATATTTCCGAACTGCGCACCGCGCTCGACGAAATTAAAAATCTTTACTGCATCGGGCGCAACGGTCAGCACCGTTATAACAACATGGATCACAGCATGTTGACGGCAATTGCGGCGGTTTGTGCGATTGGCGGGAAATTTCCGAAGGCAGACGTTTGGAAAATCAACGCCGAAAAAGTTTACCATGAGGACAAAAAAAATGAATAGATTTTTACCGCTTATCCAAGCAATTTCTTTGTCGGCATGCGTGGTTTATTGGCAAATATTTTTCAAATGGATCGAAGAGGCAGACACGCGCTTTGTGATTAATTTGGGAAAATATATTCTTGAGCACGGCTTTCCGCACGTCGACCCGTTTACTGTCCATGAAAATTTACAACTCGTCGCGCAACAGTGGTTGAGCGGAGTTTTGTTTTGGGAGGCGTATAAAAATTTCGGTTTCGACGGACTCGTAGCCATTGACGCTGTTGTCGGGACGGCGATTGTTTTAATTTATTGGCGGCTGTGTTTGTTCGTCAGCGACGGCAATAAAGTTTTATCGTTCGTTATGAGTTTAATCGTCGGATTTTTAATCGCGCCGGCGATTGTCACGCGTCCGCACATTTTATCGGCGATGTTATTTTTAATCGAAGTTTTCTGCCTGGAAAAATTTACGCGCACCGAAAACGCAAAATTTTTAATTCCGTTGCCGTTCTTGAGTATTGCGCTGGTAAATTTTCACGCGGCGGTTTGGCTGATGTCGTTGGTTTTATGTCTGCCGTTTCTGTTCGTAAAAAATTTTCGCCACATAAAATTTTTACTCGCGGCACTGGGCGGGATTTTTATCGGCGGGCTGATTAATCCTTACGGCGTCGAGGCAATGACTTACGTTTTCCGCTCTTACGGCATAAGCATGATTAGCGAAAACATTCCCGAAATGTTCACGCCCAGTGCGCATGATTTCCGCGGAAAATTTTTTTACGCCACAGAAGCTTTACTGATTATTTCTCTGGCAAGATTCAAAGTTCCGTTGAGATATATTTTCCTAAGCGGCGGACTAACTTTTATGGCGATAATGCACGGGCGCAATGTGATTTTATTTTATCTTTTGGCGACGATTCCGATTGCTTATGCGTGGCGAGAACTCAGCGTTGAAAAATTCAAAACCATGCGTATGCCCATGACGATATTGGTTTTCCTGCTCGTCGCCGCAAATACCACAGTCATTATAAGTTTTATCCAAAGTGATTTTGAAAACGTTGCGTTGTTGCCGAAAATTTTATTCTTCGCTACGCTGCTGTTTATAGCGTATAATTTGCTGATTGTAAAAATCGAAGGGCGAATACTTTATCCGACGCTACTCCCGCGAAAAGTTTTGTCACTGCTTATCGGTTTTGTAGTTGTCAGCGTAATTTTCTTCACGACGCTCCAAGGCACTCAAAGCAAGCCGCTGCGAACTTATACGAACGCGATAGAATTTTTGCTCCGAGATGAACGACCCGAAAATATTTCGCTTTACGTTCCTCAAGGTATCGGCGGGCTGGCGGGCAGTTACGGAATAAAATATTATATCGACTCGCGCTCGGAAGTTTTCATTCCTGCCAACAACGGCACTCAAAAAAATATTCTCGGAGAGTATCTGGACTTCATGAACGGCAAAATCAATTACAAAGATTTTTTCAATCGTTACGATTTCACGCACATAATCGTTACGAGCGAAAAACCGTATCTTTTTGATGAGCTGTCGAGCGATAAAAATTTCCGCGTACTCTACGAGAGCGAGCAAGCGGTCGGTTCGGAAGTTATTCGTTGTAAAATTTTTAAGAAGGTTGAACATGATTAAAAAAATTTTTGTACTGATAATTTTATTGATGATGAGTCGGGCGGAGGCAGGAACTTGGCAACCCGTAGTTAAAGTCGGACTCGTCGACGGACTCAAGCAGGTGTCTTTGAAAGTTTCCGCGCCCTGCGTCATGATTAACGCCGCCAAAGGCAATATCCTGAAAAAAATTCCGGCGGACGGCAGTTTTGTCGTCGAGTTCGCGAAGATGGATATTAATGCGATTGAAATTCTTCCCGAAAAAGTTCCGCTGCAAGATTTGCGCATAACGATTAACGACAAGGAATATTACGGCGGCGTCAGCGTCAACAAGGAAAAAGATTCGCTCAAGGTAATAAACATTGCGCCGGTCGAAGAATATCTGCGCGGGGTCGTGTCGAAGGAAATGTCGCCGTCGTATCCTTTGGAGGCTCTGAAAGCTCAAGCGGTGGCAGCGCGTTCGTTTGCGTTGAAAAATCGCGGACGGCACGTTAAAGACGGCTACGACTTGTGTGACTCGACTCACTGTCAAGTTTATATCGGCGTCACGAATTTTGATTCGATTAACAGGGCGATTGACGAGACGCGCGGCGGAGTTTTGGTTTACAAGGAAAAACTCATCGACACGAATTTTCACGCGGACAGCGGCGGCATGACGGAGGACGTCGGTGATGTTTGGGGGACTGCCACGCCGTATCTTGTCGCAGTCAGAGAAATTATCAAGCTCGGCGAGCCGTGGAGTGTTAAAGTTCCCGTCAAAGATTTTTCTTCAAGGTTCGGCGACAATTTCGGCGACACGAAGGAAATTAAGCTGAGCAAGTTGACTATCGGCAAAAGTTCCGGTGACAGAACTTCTTCGGGTCGCGTGAAGTCCGCGCAGATTGTCGGCACAAAAAAAACCGTCACGCTCACGGGTAACGATTTACGCAGGAAATTTTCTTTGCCGAGTACTCTTTTCGACATGAAACTTGACGGCGACGAAATTATTTTTACGGGCTACGGACGCGGACACGGCGTCGGCATGAGTCAAGTCGGCGCGAGAGATTACGCCGGAAACGGTTGGTCTTACGAAAAAATTTTGGCGCACTACTACAAAGACACCAAGCTGAAAAAACTTTATTGAATTAGGGACAAAATTTTTAACTCCTAACTCCTAACTCCTAACTAAATAATAATTCGTGCCGCCGAGTTGAATTTTCAACGCACCTGCGACAGTCGCCTCAGCCCAGCCGCCGTTCGGACTCGGATGTTTTTTGGCATCGCGTTTTGCCATTTCAAAAGCATTTTTATAATCCAAGTTCAAAATCATCGCCGCGCATATGAAAAGCAAAGCCGTCAACCCGGCGGGAATGTAATTGGCAATGTCGTCGAAACGAGCTGCCACGCGCCCGAAGTAAAAATATTTTTCGTTTTTGTAGCCGAGCATGGAATCCATGGTGTTGATTGCGCGATAGGCAATGGCAAGCGGCAAACCGCCGAGCGCAAAATAAAACAGCGGCGAAATGATTCCGTCAACAGTATTTTCGGCGACTGTCTCGACGGTGGCGCGAACAACTTCAGCCTCGTTTAAATTTTGAGTATCGCGCCCGACAATCCAACCGACTTTTTCGCGAGCACGAACCAAATTTTCTTGCTCCAATAAAAAATGAATTTCGCGAGCGGCGTCGCCCAATGAGCGCGGGGAAATCATAAAACTCAACACGAACGCTTGAACGAAAACTTGCGCGGCGAGACTCGGAATATCATTCGCCCAAAATTCTATGACGCAGCCGATAAATATGCTTATCGTGATGACGACGGTAACCAAAATTCCGCCCTTAAAAATTTTAGTCGCGAGGCTGTCGAAGGCGCGGCGATTAATTTAAAATTATGATAACGCTACAACGCGGTCGTTGTTCCGCCGCTTTTAAAGCGGCTCGGCTTCCTCTCGCAAGAGAGGGGGTGATGTCATGGATAAAATTGTCTTCTTAACGTAGAAAATCATATCACATGACGAAAAATTTTTTAAGCCCGCGATACTCAAGGCAAGTTATTTGACCAGCTGAATTTTATCTTGAAAAATTTCTAAAGAAATGATATTATCTGCGCGGCAGACAGTTCGATGTGTCGGCTTTCTTCCTCGAAGGAAGGAGGTGACGCGTATGGACATTAAGGACTGGATTGAGCCCATTTGCTTGGTCGGAAGTTTCGTCCTCTCGCTCATCGACCACTTCAACGGAAAAAAATAAGCCGCGCCACGGCTCTGAAATCAGATAACTATTAACGAGGAAGGAGTCGACGGGATCAACATCGAACTCCTGCCATTAAAATTGTCTTTTTAACGTTGTAAATCATATCACACGCCGAAAAATTTTTCAAGACATTATTTTTGACGACCGCAACTCGCCGCCCTCAATTCTTCCGACACCCAAAAATTTTCCGCCTGAAATTATTCGCAAAAATTTTTCGTCCGCCGCGCGAACATTCGTCGGCAAACCGTTCATGAAAGCGCGGATTCTTCGTTCGTCGAGTTCAAATATCGGCAAGCGGTTCAAACAATTTTCAATCGGCAGGAGACAATCCTCGCCGAATTTTTTTATTTCATCGAACGTCAAAGAATTTTTTAAATCAAAATCGCCGACTCGAAGCCGAATTAAATTTTTCAGCGTCGCGGGCAAATTCAATCGCTCGCCCAAATCAATCGCCAAACTTCTGACGTAAGTACCCTTGCTGCAATCAATTTCAATCGTCGCAGAATTTT
Organism: Selenomonadaceae bacterium; assembly: GCA_017446845.1. GTDB lineage: Bacteria > Bacillota > Negativicutes > Selenomonadales > Selenomonadaceae > Quinella. The sequence goes on along the minus strand of JAFSOQ010000055.1, from coordinate 17,681 downwards.
TATCCGAGGCGATAACTTCCAGCCGAAAAATTTTTACAAGCCTGCGCGGCATCTCAAAATCAATATTTTTTTTTGCAAGGTCGTAAGCTTTGCGCCCGTGAATTTTTATCGCGGAAAATTTCGGCGGCGTCTGTTCAATTTCACCGACAAAATCTTTCAAGGCGTCGTTGAGTTCGTCAACTGTCGGCATATGAAAATTTTCTGCGCGGGAAATAATTTTTCCTTCCAAGTCGCCGCTGTCCGTCGCTGTGCCGAATAAAATTTCCGCGCGATAACTTTTGCAGCAGTCGATAACGTATTCGATAAACTTTGTCGCGCGATTAATCGCAATCGGCAAAACTCCGCTCGCCAAAGGGTCAAGCGTGCCCGCATGTCCGACTTTGCGCGTAGAAAAAATCCTCCGTACATGATTAACTGCGTCGTGGCTCGTCATGCCCGAAGGTTTGTTCAGATTTATAAAGCCGTCAATCATAACGCTTCGCCGATTGCCGCGACTAAAATTTTTTCTGCTTCGTCAAGCGGCATTTTCAACGTGCAACCCGCCGCTCTGATATGTCCGCCGCCGCCGAGTTTGTCAGCAATTTGCGCAACGTTGACGCCCTTTGACCTCATGCTCACGCGACAAAAATTCGGAGCTTTTTCCGTGATAAGAAACGCCACGTCGACGGTCTCAATTACGCGAATTTCATCGATAAAGCCTTCCGTCGAGTCAAATTTTTTCGCAGTGTCATGGTCGAGAATCATGCCCGCAACTTTTTCGTCGTAAAACATTTTCAGCGAATTCAAAGCCGCACTAAGCCCGCGCACTTCCGACAAAGATTTTTGCTCAAGCTGTTCGGAAATAAAATGCGGACTCACACCGCGTCGAATCAATTCGGAGGCAGTAGCAAGAGTTTCCGCGCGAGTGTTCGAGAATTGGAAAAAGCCCGTGTCCGTCGCCAAACCCGTGTAAAGACACGTGGCAATTTCGGGCGTGATTTCAACTTCGAGTTCGGCGGCAAGCTTGAAAATAATTTCGCAAGTCGCTGCCGCCGACGTCTCAACGTAAAGTTCAAAATCGCCGCCTTTGTTCGTGACGTGGTGATCAATATTCAAAATCGGCGCGTCGGTCAATTTTCTCACGCCGCCAATCCTGTCAATCGAAGTGTCCAAAACAATCATTAAATCCGCGTCGAATTTTTCTCCGTCCTCCGGTCGGCGAATTTCTTCAAAGTGCGGCAAGGCGTGCAAATTTTTTCTGACGGTATCGTCAATGAAAATCTGCGCGGACTTCCCGATTGAACGGAGCATTTGCATTAAAGCCAGCGTCGAGCCGATTGCGTCGCCGTCGGGCTGAATGTGCGCCGTGATTAAAATTTTATTCGCGGCTTTGATTTTCTGCGCCGCCTCCTTGAGCGTTATCATCATTTTTTAAATCTCCTTCCACCTGCAACAAAAGCTTTTGAATGTGGTCGCCGTAGTCAAGTGACGTGTCGAGCGCGAAAGAAATTTCGGGCGTAAATCTCAAACGAACTCTCTGCCCGATTTCTCGGCGGACGAATCCCAACGCGCTGTTAAGTCCTTCAAGCGAACTTTTAACTTGTTCTTCGCCGCCCATTATGCTGACGTAAATTTTCGCCTCGCGCAGGTCGCCGGTCATTTCAACATCAGTCACCGTCACGAATCCGATTCGCGGGTCTTTTAAATCCGTCAAAAGCATTTTGCTCATTTCCTGTTTGATTAGTTCCTGAAGTTTTTCTATTCTGAGTTGCTTTGCCATTTTTTTATCCTCCAAAATTTTAACGCCGTATCCTGTAGAATTCCAAAAGCTCCCGAATTTTTTTCGGCGCGTCGCCAATATCTTTATCGGAAAATTTATTCTGTTCGATAATTTTTTCTGCCAAGGTTCGTTCGTCGTCATTGAGGGCTGAAAATTTTTCGCGCCAAGACTCCGTCAAATTGTCCTCGTATCTTAACCTGTAAATTATAAAAGGTTCGGGCATGTAAAGCAATTCCCTGAACTCGTCGAGATTTTTCCCGAATGCCTTTTCAAAAAATTCACGTCCGCGCCCGACTTTACCCTTGGTGGAATTTATTATCGCCTGAATCGCCCGAATAAATTTTTTATTCCAATGCCGCCCGATATAATCGCGGTTGCTGAAATATTGCGGGGCGTCAATCGGACAATATTTCATCGGGAAAGAATAAATCGCAACGTCCAAATCCTCGCAAAGGTCGATATTTATTTTCAAGCGGTTATAAAAATCGGCGGGCGTGTCCAAAAAATTATACAGCAGATAATTCGACAAGTCACGAATGCCGTACTTTGCCGCCAGTCGAATTGCCCGTTCATAAATGTCGCGCTGTTCAATGTGGTCGAAGGCAATGCGCATGGGTCGGATATTCAATTCGGCAAGCCGCGCCATTTTGTGATCGTCGACAAGCCGCGCGTCAAGCCCCTGATTAAAATCGACGTAGCGGACGAGACTTTTGCGCTTGAAATATTTTTCAAACAGCGGGCGGACAAAATCATCAAGCGCGAAAATTTTTTCTTTAGACGCGGTTATCAAGCTGAGCAAAAAATTTTTCTCGCGCGCGGAATAAAATTCGCCCGCCAAATTTTCGGGCAACTTCTTTTCGAGTTCGTCATAGAGATAAATTATTTTTTTCAGATAAGCGCGGTCGTTGAAACCGGCTCGGAGATTTTCCAGAGCGATAGAATATTCGTCGGGCGGCAGATAATTCGCGCCCTTCGCGAAACCGCAAGCTTTAATCTCGTCGATAATCTCATCAAATTTTTTCGAGGCAAGGACGTTGTTATCCATGAGCAGAAGATTTCTTTTCGCGCCGAAATTTTCTTCGGTGTGCTTGAGCTGATTAAAAATTTCCACGTGGTCTTTATATTCGGGTTCAAGCTTGCTGACCGCGCAAAAAGAACATTTGCGAATACAACCGCGCGTCGTGTAAGTTATGTAAGCGTCGGCGGCGGGATATTTGTAGTCGATTTCGTCGAGGATTGAATAATCTTGCGGCAGGGTGTCGATAATCACGTCGTCGTTTTTGCCGAGGTCGTCGGGCTTATCCAAAAGTCCTTCATGCGGTTTGATTCCGGTCGCGTCCTCAAAAAATTTCGGCACGAGAGTCGCCGCCACTCCTCCGACAAAAATTTTCCCGTCTTCCGCCAGAAATTTCTTGGCAAAATTTATCGCGCTGACTGTCTCATCAAAAAAGAACGTGAACAGCGAATTGACACAGATTATATCGAACGTCGGGAAGTTTTCGGCTTTGAATCGGCGATGAAGTTTTTTCAAGCTGTACTCGTAAAAAAAATCTTCCTCGCGCATGAATTCGAGTAAAGAATTTTTCCCCGTCTTTATAAACTCCAACAAAAATTTTTCTTGCCGCCAAAATTTCTGCGCGGCGTCATTTTGTTCGGGCGCAAAAAGATTTTCCTTGTCGACTTCGCCCGAAAAAAATTCTTCAAGCAAAAGTTGTGCGGCAAAATTTTTTAAGTCGCCCTTGTAAAAGCGCACGTCATCTTTGCACACGCTCCGAAAATACGTCGCCAACTTCATTAAATTTGCGGGCGGATATTTGTTCTTCCAATTCGGCTCCAACAACAAAACGCGGCGGCTCATTTGGCGAGCACCTCTTCAATCTTGTCAAGGAGCTTATCGCCCGAAATTTTAGGATTTTTGAGAATGACCTTTTTAATTTCAGTGTAAAGCCTTTTTAAATCTTTGCGCCAATGAACGGGCGGAAATTGTTTTGTTTTTGTTTCCTCTTGTTCCGAATCATGTTGACCGGGGGGGGTATTTTATTTTCTGTCATGCGCAGTACGACACGCGACAAAGCTGAATCAGGATTTTGCTCTGCCTCTTTACGAACAGACTCAATTTTATTTTCGGCAGTCGTTGCAATTTTATTCAGCTTGGCAAGTTCGCTATTGAGTTCAGCTTGATTTTTAAATATGGAGCGTCCTTGTTGAAAGTCTTGCACAGCTTCAGCGGGAGCACTAATCCTTTTTTGAAAGCCTCTGATGTCCGACGCCGCGTGATAAATTTTGTAGAGTTCATCGAAATATTTTCTCAGCTCGCCTTCAAAAGTGTTACAAGCTTTATTTTCGACAAAATAATCTCGTCGACCGTTCGGAATCAAATTTTTGTCAACAGCATGAACTTCGCCGATAAAATAATTCGTGCCGCGTGCCTCGCTGAATAAATGCTTAAGTGCCTCTTGGTCGCCGATTTGAATATTGCCCGCGCGAAGTCGAATGCCGCGCATCAAATTATCGGGCGTGCCGCTCGTTTGGTCAATGACGCCTTTAAATTTCGATAAGCCAATCCAACTCCACGCAATTAAATTTTTTTCGTCATCGTAGAAGTCGCGAAAATCTATATCAAAAATTTCATCGGCTCCATTGTGAGTAGTCTTGAAATTCGACTTGTAAGGCTTGTAAAGATGCTCGCCGTCAACAAGAATTTTATAACCGGCAATCTTAAAATTAAGCTTAGCAGCGTGCTCTAAGATTTTATTTTGAAGACCTTTAAAACCTAAACTGTTTTTGTAATCGACGGGCGCGACGAATGATAAATACTCGCGAACTTTTTCCTTGTCGAGCAAATCGTTGTTGGTGTCGACAATATCAATCAGCTCAACGCGAAAAAAATGCTCGTCAGGGTCGGCGACGGAAACTTTCGGAAAATTTATGGATTCGTCAAGCAAATCTTCCGCTTTGATTTTTTCTTTGCCGTAAAATTTTTTGCACATGTTCTCGGCGTTGATTATCATCGTCGATTGAACGACTTCATCTTTGGCCGTCGAAGTAAAACGCAATTCTTTGCAATAAGCCACGCCGCAAAGTCGTCCGATACCGCGAAAACCTCTGTTACTCTCCAAATTTTTATCGGAAGCGGCAATACTTGTTAAAGTCGGCTTGAAATCTAAAACAGGAATTCCCGTGCCATTGTCTTCGATTGTGATTCGGCGGGCGTCCTTATCGATTGTAATTTCTATCGAGCCTTCGTCAGCCGCCAAAATTTCATCTGCGCGGGCTTTGTCTATCGCGTCGCAAGAATTTTGAATATACTCGCGAAAAATCACAAGAGGATTTTGATACATGCCCGTTGTGAGATTTTCAATTAGATTTGCGCCGAAAACATAATTTGCCATAATTTTTCCTCCTAATCTTTGAACTGTTTGTAAGCGGGCTTCGGGAATTTGACTTTGAGCAGCGAACGGAAAATCGGATTTTGTATGACGTATTCGCCCTGCTCCAGTCGCGTCAAAATATTTTTATATGTCGAGGGCAATGCAGAATAATCTTTGGTCGTCGTCTCTAAAACGTTCGTGCGACCGAAAGCAAGCGTTGAACAATTCCCCGTAACTCGCGGGTGAATGTTCGAGCGAAATTGTTCCGCGCCGAATAAAATTATTCCCAATGACCGTCCGCGCTCTGCCACGTCCAAAATCTGGCGCAATATCGGAGAATTTTTCGTCGTATCCTTTCCGGCAAATTTATTTAACTCGTCCATGAAGATAATTATCTTCGACGGCGGAGTTATATCGTAATCGCCGAGCTTGAGTTTGTAAATCGTCTTGAGTACGTCGCCGAAAGCAAACGCCTGCTTATCGCTGCCGAGCTTTGCAATGTCAATCACGCTGACCGAACCCGCCGAAATATTTTTCAATTCGTCTTCGAGGCGGCATTCAAAATTCGGAGCCGTGTGATTTACGAACATCGCATCATTTTTTATCGCCTTGTTGATTATGCGTTTGAACTTGCGCCAACTCAAAACGGAAATTTCTTTGGCATTACCTTTCTGCGACAATTCGTTGACCTTATTTAAAAAACTGTCCCAATTAGAAATCCCGCCGAAGTCGTAATCGTTCGGGTCGATAATTTTGCTGATAATCGAGTCCATCGTCTGCGTCGTGTCGTCAATGTCGGCGAAGAGCATTTCCAAAGACTCGCGGTCGTCCTCGTAAATGTAAGCGAATTTTTTCATCAGACCTTCGGCAAGATAATTTTCGGCGTCTTCGGGCGGCAAGTAGCTCGTGACGCTTTTATTGTCTCGCGGCGCGTAGTAATGAACATTTTCAAAAGGCTCGCCGCTCAAATTCAAATTTTTATAAATCGGCGCGGAGTCTTCGTCGTTCGGTTGATGAATCGCCATTAAGTCTTTGCCCTTAACGTTAAAAATTATGAACGCGCAATCGGAAAAATTTTCTTGCACGGACTTCATAAGGAACATCGCGTAACTGGTTTTCGCCGCCAAGCCCGATATGCCCGAAATATTTAAGTGAGCACCTTCCGGACCTAAAATAAATTGTGCGTCGAGATTCACGGGCAAAATAATTTCTTTGTCGGCGTGACCTTCGTACATTTTCAGATAGCCGCAGGGCAATTTATTTTTTATCTTGTCGAGCCCCAACGCCATTTCGATTTCTTCCGCGCTTGCCAGGTAAACCGCCGAATCATTTTTGACGGGCGTATAAATATTTTTTGTGTTAAAAGAAACGGCGACCTCAACATAATTCATGCCGATTCGCAAAGTCGGCGCGCTTATGTTCGTGTCGCCAAAATCGCAGGAAATGTAATTCGTCAAAAAACTTTTCGCGTCGGTTATGTGAAAAATATTTTCCACCGTGCCGAAAGAAAATGATTCGTCCAAATGTTTTACTTTAACCACGTCGAAGGCATTCAATCTGAATTCGGCGTTCGTCCAAAAATAAAATTTGTCCATGGTCGACGGGAATTTTTCAGTAGCCGCGACGCGTCCGATAATCTCGCTCATGTGTTCACCTCAAAATAAATTCAAAAATGTTTCTGCGGCAACGTGACGTTGCATCCGGCTGACGCGCCGCACCGCTTAAAAATTTTTAACGTTGTCCCCGCGTTCGTACGAAAATGCATGCGCACAACTTTTAAAAAGTTGACAAACAGCTGACGCGCCGCACCGCTTAAAAATTTTTATCCGAGTAGCCGCGTCCGTACGAAATGCATGCGCATTTCTAGCCCAATTTAAAATAAGTTCAAAAATGTTTCTGCGGAAATAAATCTCGACTTGATAAAACTTTCGGTAAGAAAAATCGGATAAATGTGATTCGCCCAACGACCGTCCGCGCCGTAGCAAACAGGATTGCGCTCGTTGATAAGATACGCGCTCAAAAGATCTACATCGTCGCTGTCGATTTTGTCGTTATCCCGCTCGGCATCCGTGACCAAAATTTTTTCAACCTTAACAACGCCGTCAAAGGGCGAATCGGAATATTTTTTATCGCGCAGACGAACATACCACACCGCAAATTTATTTCCTTCGTGGAAATTGCCGCGTTCAAAAATCGTGACGGGCGTGCGATAAAAAAGCGGCAGGTCGGCGACAAGTCCGGGATCGTTTTTGTCTTTGGAATTTTTCACGAGCAGCGGATTAAATTTTTTCGAGACGCCGATAACAAAGCTGTAATTCTTGGGGTTAAATTTTCTCTCGGTCAAAACTTTATACTCAAGCGAACCGTCCTTGACGAGATAATTTTTTTGGTCGAGCTTGCCGCGCCTGACGAGTTCGGCGACAAAATTTATTTCGGTGTTGTGCATGTGCTCCATAATCTTGGCGACGGCGCGGTCTTCAAATTTTTCGGCGGGCTTACTGTCCGTTTTGTATGGCAAAATTTTTGAAATTTTTATTTTGAAACGCTCATTAATTTTGCTGACAAGCGCGGGAAAAAATCCTTTGTGGCTGTCGGGATTGGTCACGTCGGGAACGGCAAGGACAATCTCCGCAGAAAAATTTTCCGCGTGCAATTTTTTATCGACGCGTCGACAACAGCCCGCCACGACTTGACCGGCGACAATCGGATAAATCATTTTGCGCACACCGTGATTGTAAGCAATGTCGTCAATTTTGTAGACGTGCCGCGAGCCGTCCAAAAAGTAATTTAAAATCTGTCCGCTTGAAGAAAAATTTTTAGCGTGTTCCTCAAGGGAAAAATAATTTTTCGGCGGACGAGTTTCGCCCGCGTGTTTGGAAACAATTTCGGCGGGCACTTCGTATTCAATCAGCTCGGAAGAATTTTCAATATCGAGTTCCATTCTGGACGTGCGATAACTTTCGCCGCCCGTTTCCTTCGCTATGAATTGCAAAATTTTTTCCACGACAACCTCCTAAACCAAATCGCAATGAAAAATTCCGTGACTTCAATGCGATCAATCATACTCCTGTTAGTCAAGTTTTGTATCAAAAACTGTTCAAAATTCCGTCTAAACCTTCGCGCCGATAAATTTCTTTGTAGTGTTGCAAATTTTGCTGAATCAGATTATCCAAAGCTCTCATGCTCAACATTTCGACGGGAGCGCGGTCGTCAGTCAAAATATTTTCTCCGAGCGCGGGCGTCGTCCAAGTGTCGGCAATGTGAATCATCAGCCGCGATAAATTTTCATCGTCAAGAACTTCTGCGCGGGGTTTAAGTTGATTCAAAATTTTTTCGTCAGCCGCCGCGAATAAAACTCTGTTGGTCACGCCGCGCGCGTCGATTATTTTTACCGCCGAAAAATTTTTCCCAATCGTGTCAATCAAATATTCGTTGATGTTGCCTGCGCCGCTCGCCCGCATGTTCATATTCACGACTAAAATTCCGTCCGCCGTCAAATGATTCTTGACCAGCGTAAAAAATTCCGTCGAACTCATTTGAAACGGAATTGTAATATCTTGGAAGGCGTCGACCAAAATCACGTCGTAAAAATTTTTATCGGCTTGCAGGAAGGCGCGCCCGTCATAAGTCACGACCTCGACATCTTCGGGCAAGGAAAAATATTTTTTCGCGAGCATTGTAATTTTATCGTCAATCTCAACGCCTGTGATTTTTGCGGACGGAAAATATTTTCTGCATTGTTCGGCGAAAGTGCCCGTGCCCATGCCGAGAATCAAAATTTTTTTATTTTCGGCAAGCAACGGAGCCGCCAGCGCATAATCGTAATACATGCCCGTTAAGCCGCCGCCTTTGACTTTGAGCGACTGCACGCCGAATAAAACATTCGTGGAAAAAATAATTTTGTCGGGAGTATCTTTGACTTGAAGATAGTTGTAAATCGATTCGCCCTCGTACAAAAGATTTTTCTCCCAAAATGCAAAACTGTTCGAAGTACTCAGCACGCCGCACAAAATAAAAATCGCGACGGCTCCCGCGCAGAAAATTTTCTTAGCTCCGATACTCACAAAATAAATTATTCCGATAAGCAGGAGGACGCCCGAAAATATCAAAAAAGTTATCGCAGTGCCGACGGCGGGTATCGTCACGAAAGTCGGCAAGAATGTTCCGATAATGCTGCCGATTGTGTTGAACGCGTTTAAATTCCCGACGATTCGTCCGTTATGTTCGAGATTGTCGGTTGAATATTTTACAAGCGACGGCGTGACGGTTCCGAGTAAAAACAGCGGCAAGACAAAAATCGCCATGCACGACAGGAACGCCGCCCAAATTAAAAGATTGGTGTCGATTGCGACGATTAAAACTCCGGCGAGCGCAAGGATTAAATATTTTCCGAGCACGGGAATTGCACCAATCCACAGCGCGGCAAAAATCAATCGGCGATAAAGTTTCGCGGGATTCGCGTCTAAATCTGCGCGGCGACCGCCCCAAACATTTCCGAGAGCCAACGCAATCATTATCGTGCCGATTATAATTGTCCAGACGATTTGCGATGAGCTGAAATAAGGCGCGAGCAACCGAGCGGCTCCGAGTTCGACCGCCATTATCGACATGCCGGAAAAGAATTCCGTGGCGTAGAGAAAATTTTTATTCTTCAAGAGTGGCGAAACTTTTTCCATTCAAGTAACTCCTTAAAATTTTTATGTTGGCAATGCGCGGCGTTTTAGCTGATAGCTTATATCTGATAGGAGGAATTAGCCTATAAGCTATAAGCTATAAGCTAATCCCTAAAAATCAACATCACGTTGTCCCAATCAAGTTATAAAAAAGTCCCCGTCAAATTTCGGCGGGGAAAATTTTTTAACGGCGTCTGCGACTTCTGCGCGGAACTCTCCAATCATCATCAACGGGCGCGGGCTTCGGCTTAGGTTTTCTGTTGAGAAAATAAATCGACCCGATAAGAACAATATCCAAAACTATAAGAACAGTGGTGGCAGTTTGGCTGTCGGATTCGGCTCGCTGCCTGTCCTCGTAAGTTCCAAAACCTTTGGAGCCGCCGATATATTTTGTCCAAAAACTTTCAAGCTGACCGACGCCCGTGCGCTGATTAATTCCGGCGTCGTAAGAGGCAATCGACATTGTGTTGGAATGAACGCGCCAAAGCAGATAAACATTTGAGATAATCAAGACTGCCAAAAGAATTCGCGAAATATTTTGCTTCGTCATGTGCAGCTCCTTTCTATCAATGAGGAATGAGGAATGAGGAATTAAAAACTTGTTCCTTGTCCCTTAATATCAGGTATTTGCCATTCGATTGGTGATTCGCCGATTGATTCGAGAAATTTATTGACGCGTGAAAAAGGTTTGCTGCCGAAAAATCCTCCGCTCGCCGATAACGGACTGGGGTGAGCCGATTCAACGATAAAATGACGCGGATTGGTTATCATGCTCTTTTTACTCCGCGCAGGTCGTCCCCAAAGAATAAATGCAAGCGGGCGTTCATGGTCGTTGAGCAGACGAATAATTTTATCTGTAAAAATTTCCCAGCCGTGTCCGCGATGTGAATTCGCCACGTGCGCTCTGACAGTCAAGACCGCATTCAAAAGCAAAACGCCTTGATCCGCCCAAGGTTTCAAGCAACCGTTATTTGGAATAAAACAGCCGAGGTCGTCGCGCAATTCTTTAAAAATATTAATCAGCGACGGCGGCGGCGGAACGTCCGGTAAAACAGAAAAGCTTAAGCCGTGCGCTTGTCCCGGCTCGTGATACGGGTCTTGACCGAGAATTACAACTTTTGTGTCGGCGTAGCTCGTGAAGTGCAGCGCGTTGAAGATGTCATACATGTTCGGGAAAATTTTTTTCGTGCTGTATTCGTCAATCAGAAATTTGCGCAGCTCCCGGTAATACGGCTCGTTCAATTCGTCGTTCAAAAGTTCCGCCCAATCATTTTTAAAAATTTTTCTCATCGAGTGTATCTCCTAAGTTCAAAGCCGGCAAAAGTTTTCACGTCGCGCAAAGTGAATTCGTCGACGCTTGGGAAAAATTTATCGGCTTGAGCATTTTCATCGACGACGGATAAAAATATTTCTTCGGCGTATGGAATGAGTTCATTAAAAATCTGCTCGCCACCGATAACGAAATTATCTGTTCGAGCGCGGGGAATTGTTATTGCCGTTGAAAGATTGGACGCGTCCATTGGATGCAACGTCACGTTGCCGCCGCCTATGACGAAATTATTTTCTGCCGAATTGAGCACGCCAAAAAGTTCTTCGACACTGCCGACGACTGCCGCGCCCGAAATTTTTTCCAAGGAGCGGCTCAAGATAATGTTTCTGCGTCCGTCAAGCGGTTTTTGATTCGGAAAAGTTTTTAAAGTATTGTGCCCGAAAATAATCGTGTGATTGAGCGTGAGGCGGCGAAAATTTTTCAAGTCTTCGGGAATACGGAAGAGGAGATTTCCGTTTCGACCAAGCCCGAAATTTTTATTGACGCAGGCAACGAGTTTAAATTTAAAATCGACGGGCGAACCATCAGTCAAAAAAACTTTGTCGCCGTGAAGTTTAAATTCAAACGTCGGGAAAATTTCTTTAAGCGGAATCAATGCAAAGTCACGGTCAAAAAGAAATTTATGCGGCACAGTCAAACGCTCGCAAGAAATTTTTTCACCGTAAAGAATGTCAATATCAATGATTCGCGCCTCCCAATGTTTGCGGCGAATTCTTCCGAGTTCAAATTCAATGCGCTGCAATTCGTCGAGTAAAGTGAGCGGCTCAAGAGTTGTGGAAATTTTTACGGCGGCGTTGATGTAATCCGGTTGATTTTCGACGCCCCAAGGTTCAGTTTCGTAGAATGACGACACCCGCAACAGTTTAACGGCGGGAATTTTTTTTATGCTTTCGATAGCCCGACGCAAAGTTTTCTTGCACTCGCCGAGGTTCGCACCAAGTCCGAGGTAATAAATCATTTGCTGATTCTCCGATAAAAATTTTTTCTGTGAAATTTAAGACCGGGCAAACAAACATTATCTGTTCCTGACAATCTGAACAGCCGCGCCCGAAAATTTTTCCTTGACGGGCGGCGCGGGCTTATGAAGGGTAATTTTCAAGCCGTCCAACAGAAAATATTTCCGCAACAAAATTTCGCAAATATCTTCCGCGACGGTCTCAATCAAATTACGCGGAGTGCCGCTTACAATTTTTTTTATATCGGTGAGAACTTGCGCGTAATTAACAGTGTCACCGAGGTCGTCAGTTTTGCCCGCCCGCGACAAATCCAAATAAAGTTCGACGTCGACGATAAAAAGTTGCTCGTGTTGCCGTTCAGATTCCGAACAGCCGTGCCGCCCCAAAACTTCAATTCCTGTCAAAAAAATTGTATCAGCCATGAAAAAATTCCCCTCCTTATGAAATCTGTCATTAGGCGCACACTTAATAAATCGATTTTGCGTAAGTTAATAAATTCATCAGTTACGGATAGCAAAAGCGTTTTCTTTGACGCCGATAAAGAACGTTCAAGAAATGCCGTCAAAAGCTTTTTGGAAATCGACGCCGCGCCCAAAATTGTTTCTGATACAAAATGTCAGTCATCGAACACATTCGCGAAACCAATTTGACATTGTGGACGCGTACAATGTCGACACCTTTTGAAATTGCGTAGACGCAGAGCGCGCCCGTTGCTTCGTCGCGTTGGTCGAGTTTGAGTCCCGTAATTCGCCCGATGAAACTTTTGCGACTTACACCGATTGTCAAAGGAATTTCTTTCCCGTCCAAAGTTTTCAACTCGTCAAGGCGGCGCATAATCTCCAAATCTTCCGCAGGTGTCTTGCTGAAACCGATGCCCGGGTCAAAAATAATTTTCGACGTGTCAAAATCTTTGGCGATGCAATGATCCAAGGTTCGGCGGAAAAATTTTCTTATGTCTTCGATAATATCGCCCTCGGAACATTTTTCGCTGTGCATTGCAATTATTGGCGCATTGTATTTTTTAACAACGTCAATCATGCGCGAATCCTCCAAGCCGTGCACGTCGTTAATCATATCCGCGCCGACTTCCAGAGTATACTCGGCAACTTCGGGCTTGTAGGTGTCGATAGAAATCGGCACACCGAAAATCCTTACAGCCGGCAAAACTTTTCTCAGTCGGGAAATTTCTTCATCCACACTTACGGGCGTCGCGCCGGGACGGGTAGACTCTGCACCCAAGTCAATAATGTCCGCGCCGTATTCGATTAATTGCGCCACGTGAGCCGTTGCCGCGTCGACGGAATAATATTTTCCGCCGTCAGAAAATGAATCGGGCGTAAAGTTTAAAATTCCCACCACTAAAGTTTTGCCGCCGATTTTAATTTGTCGTCCTGCATTCAGGTTAAAAATCTTTTTCATAACAATCATCCCCCTTTTGTATTATAGCGCATTATTCGCGCAAGTTCAAATTGACATTTAGCACCTAAAACCTTAAAATTCCTTTGTAACTTTTTGAGGAAACGGGAGGGGTCGAAGTGGTTTTATCAAGAGCCAAATTGATGACAATAGCGGCAGTTTTGACCGCGTCTTCGATAATGTTCAGCGGCTGCGGCGGCGACGACAAACAGCAGCAGGCTCAAGTTCAAAAGGCGCAAGTCAAAGCAATGAAAGTTATCCGACGCGATACGCCGCTTGCCAGCGAATACGCGGGACATCTTGTCGGCACAGAGGAAGTTAAAGTTCAATCAAAAGTTTCGGGCAACATCGTAGAAAAATACATTGTCGGCGGACAATTCGTCGAACAAGGTCAGTTGCTTTATCAAATTGATTCACGACAGTACAGATCCGCCGTGCTCCGAGCGCAAGCCGATTTAGCTCAAGCAGAAGCGGTTCTCCAGCAATCGATAGCAACTTACAACAATTCTTTAACCGACCTGCGCCGCGATGAAGAACTTTTTAAAGAATCGGCAATTCCCGAACAGGTCGTCACAACTCAAGCAGCAAAAGTCCGCGCAGATGAGGCGACGTGTGCGGCTAACGAGGCGGCAATTTACGCCTGCCAAGCCGCTTTGAGAACTGCGCAGGAAAATCTTGACGACACGAAAATTTATTCGCCAATGACAGGTCAACTCGGCGTTGACGATGTGGCAGTCGGAACTTTCGTGACGCAAGGTCAAACAACTTTGGTTACACTCGGCGCGCCCGACCCGATTTTTGTACAGTTTTCAATCAGCGAATCGGATTATCTGCGGTTCATGACAGTGCAAGGTATGCAATCCGACCACAACCCGATTGCCGTGACGATAACTCTTGCCGACGGTAAAGAATATCCTTTCGAGGGTCGTATCGTCGAAGTTGACCGCGAACTTGCCAACAGCACAGGCTCACTTATTATGAAAGCAATTTTCCCGAATCCCAGCGGACTTTTGATGCCCGGCATGTTCGCCCGCGTCAAACTTACCGGTGAGGTTTTCCCCAATGCAATTTTAGTTCCTCAACGTTCCGTTCAACAACTTTTGGGAAAATCCTTTGTCATGGTCGTAGGAAACGGAAATAAATCTGAGGCGCGCACCGTCGAACTCGGCGACCAAGTCGGAAGTTATTTCATCGTCACGAAGGGAATCAGCACGAACGATACCGTTGTCGTCGAAGGTTTGACGAATTTGCGCGAAGGCGTCGAACTTGATGTTAAAACCGTCACGCCCGGCGAAATGGGCTTTACTCTTGCAAATGTCGTGAGCACTTATGACGCGGACGCCGGACTTACTGCGCCCAATACAAATCCGAACGCTCCCGACAATCTGCGCAGCAAATGATTTTAGTGATTAGAGATTAGGGGAATGAAATATTTTTTGATGAACGCGGAAAATTTTTCGGATATGACCGACCAACTTGAAACGCAGCTTGAGCAATTAAAAATCGAGAAAAAAGATATTTTGTCGGCTCAACTTTTGCTTGAAGAAATTTTTTGGCGCATGGTCAACAAAGACAAAGACGTGCAAGTCAAAGTTCAAGTCCTCAAAAAATTTTTCGGTAAAGTTCAAATACAAATGACGTCGGAGAATTCGCCTTACAATCCGCTTGTCGAAGTCGCCGATTGGAACGAAGACACCGACGACGACGATTATTTCACCGTGATGATTCTTAAAGCCAATCGTCAAAAATTAAATTGGCTCTACAAACAAAATTGCAACATCGTCACGATTAACGTCCGCAGTAAAAGCAATGCGCAAGCGATTATAACGATAGCGTGCATTGTCGGCGGATTGATTTGCGGAATTATTTCAAAACTGCTTGTCGGGCAATTAATTGCCGCCTTAGTGATGGTTACTTTTTTCATGATTTTTATTTGGCGTGTCGGGAAAATTTTGTTTAAGCTCTTCGCAGCAAAAGTCAGCACACTTTTACCGCCGACTTTCGCAACGAGCAGTTCAAGCGTCGTTATGCCCGCCATGATGCAATTATGTACAGATAAACTTGGTATTGCGCCGAAAATTTCTTCATTTGCCATTCCGATTGGCACGAGCCTCCCTCAGGCAGGTTGTATGATTTATTTTATTACTTTATGCTTTATGTTCTTGCGAATGTACGGCGTTGAACTTGATTTGCAAACTGTCGTTTTGGTTTCCTTCTTGTCATTGGCATTGTCCTTTGGAGCACCGGCGGTTCCTGCGGCTTACGTTATTTGCGTTGTAACCATTGTCGGCTACTTCGGCGTTCCGGAAGAAGTTGCGGCGTTGATGTTTTGTCTTGACGCTTTGAGCGACAGAATTGCTACCTGCGTGAATCTCGTTTCAAACACGGCTTTGACGACGGTGTTGGCGCGGACAGAAAATCTTTTGGACGAAAAAATTTATTTTGAAAACTGAGGAGTTAATGCTTATGGCAAAATTTTTTATCCATCGACCGATATTCGCGATAGTTATTGCCTTGATAATTACGCTCGTCGGAATTCTCGCGGCACTTCAACTTCCAATCGCGCAATATCCGCAAATTGCTCCGCCGACAATTTCTGTCAGCACGACTTACACGGGCGCAAATGCCGGTGTCGTCAACGAGACAATAGCGCAGGTCATTGAACAACAAGTAAACGGCACCGACGGCATGGACTACATGAGCTCAAACAGCGACGACACCGGTCGTTACAGCTTGCAAGTCATCTTTGAAGTCGGCACCGACGGCGACATGGACTCCGTTAAAGTTCAGAACAACGTCGCCATTGCAAACGCAAGCTTGCCCACCGACGTTCAGCGGCAAGGCGTTACCACTCGCAAGGCGTCAAATGAAATGGCGTTGTTCCTGTCAATGTATTCGCCAACCGGAGAATACGACCGCGCCTTTATGAAAAACTACGCCGATATTTATCTTATGGATGAGATTAAGCGCGTCGACGGCGTCGGTGATGTTCAAATCTTCGGCTCCGATTATTCAATGCGCATTTGGCTCAATCCCGACAAACTTGCCGAGCTTGACTTGACGATTGCCGAAGTTGCCGCCGCCATTAACGAACAAAACTTGCAAGCCGCCGCAGGTACTATCGGTTCAATGCCGCTGGCAAACGGGCAAGAAAAACAATTCACCGGCAAAGTTCAAGGTCGTTTGTCCGAAATGGAAGAGTTCGGCAATATTATCTTGAAGAGTCGCAGCGACGGAACTTTTGTTTATATGAAGGACGTTGCGCGAATCGAGCCGGGGCAACGCATGAACAACATCGTTGCAAAATTCAACGGCTATCCTGCTGTCGGCTTCGGCATTCAGCTCACCTCCGACGCTAACGCAATGACGACCGTTCGCGGCGTGCAAGACATTATCGAGCGTCAACGCCCAAACTTGCCGCCGAATCTTTACATCAACGAAATTTTCGACAGCACAGATTATATCCGCGCTTCAATCGAAGAAGTTGTTCACACTTTTGTTGAGGCGTTGGCTCTCGTCGTGTTCGTTATTTTTATTTTCCTGCAGAGTTGGCGCGCGACGTTAATCCCGTTGCTTGCCGTTCCCGTCTCGTTAATCGGAACGTTCACGGCGTTTATAATCCTCGGTTTCTCAATCAACACGCTGACTTTGTTCGCAATGGTTTTGGCAATCGGTCTGGTCGTCGACGACGCGATTGTCGTTATAGAAAACGTCGAACACCACATGGAAGAGGGACTGCAACCCGTTGACGCAACCGAACGCGCAATGGACGAAGTTCAAGGACCGGTCGTGGCGATTGCGTTCGTACTCGCGGCGGTGTTCGTGCCCGTTGCATTTTTGGGCGGCATGATGGGTGTTTTGTATCGACAGTTCGCGCTGACGATTGCAATTTCTATGGGCTTGTCGGCATTCGTCGCGCTGACTTTGACGCCGGCACTTTGCGCCATGATCCTTAAACCTAAAGACCCGAACAAAAAGAAAGGTATCTTCGACAAATTCTTTGACGGCTTTAACAACTGGTTCGACCGCACGAAAAACGGTTACGTCGGAATTGTCGCGGCGTTTATCAAACGTTCAAAGCTCGCGATAGTCTTCCTGCTGATTATTCTCGGTTGCACATGGACGATTTATCAACGGCTCCCGTCGACGTTCGTGCCTGAAGAAGACCAAGGCTAT
>JAFSOQ010000054.1 GCA_017446845.1 Selenomonadaceae bacterium | reverse complement strand
TGAATCGAAGAAATTTTTCTGTCGGTCAAGAGGATGTACGGGTCGTCAAGGACGGCTTCCATTTTGTCGGTGTCGGTGACCATGTAGGGCGAAATATATCCGCGGTCGAATTGCATACCTTCGACGACTTTAAGATTGGTCGTCATGGTCTTGGACTCTTCGACGGTGATAACGCCGTCATTGCCGACTTTTTCCATAGCGTCGGCGATAAGCTGACCGATTTCGGTGTCGCTTGAGGAAATGGACGCAACCTGCGCGATAGCCTCTTTGCCTTCGACTTTTTTAGCGTTATTTTTAATTTCGTCGACGAGTTTGGCAACTGCCGCTTCGATACCCCTTTTGATAATCATGGGGTTTGCGCCCGCCACGACGTTTTTCAAACCTTCGCGAACGATAGCTTGAGCAAGGAGAGTTGCGGTCGTGGTGCCGTCGCCGGCAACGTCGTTGGTCTTGGTTGCGACTTCTTTAACGAGTTGCGCGCCCATATTCTCGAAATGATCTTCAAGTTCAATGTCGCGAGCAATCGTCACGCCGTCATTGGTTATGGACGGTGCGCCGAATTTTTTTTCAAGAACAACGTTGCGGCCTTTGGGACCGAGCGTAACTTTAACAGCATTAGCCAGCGCGTCTACACCGCGACTGAGCGCACGACGAGCTTCCTCATCGAACAAAATTTCTTTTGCCATAAAATATTTACCTCCAAGTTAGGATTTAGGAGTTAGGATTTAGGGGAAAAATTAGTTCCTAGTTCCTAATCAAAGAATTGCCAAAATGTCACTCTCGCGAATAACGAGATAATCTTTGTCGTCCACCTTGACTTCGCTACCCGCGTACTTGTTGAAAATAACTTCGTCGTCGACTTTAACTTCCATGGCTGCACGCGTGCCGTTGTCGAGGAGTTTGCCGGTGCCGACTGCAACGACTTTGCCCTTTTGCGGTTTCTCTTTGGACGTTTCGGGCATAATGATGCCGCTCTTAGTTTTGAGTTCGACTTCGGCTACTTCTACAACAACTCTGTCTCCAAGTGGCTTTATCATAAATATCTGCCTCCTACAGGAAATTCAATCTTTACTCGGCGTCCTCCGCCGAATCACAGGCGGTATAATAATCCCAATTCAACAAAATGTCAAGACGCTTTTTTAAGGAGATAAAATTTCGTCGGGATTATGTTTCAAAAAAAATGCCCACATGTCGACAAATTGAATCAAGCGGCGCAATTTTATTTGTGTCGTGTGAATGCAATCAATAAAATTTTTTATCGGCTCGGTATAGCGAACGTCCAGATATTTTTCAACGGATTCACGCGGTCCCCATGACGGAAAGTCAGTCGGTTTATCAAAAGTCGTCACGGACATGAGCGGCGGGCGCGAAAATAAACTTATGTGCACGCCATGAATTTTCCGTTCCGCAAGTGTCGCTTTGATTGGAAAACGCAAATTTTTTTCTCGCATGAGGTGACAAAGTAAAACTTCATCATTTGTCCGAGAAAGGTCTGTGTTGTTCGGAATTTTGACGGAATACATTTTTTCGTAGGGAATGAAATGCAAGCCCGTCAACTGATGATCGTTTCGCAAAACATTTCCGAAATCGCTTTGATGTCTCGCCATAAAATCAAGCTGATAACTCAAAACATCTTCCAACAAAAAAATATCAACGTCACCGATATAAACGTACTTCGCCTTGAGCGTCGGCTGCACCAAAAATCTGACGGAGTTCGGCAAAATATTTTTCGCGTCAACAGGCGTGTAACGAACTTTTCCGGGATAAGTCGTGTCGTAGAATTTTATGACGTTTGTATAATAATTTGCGAAGGCTTCATAGTCCGAGAGGATAATCTCAACGACGGCTTCCGGATTGGAAATCAATGCAAAGAGCGGATAAAGCGTGGCGAAAATATGATACCTTGCATTTGCATAGGTGAAGAACAACAAATTCGGACGATTGTCGCTTAAAAATTTTTTTGTGAACTGCGCGGGAGTAAAAATTTTTTCCGACGGGAAATCAACCTGTAAAGAATCAACGGAAGAAATTATATAGTCAAATGCGTTTAAAGAAATTTCGTCCAAGGTATCGACAAAAAAAATTTGACCGTCCGCGCCGAATTCAATTTTTTCGCGAGAGGCAAGAGTAACCGAAATTTTTCCGACGCGCTTGCTTACTTCCTCGACGGCATGAAGTCCCTGCATTAAATCGCCGACTTCTTTAAAATACAAAACAACGTTCAAAAGAATTCAGTCCTTCCCGCCAAAGAGAGCAGCAAAGTCGTCGCAAATTTTTTCCAGATAATCGCGCCGCTTTAAAATGTTGAGCCACTCAACGGGAATTGATTCCGCGCCGTAAATGATTCCTGCAAGTCCGCCCGCGACTGCTCCAACCGTGTCCGTATCCTCTCCCAAGTTCACGGCTTTAAGCGCGAGTGATTTATAATTGTCGGTATTCAGCAGGCACCACAGAGCCGCCTCCAAAGTGTCGAGGACGTAGCCCGAAGCTGAAATTTCATTTTCGGGAAGCGCGGCAAAATTTTCGTCGCAGAGCCGAGAAAAATTTTTAAAAGTTTCGTCTGCGCCGTAAAAATTTTTTGCGTCGCTCATGCCGAGTGTAAAAGCTTCCGAAATATTTTTCCCGCTCAAAAGTTGTGCGGCAATCAGCGAATAAATTCCGCAAGCCATTTTGCTGATAATGTGCCCGTGAGTCAGCGCGGAGAAGTCGTGAATAATTTTTAATTCATCGTCGCCGATTTTTCCGCGCGTGCCGAAAAGATACAACGTCGCGGGCAAAATCCTCATCAATGAGCCGTTGCCGTTGGCTTTTTCGTCAGTCGCACCGCATTTGGTCGGCGGTAAAATTTTTCTCGCAAACCTCACGATAGCCGAACGGGTCGTAATGCCGATGTCAAAGCGTTCGCCCGTCGCTGTGAAATCGCCTTTTTCGTACCAGCGCAAAAAATTTTCCATGACGTCTTGATAATCAATTTTGCCGAGCCGCGAAATACTTTCCATAGCCGCAATCGTCAAGCCGGTATCGTCCGACCAAGTGCCCGCGTCTTGTCCCCACGAACCGCCGCTGCGCATATTCGTAACCGGATTACTTTTCAATCTTCTGCGCGATTCAAATTCGACGGGAACGCCCAACGCATCGCCGACTGCCAAGCCCAATAACATTCCCTTTAAAATTTTCGTGTCCATTTAAAATCCTCCAAATTTAAAATGCAAGGTTATTACACTTCAAAAAAATTCCCGCCATGTTGAAAAAATTTTCAAAACGGCAGCAATTTTTTTATGACAAAATTTTTTTCAACGCTTGACCGGTATAAGAATTTTCGACGCGGGCAACTTCTTCGGGCGTGCCGCAAGCTACAACTTCTCCGCCCTTATCGCCGCCGTCGGGTCCCAGGTCGATAATGTAATCGGCGCATTTTATCACGTCCAAATTGTGCTCAATGATAATTACGGTGTCGCCGCGATTTACGAGCCTTTGAATCACGTCGATTAATTTTTTCACATCGTCGAAGTGCAAACCTGTCGTCGGCTCGTCCATGATGTAAATATTCGCCGCCCTGCCGAGCGGTCGCGCCAATTCGTAAGCAAGTTTGACGCGTTGAGCCTCGCCGCCGCTGAAAGTATTTGCCGATTGTCCGAGTTCGATATAACCCAAGCCCACGTCGTGCAAAACTTGCAGCATGCGTTTAATCGTCGGAACGTTCTCGAAAAATTCCAAAGCATCGTCGACGGGCATTTTCAAAACGTCGGAAATATTTTTGCCTTTGTATTTGACTTCCAAAGTTTCGGCGTTGAATCTCGCGCCCTTGCAGACGTCGCAGGTAACGTAAACATCGGGCAAAAAGTTCATCGGGATTTTCAAAACGCCGTTACCGCCGCAACTCTCGCAACGACCGCCCTTGACGTTGAAACTGAATCGTCCCGCCTTGTAGCCGCGAAGTTTTGCTCCGTTGGTTTCGGCGAAAAGTTTTCGGATATGGTCGGCAACGCCCGTGTAAGTCGCAATGTTTGAACGCGGCGTCCTGCCAATCGGGTCTTGGTCAATCATCGTCACCTTGCTGATTCCGAGCGGCTCAAGTTCAATTCCCTTCAAGCGCGGATAAATAATTTCTTCGACGAGCGTCGACTTGCCCGAACCGCTTACGCCCGTTATCAACGTCAAAGCACGCAGCGGAATTTTCACGGAAATATTTTTGAGATTATTTTTATTGGCGTCGGTGAAGTCCAAAGTTTGAGAAATATCGCGTCGAATTGTAGGAACGGGAATAATTTTTCTGCCGCTCAAGTAATCGCCCGTCAGAGAATTTTTTTCTGCAGAAATTTCATCAGCCGTTCCTTGCGCAATGACTTCGCCGCCGTTTTTGCCTGCGCCGCGTCCTATGTCGACGATTTCATCTGCCGCGCGGATTGTCTCTTCGTCGTGTTCGACAACGATTAAAGTATTGCCCAAGTCGCGCAGATTTTTTAACGTCGCCAAAAGTTTTTGATTATCGTGTTGGTGAAGTCCGATTGACGGCTCGTCCAAAACGTAAAGCACGCCCGTTAAAGCCGAACCGATTTGTGTCGCCAATCTGATTCGCTGGGATTCGCCGCCGCTCAACGTCGCTGATTTTCTTGACAAGCTTAAATAATCAAGTCCGACGTCGCATAAAAATTTCAGCCGCGAATTAATTTCCTTGAGAACTTGCGCGGAAATTTTTTTATCGGTCGCGTCGAGTTCAAGCGCGGAGAAAAATTTTTTGCAAGCGTCAACCGACATGTCGACGACCTGCGCGACATTTTTTTCGCCGACAGTCACACTCAACGCTTCGGGATTCAATCTGTGACCGTGGCAAGCGGGACAAGTGTCTTCGGGCAAATCTGTCGTTTTGAATTCGTGAACGGCAATCATCCATTCATACATCGTCGACCATTCGCGCAAGTCGAAAATTTTTCCGAGACCGTTGCATTTCGGGCAAGCACCTTTCGGGCTGTTGAAGGAAAAAAGTTGCGGCGTAATTTCGGGCAAACTTATTCCGCAATCGACGCAGGCATTTTTTTCGCTGAACGTCAAAATTTTTTCTTCCGTCTCCACGAAAACAATTCCGTTGCCGAATTTCAGCGCGGTCTCCAAAGAATCAGCCAATCTGGAACGAATTCCCGCGCGATTAACCAAACGGTCAACGATAAGTTCAATCGAATGTTTTTTGGTTTTGACGAGGGAAATTTCTTCGCCGAGTTCGTAAATTTTTCCGTCGACTTTAACTCTGACGAAACCCGCCGCGCTCAACTTGTCGAGAGTATCTTTGTGCGTGCCCTTCTTTTGATTGACAAGCGGGGCGAGCAAAGAAAATTTCGTACCTTCGGGCAAAGATAAAATCTGCGCAAGAATTTGGTCGACGCTCTGACTTTTGACGGGCTTGCCACACTTCGGACAATGCGGCTTGCCGATTCGGGCGAATAAAAGTCGCAGGTAGTCATAAATTTCAGTGACGGTGCCGACGGTCGAGCGCGGATTATTATTTGTCGTCTTCTGATTAATCGCAATCGCCGGGCTTAAACCCTCAATCAACTCAACATCGGGTTTATCGGGCAGTCCCAAAAATTGTCGGGCATAACTGGAAAGCGATTCCATATAACGCCGCTGACCTTCCGCGTAAATGGTATCGAAGGCGAGCGAACTTTTCCCGCTGCCCGACACGCCGGTTATCACGACGAGTTTATCGCGCGGAATTTCGACGCTGATATTTTTCAAGTTGTGAACGCGAGCACCGCGAATTTTTATCGAATCCAAAGTTTATTTCACCTCGAAGATATTTTATACGATTGCTCAAAAAAAAAACAGTCCCGCTTACCCTACGAGACCGCTTGAACATTTTTCAATTCTTTTTTAAGATAAGTTCTTCGTAATGTTCGATTTTATAATCAAGCCGTTCAATCGTCGTTTTTAAATGTTCCGCCTGTTTTTGGAGCCGCGCCCGTTGTTCGATTAAAATATCTTTGCGCCGCTCAAGTCCGGTGTCTTTTTGCATAAGCGTGACATATTCTATCAACGCCTCGATTTGCACGCCCGCGCTCCTCATGCACTTTACAAAGCTTACCCAACTGCAAGCCGTCTCGTCAAAGTCGCGTATTCCGTTTTTCTTGCGCGGCACCGGCGGTATCAGCCCGATTCGTTCGTAATATCTCAGCGTGTCCGTCGTCAAGTCGTATTTCTCACTGACTTCGCCTATTGTCATAAATATCACTCCGACTAAAAATTTATTCTGCAAGTTTATCAGCTAAAGCCAACTTCAAGTCAAATGTTTTGAAAAAAATCTTTGGCGGTCGTGTCCTCGAAAATCTCAACGTCGAAATTTTTTAATTCGTCGCGAAGGTATTCGGCAAGCTCGTGGACAATCGGAAACTCGGTGGAGAAGTGTCCCGCGTCCACAACGTGAATTTCATTTTCGACGGCGGCTTGAGCCTCGTGATATTTAACGTCGCCCGTAACGAACGCTTGCGCTCCGAAAAATTTTGCCTTCTGAATAAAATCTGCGCCGGCACCGCCGCACACTCCGACTTTGCCGATTAAAAAATTTCCCGCGTCAATCAAACGAACATTATCGGCATTCAGGGATTTTTTTACGTGTTGAGCAAATTCAACGGCAGTCATTGGCACTTCAAGATTTCCGAGCCTGCCCATAGAAAATTCTTCTTCGCCGAGCAATTTCACATCGACCAGCCCGATTTTTTTTGCCAAGACATCATTAACGCCGCCCTCCGCGCTGTCAAGATTTGTGTGCACCGCGAAGACCGCCAAATTATTTTTTATCAGCCGAGCAATTTTATTTCCGAGCGGTAAATCGAAACGGACATTTTTTATCGCGCGGAAAATCAGCGGGTGATGCGCGACGATTAATTGGGCGTCGAGTTCAATCGCCTGCGAAATATTTTTGTCGAGTACGTCGAGGCAGACGAAAATTTTTTTTACTTCCGACAAAGGGTCGCCGATTAAAAGTCCGGGATTGTCCCACTCTTCGGCGAATCTGCGCGGAGCCAAGCGATTAACGACGTCCGCCACGATTTGAACTGTGCATTTCTTCATTTAACAACCTCGTATAATCAAAGTAGTAGTTATTAGCGTCCCTCTCCAAGGACGTGGTACAATTCAAATGATGTTGTGGATTAGTTTTGACTTCCTTCCAAAATATGGCTTACTGGAGATTCTGACCACAGCTCTTTGTTTAACTGC
>JAFSOQ010000053.1 GCA_017446845.1 Selenomonadaceae bacterium | reverse complement strand
TTGAAGAGCTAAAGACCCGCTATTTGAGCGGCGAGTCTGTAGACTGTACTTTGAGCCACTCCAAACATGAGGGCAACGGAAGCTATATCTTTTGTTTTTTCATATGCAGCTACTAATCTTTCACGGGAATCTTCACTTAAAATTTTTTTACTCATATTTTTTCACCCGTTTTTTATTGCAACTGTTTTTATCATTTTTGTCATTATTGATATTTCATGGAATTGCTATAGGGAAGAGCCAAGCGCGTCGTCAAAAGAAATTGAAGAACTGAAAGCACAAATACGGGAAATGCAAATGGAGATTGATATACTCAACGAGGAGGTAAAAATCTTAAAAAAAGACCGCGGCGTCAACCCGAAAAAAAGGCAACGATGGTTGATGCCTTGCGGAATAAATATTCACTGCCGCAACTTTTGGTGAAAGTTCGCTTGTCAAAGAGTAGCTGTTACTACGTGAAGGCGTCGAAGTTTGACAAGTATCGGACATTGCGAGAAAAAGTTCGGGAACTGTTTAAAGAGAGCAAAGCGCGTTACGGCTATCGCAGAATCCATGCACTTTTAATCAAGGAAAATATTCGGGTGTCGGAGAAAGTCGTTCGACGACTGATGAGAGAAGAAGAGCTTCAAGTCAAAAGCAAACGCACGAGAAAATATCGTTCATACAAAGGAGAGATAACGCCGGCACCGGCAAATCTCATTGCACGAAACTTCCACGCCGTCAAGCCAAATGAGAAATGGCTCAGTGACATTACTGAATTTGCAATTCCGGCGGGCAAGGTGTATCTGTCGCCGATATTGGCATAGCGACGGAAGGATAGTGGCGTGGACGGCGGGAACAAATCCTAATGCCGTCTTAGTAAATGAAATGCTCGTTCAAGCGGTCAGTAAATTAAAAGATGACGAACATCCGATAGTGCACACGGACAGAGGTTGCCAAGTGGCTCGACCGGATAGAACTTATGGAGAAGAACTCGTTGATTCGGTCAATGTCTGCGAAGAGTTGCTCGCCGGACAATTCTGCTTGCGAGGGTTTCTTCGGTCGCTTGAAAAATGAATTTTTCTACGGACGCGATTGGAAGAATTATTCGATTAAGGATTTTATTTCTGCTCTTGATGATTATTTGCATTGGTATAACGAGGAACGGATAAAAAAATCTCTTGGCTTTTTAAGTCCGAGAGATTATCGACAAAAGTTGCGATTGGTTGCTTAGTCCAACTTTTTGTCCGCACCCCCTTTTGTAACTTTCTCTCTGTGAAAACAACTTCTAAGGTTTGACGTTCCGTTGACACCTGAGCAAAAAGCGGAGATTGCGGCGTTGAAAAATCGTCCGATTGTTTATGACGAGGATTGCCCCGAATTGACTGACGAGGAGCTTAAAGAATTTAAACCCGTCAATCCTCATTTACCGCGCCCGAAACGTCCGAAGAATTACGAAAAAAAATTGGCGTGATAAAAAAATTATCTCCCGTGAAATCATCGCGGGAGATTTTTTATTGGCAAATTTAATCCTTCCAAGTATTCGCGCCGCCGACAAAATTATTTTCGTCGTCCCAATCGGAAGGCATACCCTTGGCAAAAATCACGGGCTTTGGACAATTATCTTGCACGAATTTTGCGACGCTGCCAAAACTTTCCGAGTCCATGCCGCCGAAACCGCGATTGCCCATGACGACCAAATCATAATCATTCGCCGCGTTGACAATCTCTTCAGCCGGCTCGCCGACTTCCACACGAGTTTTAACATCAATTTCGCGCGGAACGACTTGCCGCAGTTCGTTTAAAAATTCATAAGCGGCGGCGTTGAGTTCGGAGGGAATGTAGCCGCTTAAACTCACCTGCTCGAATGCCGAAATATCTTCGTCAATTTTTACACACATCAGCAAAGTTATTCGCGCGCCCCAAGCCTCGGCAATGTTAATCGCTTGCAATAACGCTTTGAACGCTTGCCCCGAACCGTCCGTCGGCACCAAAATATTTTTTACCAAAACTTCTTCTGAGCTTTCGACGGGCATTTGAATTCCCTGCAGCGTTTCTTCCTGCCGCGATTTAATTAAGTCGTTGCGTTTCGTTTCAAACCTTAACGCCAATAAAATTGCCACGATTGAAACATAAATCATGAACGCGCCGATTTCCGAACTGATTTGCGATAAAGTTGCGCCGCGTTGAATTATGTCGCGCGTGAAATGAAATTCCCATGTGAGCGGGAAGATATGCGACGCCGTTACGACCCAATCAGATAAATGCGACAGCGGACTTGTCACGCCGCCCAAGATAAATCCGCCCGGAATAAATAAAATCATGCGGCTTGAAGCAATGCCCGGATTAGATGCCGTCCAACCAATCGTTATGCTTAACATTCCGAGCATCAGTGCGAAAAGAATTTGAATCAGCAAAAAATCTATGACGCGCCCGCTGAAAACCAAATCGCCCCAAATTCTCAAAATAGCCAGCCCGAAAAAAAATGATACGACCATGCACGCCGAGTAAGGAATAATTCTGCCGAGCAAATCCCACGGCGTTCCGTCCATTAAAATTTTGTCCAGCTGTTTAGTCAGTCGCAAGCGCGGCACCATTCCGATTGTCGCGAAGACAAAGAACATTGACCCGAAGAAAAATAAAAATCCCTGCGTCTGCGTATTCGAGGTCGAGCCGGCAGGATTGAATAAATTTCTGTCGTTTAAAACTAAACCGCCCGAAGTTTGAGAATTTGCCATTGCGTTGTTAATTGCAATCAATTCGTTCATTGCAACTTTGATGTCGGCGGTCTGCGCGGTGTTCGAGTTGTCGTAAAAAATTCCGACGGGCGCGGAACTTCCGTTGTAAAAATTTTTCTCCAGACCTTGCGGCAGATAAATCACGGCGTCAGCCTCGTCACGATAAAAAAGTTCTTCGGGATTGGCGGCGGCGTTTATAATCGCCTTAACGCGCATGTACTCGGAAGAATCAATCTGCGTGATAAGTTCGCGGCTGTATTTGGAGTTGTCCAGGTCGATAATTATGACGGGCGCATCTTTGGCGAAATTTCCGGCGAGCAAAACACTCAAGAACACGCTGATAATCATCGCGACGGTCAAGCAAACTTTTTCGTAGGGCATACCCTTGCCGCTGAACAAAAATTTTACTTCGTCTTTGAGTGAATTTATGAATCCCATTTTTAAAACTCCACTGTCACAGTTTGTCCCGACAAAACTTTTTCCGGCTCGTCAATGTAAATGCGCACTTGGAACGCCGATAAATCAGCTTGACCTTTTTCGCGCGATTGTCTTAAATCTGCAAACCCCGGAGCTTGCGTCAACAATCGGATTGTCCCGCGAACTTTTTTATCTCCCGCGACCGTCTTGCAAATTATTTCGTCGCCCTCGCGCAGATTTATTGCCTGTTCTTCCGAAAGATAAATGTCGTAATAAATTCTTTTTGATTCGAGCAAAATTACGGGCACATTCGGAGCAATCATTTCGCCCTGCTTTTGGAGGATTGATAAAATTTTTCCGTCTTCGGGCGCGTGCAATGTCAAGCGGGATTTTGCAACTTCCAATTCCTTAAGCTGAACTTCCAACATTTTTTTCTGCTGAGTGAGTGCGTTTATGTCGTGTTGAATATTTTCTGCCGAGGCGCGTTCCTGCTGAATCGTCGGCAAGTTGAGCGAATCGGTTGCGCCGGTATCTGTGACGCCCGCCAAAAGTCTGTCAAGCAGTTGTTGTTGAGTGTCGACGTTCGCGCGCGCCACATTGAGTGTCATGGTTGCATCGTCGAGCTGAGCTTTGGCTATCGCGCCGTTCTTGAAAAGTTCCGTCTTGCGTTTATAATCAAGTTCGGCGTTGGAAAGTGTCGCTTGAGCCGCCGAGACTGCGCCGCGTTGACTGTCGATTTGTCGGAAAGATTGTTGCTCGTCGTTCGTGACTTTAAAAAGCGTCGTCTGCATGTTGCCCGATGTCGAATTAATTTGCGCGTCGAGTTGAGCGATTTGCGCCTTGAGTTTTTCTATCGCCAAATTTGTATCCGTCGAGTCGATTTCCATGACGACTTGACCTGCTTTGACTTCTTGTCCTTCGCGGACCGCTTCGTTAATCAATCTTCCGCCGACCGAATCGAAAGACAATTTTATTTGCTCCGCCGTCAAAATGCCGTCCTTTTTTTCCGTCGCCAAGAAAACTGCATCATTGCCGCGATACATTAAAACTACGCCGCTGATAATCAAAATCGTGATGAATAAAATTCCTGCTCGAATTGCCTTGCGTCTTGATGCCATGAATAATTCCTCCGTCAAAGTTTTTACTGATTGTATCAAATTGGCGGCGGGCAATGTAATAGCCGACAAAAAATTTTTTTGGGCGATTAATACTTGTAAAAAAATTCCGCGCCGATTATAATTTCGCAAAACGATGCTTGTGAGAAATTTTAATCATTGAGTCGACAGAAGTTGTAATAATCTTATAATCCTCAGGTACTAAAATCATAACAAGTTTGGAGGAAACTTTTCGTTAAAGGATTTTGTTCTGTTCTGAAAAAAATAGGCTTATCGATCAATTTATCTTGCATTTCGCCCGAAACTTTTACTTGACGAAAAATTTTAAGTATGCTATCATGCGCCACAGTGATTTGGCGCCTTCGTCAAGTGGTTAAGACACCGCCCTCTCACGGCGGGTTCAAGGGTTCGAATCCCTTAGGCGTCACCAATATTGAAAATAACAAGGGCGTTGCGTGCGGCAGCGTCCTTTTGGGTTTAAGGAGGGATTATTTTGACAGAACAAGAAATCAGCTCGGCATTGGCACGGGCAGTCAATGAGGTGCGCGAGAAAAATCCAATGGCTCCGTCGATAACCAACACCGTCACTCAAGATTTTGTGGCAAATGCTCAGTTGGCAGTCGGCGGCTCGGCAGCTATGCTCTATTTGGCGGACGAGTGTGAATCAATCGCAAAAATCGCGCCGGCATTTTACATCAACATGGGCACGGCGATGCCTTTCTACGCGGAAACATTGCCTCGGACGGCGAAAGCTCTGACAGCGAATAACACGCCTTGGGTACTTGACCCCGTCGGTATCGGCTTATCGAGTTTGCGCACCGACATCTTGAAGCAGTTAAAAATTTTCAAGCCGACAATCATTCGCGGAAACGCTTCGGAAATAATTGCACTCGCCAAACTCTGGGACTTGATTGAAGATTCGGGCGGACTGGTTCACGGTGTTGAGTCGACAGAAAAAGTTTCTTCGGCTAAACCGGCGGCACTTGCCCTGGCAAAATTCACGGGCAATGCGGTCGCAGTTTCCGGCGAGGAAGATTTCATCACCGACGGCAAAGAAGAAATTCTCTGCGCGGGCGGCTCGGAACTGTTCACGAAAATTACGGGCAGCGGTTGTGCCTTGGGCGGCGTCATGGCAATTTACTTGGCGGTTGCCACTCCGTTTATTGCGGCACTCACGGCGACGACCATGTTTAATTTGGCGGGAACTAAAGCAGCCGAATTCGACGCGCCCGCGAGTTTCAAAGTTAATTTCTTGGATAATTTGTATAAATTGACGGCAGAGGAAGTCGCGGGCAATTTTCGCGTCGTCGGTTCCTTTGAAAACATGTTCGATTTCTCTTTGTAATTTTGGAGTGATTTAAGTGAATACGTTGATTGCAGTTTCCATTGCGCCCGTCGGTGTCGGAGACGAACTCAGCAAACACGTCGCCGAAGTCGTGAAGGTCATTCGCAAATCGGGCTTGCCGAATAAAACTTACTCGATGTTCACCGAGATTGAAGGCGATTGGGATTCGGTTATGGAAGTCGTCAAGCGTGCGACGTTCGTTTTGGCTGAAAAGGGAATTCGTACCGAAGTCGTTTTGAAAGCGGACATTCGCCCCGGCTTTGAAAACACTATGGAAGGAAAAATCGACAGACTTAACGAGGCATTGGAAGAAAAACCTAAACCGCCCGTCGAAGAAAAACCTCAATCGGTCGAAGACAGAATAAGAGCTACTCTCGGACGTATCGGAGGCAGAAAATGAGCATTCGCGAGCATTTGGACATTTCGGCTTATCTGGTTATCGGTCCGGAAAATTGTAATCGTCCCATCGAGGAAATTGTCGCGGCGGCTGTCGGCGAAGGTTTTACTTGCGTGCAAATTCGTTCAAAAGTCGCCACTGCCCGCGAAATGATTTCTATCTTGGAAAAGTCCGCGCAAGTGATTCATGAACTTGGTAAAAGCGATTCGGTTGCCTTGCTCGTCGATGACAGATTGGACGTCGTGTTGGCGGCGCGTGAAGCGGGCATAAAAGTTGACGGCGTACACGTCGGGCAAAGCGATATTCCCGTCGAAGTCTGCAGAAAATTTCTCGGCTCCGATTCAATCGTCGGCTTGAGCGCACGGACGGAAGAACTTATCGACTACGTGAAGACTGCCGACGTTTCGCAAATTGATTACTTCGGCGCGGGACCTCTTCATAAAACTCAAACGAAACTTGACGCCGGAAAAACTTCGGACGGAAAATTTATCACGCACGGCTTTGAAGAATTTGCCGAACTTGCAAAAGTCAGCCCGATTCCCGTCGTTGTCGGCGGCGGCGTCAAACTCAAAGATATTCCCGCGCTGGTCGCTACGGGTGTTCAAGGTTTCTTCGTAGTGTCGGCGGTGGCGGGCGCGGATAATCCGAAACTTGCCGCCCGTGAACTTGTCAACGCCCGGAAAAATAATTCATTAAAAAAATAAGCTCAACTTAATCTGCCGAGCCGATAACCGAAAAATTTTGCGGCGTCCCTGAAGATTGCTCCGAAGCAATCCAAGGGATTTTTTTTTGCCAACATTGAAAGTTTCATCAAGACAAATTTTTTACCCGCGCCTTCCGCCGAGCCGAAAGTTTCTCGAATCCAACTTTCTTGCGCGTGAAATTTTCCAATCTGAACGTAGCGACGAAACTCTTGCGCCGCCGTGTAGTTGTGCGAGTGATAAACTTGCGCGTCCGCCGCGTAAAAAATTTTCCAATTGCTCATCAACATTTTCGCCGCGACGTACATATCCTCGCAAAGCGGCACATGATTGGGAAAGCCGCCGACACTTTGCAGAGCTTCGACGCGATAAGCCGCAAATGAATTCGACGCGAACGCCGTCTTTATTCCGAAAATTTTTCTGTCGTCGAAGGAACGCAACTGACTTTCGGGCGGATAATTGAACGCTCGCAAAATCGCTGCCTCATTGGTTGCGCCTGAGTGCGGCAGTTGTCTTCCGTAAGCCATTCCGACCGTTTTATCTTCGTCGAAAATTTTTACGAGTTTTGCAAGTGATTCGTCGTCATGCAACAAGACATCTTGCGTCAAAAAAATTATCACGTCGAGCGGAAATTTTTTCAGCAGTTGTTCAAGCGCAAATTGTCGCGTTGCTCCGTGATTAAAATTTTTGCGCGGTATCGTCAAAACTTCGACGCCAAAATTTTTCGCGAGCTTAACCGTGTCGTCCGTCGATTCCGAATCCACGATTAATTTTTCCGCCGATAAAGTCTGCGCGGCGAGTCCGTTGAGTAATTTTTTAAATTGATTGCCCGCGTTCAAAGTCGGGATTATCAAGCCGCAGTTCATTAATCACACTCCAAAAAATAAGTCTGTTAAAAAAAGTAACGATAAAGAAATTCGAGACCGCCACGGACTTCTATCAGTTAGGAGTGAGGAGTGAGGAGTTTAAATACTTCCACAACTACAAACTCCTAATTCCTAACTCCTAACTCCTAACTGAAAAAAGGTGCCTTTTCTTTTGATTAGCCGAATCAAAGCGGCGAGGTTCTGCGCAGTCCACTCTTTAGTAAAGAGGGGGACTAATCTTTCCTGGTCGCCTTCATTGCCAATTTATTTTTGTACATGTCGGCATCCGCGCGCTTGAAAACTTCTTCCGCAGTTTTGTCGACGCCCGCTTGATAATAAGCCACGCCGATTGCCGCAGAAACTTTTTCCCAAGGTTGCAGCGTCGAATCATGTTGCAACTTTGTAATCATGCTCCGAATGGCAAATACGTCCTCTTCGCAACGGGCAAGGGCTTCGCCGTCGAGCACCACGACAAATTCATCGCCGCCGATTCGATAAACTTTATCCTCGCCGAAAACCGAACAGGCAAGTTTGCCCGCGTTAATCAGATAAATATTTCCGTACTCGTGCCCGTAAGTGTCGTTGACCTTCTTTAAAAAGTTCACGTCAATCATGATTATCGCGAAGTTCGCGCGACCTTCGACAATGTCCGCGTCAAATTTGGCGGTGTATTCGTTGTAAGCAGTTTTATTTTTTAAACCCGTCAAAGCGTCTTTGTGCGCCAATTCTTCCATGACCGCCAGCTGAATTTTTGAACGCTTGAGATTTTCAAAATAGTGCATGCTGTCCGAAGTCGTCTTCAAAAACGCGGAGTAAAGATTTTCTATCTCGTCTCTCGTTTTTATATCCAAACGCCGCATGTATTCGATATTCTGTGCGCGAGCCGTCTCGCTGTCGTAAGCAAAATTTCGGGCGCAATAAGCCATCGTGTTGACCGGCAAAATGATATTGTTCTCGACCAACATCAAGACGAACACGAAAATTAAAATGACCAAGCCGGAGAACGTCGCAATAACTTTGGTGATAAACATTCTGCCATAGTTGTTGATAATGTCCATGGAAAAATCAATGCCCGCGTAGGCGACGCATTGCCCGACGCTGTTATAAACGGGTTTGTAAATCGTCAAAAGGTAGCCGTATTTGTCATCGTTTTCAATCGGTTTAATCGGTTTGCCCGCGAGCAAATCGGGAAGATATTCTTCAAAGGACTCGTCGAAGGTTTCAATGTCGCCGGGTTCGGAAGCTTTAACCGTAGCCGTATCCAAATCAAAGACGACGTGGCAACCGTCCTCCATGATTTTATAAACGTACAAAAATTTTACGTCAGAATTGCTGGCGCGAATTTTGTAAAGTCTTTTTTCAACGTCGAAGTAACCTTCCGCCTGATAGCCCTTTTCCAAAAATTCGTCGATGCGTTTGGGGTCTATTTCGTTGACTGCCATTGAAACTATTCCGTCGGCGATTTTTTTTCTGTCCTCGACCATCGAATCATGATAAATCCTGTAGCTTATGAAGGAGATAAAAGCTGCGACAAAAAGCGTGATTGCCATCAAACTCGAAAGCATTTTTGTGCGCAATGATAAAGTAAAGTTGTTGGTTTTTTTTATCGCCGTCAGCATTTCCTTGGAAACGGGAGCTTGCATTTTGCCCAGCAATTTAAATCTTTTTTTGATGTCGGGCGGAATAAATTTCAGTATAAAGAAACTCAACAGAATTGACAAAGATTTATCGGGAAATTCTTCGTAAAAATGTTCAAGGAAATCGTGTGTAATATCCAGCGAGAGAGAAAAGCTTAACATCTCCTCGATAAATGTGCCGGAAAAAATCGTGACAAACACCGATAACGGTATTGTCCATAAAACTTTCGGAAATTTTTCGTAGTAACCTTTGCCCGCCAAAAAAGCTGTAGTTATCGCGAGCAAAATACTTACCATGCCGTAATAACTTTCTTCGGAGTCGAAGAAGGAACCAATAAAATTCGTAAGGAAACCGGCGGCGATACCCGGAGCATAGCCGCCCAGTGCCGCGATAAAAATTGTGCCTATTGTATCCAGATAAATCGGCAGTTGAAATTCTTTGACGATTATTATGCCCATAATGTTTAAAAGCATGCCCACCGCGCAGGTCGCCATGAGTTTCAAAAAAGCTTTCTCGATTTTTATCTTGCTGATATACATTAAAAGTTTAGTAATCATTCTTTTTGTCCTTCAAAAATTTTTGGGCAGATTATATCACGAAAAATCATTATCAACAAAGCGGCGTTGCAAAAAATTTTTACAGGTGATATATTCAATTAGGAATTAGGAATTAGAAATTAGGAATGGGGAATGATTTAATGAAAAAAATTATTGCGGTAGACGGACCCGCCGGCGCGGGCAAAAGTACAGTTTCAAAAATCGTGGCGGCTCGGCTCGGTTATACTTACATTGACACGGGCGCAATGTATCGGGCAGTCGCGTTGAAAGTTTTACTCAGCGGCAAGACCGTCGAAGACGTGACACAAAACATTGATATTAAATTGGACGAATCGGGAAAAGTTTTTCTTGACGGTCACGAAGTCACCAAAGAAATTCGTACGCCCGAAGTCAGCCGCGGAGCTTCCGACGTTGCAAAATTCGGCGTCGTTCGCAAAAGATTAACCGAACTTCAGAGAGAAATGGCAACGCAAGGAAAAGTTATAATGGACGGACGCGACATCGGCACGCAAGTTTTACCGAACGCGGACTTGAAAATATTTTTAACGGCGTCGGTTGAGGAACGTGCCCGTCGACGTTTCGAGGAACTTAAAGAAAAAAATTTCGCCGCGGACTTTGAACAGATAAAAAAAGAAATTTCCCTGCGCGATAAACAAGATTCCGAACGGGAAATTGCACCGCTTGCCCAAGCCGAAGACGCGATACTTTTGGATTCAACCGACTTGAATATTGAACAGGTCGTCGAAAAAATTTTGCAACTTGCCGCTTGTTGAAACTTTTGGGGGAGTTCAGATTGATTGAGTTATTGGCACCGGCAGGAAGTTTTGACGCACTTAAAGCGGCAGTCGAGGCAGGCGCAAATGCAGTTTATTTGGCGGGAGAAAAATTCGGCGCGCGAGCTTATGCCGAAAATTTTGCGGGCGAACAACTCCTCAAGGCTGTGGAATATGCTCACCTGCGCGGCGTCGCCGTTCACGTCACAGTTAATACGATTATCGCCGATTCGGAGCTTGACGAGTTCGCCGAGTATTTAAAATTTTTACGGCGGGCGAATGTTGACGCGCTTTTGGTTCAAGATTTGGGAGCGGCGGCAATCGCAAAAAATATCGCGCCCGAAATTCCCTTGCACGCCTCAACGCAAATGACAATTCACAATTCGGAAGGCGTCAAAGTTTTGGCAGATTTGGGCTTTACTCGTGCAGTTTTAAGCCGCGAGCTGACTTTGAACGAGATTGAAAAAATTTGTCGCTCCTCGCCGATTGAGACTGAAATTTTTATTCACGGCGCACTTTGCGTATGTTGGTCGGGGCAATGCCTGATGAGTTCGTTAATCGGCGGACGGTCGGGCAATCGCGGAAAATGTGCGCAACCTTGCCGCTTGCCCTATGAACTTGTCGACGAACACGGCAAAAATCTTTTGAACGGCGCGGGAAAGTATTTGCTCAGTCCCAAGGATTTAAACACGCTTGAACTTTTGCCGCAACTGATTGAAACGGGCGTGACTTCGCTGAAGATTGAAGGGCGCATGAAGCGTCCCGAATATGTTGCGACGGTCGTAAAAGTTTATCGCGATGTTCTGGATAAAAAATTTTCGACGCCCGAAGATAAACGCAAGCTCGCGCAAATTTTTAATCGCGACTTTACGACGGCTTATCTTGAAAAAAATCCCGGCAAGAATTTAATCAGCGACATGCGCCCGAATAATCGCGGCGTGCTAATCGGGCGGGTTGTCGAAGTCGGACGCGATAAAATTGTTTTGAAACTCGCCGAACAACTTCACGCGGGCGACCAAGTTGAAATTTGGATAAAAGTCGGCGGGCGCGTTGCATTTACGGTTGAGAGTTTTGAACTGCGCGGCGAACTTTGCACGATTAAAATTCCGAATACAAAGGGCGTTCGCGTCCACGACAGGGCGTTTAAAATTTTCGACGCAGAATTGACTGCAGAGGCGCGAAAATTTTTCAGCGGCGCACCCGTAAGAAAAATTCTTGTCGCGGCGGAAGTTAAAGCTAAAATCGGCGAGCCGTTGATTTTGAAGATGACAGACGCCGACGGGAATTCTGCGACCGCGCAGACGAAAATTATCGCCGAGCCTGCCAAAAATCGTCCGCTGACTTTGGATACGCTCAAAAATCAAATCGGGCGGCTTGGCAATTCAATCTTTGCTCTTGAAAAAATTTCTGCAGACGTTGACGATGATTTAATGATTCCGATTAGTGAACTTAATGACGTGCGCCGCCGCGTCGTCGAACAGTTGGAAACTCAACGACTTAAAAAATTTTCGATTAGGAACAAGGAACCGGGAACCGGGAACGAGTTCAAAAATCTTGTCCCTTGTCCCGTGTCCCTTGCCCCTTCCATAACCGCTCATGTCGACACGTTGGAAAAATTAAAAATCGCACTCGACGCGGGCGCGGACGAAATTTTATTCGGCGGAGAAACTTTTACCAATAAGCCCGTCAAAAATATTTCGGAGGCGATTGAATTCGTTCACGAGCGCGGGAAGAAAATTTCTTGGGCGACGCCGCGCATTGTTCGCGAAAACGAAAATTTCATATTGCCCGCCGATGTCGATGCAATTTACGTTCACAACCTCGCGACGTTGAAGTTGGCTAAAAAAATTGCCGACGCGCCGATTAGAACAGATTTTTCTCTGATTGTCTTCAACAGCATGACGATTAATTTTTTAAAAAATCTCGGCGTCGAAGGAGTGACTTTATCGCCCGAACTGAATTTGACGCAAGTTAAAGCCCTCGCAAAAAAATCCTGCTTGCCGGTCGAATGTATCGTTCACGGTCGCCAAGAGCTGATGATTTCGGCTTATTGCGTGCTCGGAAGTTTCTTAGGCAACTTGGACAAAAAAAATTGCCCGCACGTTTGCAGGGCGAAAAATTTTTTCTTGCGCGACAGAAAAGATGAACTCTTCCCCGTCGTCACTGACCAATTTTGTCGAATGCATATCCTTAACGCAAAAACTCTTTCCATGATTGATAACCGCGCGGATTTTGACGGCGTGGCAAGACTTCGCGTCGATTGTCGAGCTTTGACTTTGCAAGAGTCCGCGCAGATTGTTCGTGCTTACAAATTCGGCGGCAACGAGATTGAAAATTTCACGCGCGGGCATTATTTTCGCGGCGTAGATTAGAAACTGAACATTCTTTCGCCGACGCCGCCGACGCGAACTTCGCCTACACTGAGTTCGGTAGTCTTCAAAGAATTTCTGAGCGTGTCGAGATAAGTGCTGCGGAATTCCTCCGCAATGTCGATTCGCGAAAAGTAAAAACGCATATCAAGATGAGTTTCGTCGTAAACGCGGAAAACCAATTCTGCCGCGCCGATATAGTCGGTGAGGACGCAGATTCGGAACCACGTTTCTTTTTTATTTTCGCCGGTCTCCTCGTCTTTGGTGTTCTCGTCGTAGACGTTCAGATAAGTCGGATAGCTCGCCTCGTTGTCGCCCATGTAAAGCGGAAGCATCATTTGGAAGGAGCGTTGATTTTGCACTACGGAATTTTCCGCGCTCATGGCGTGTCGCATGGAATTCGTAAAATCTGCAACATCTTTTCCGGCGCGTTTGAAGGCACGAGCGTTCATCTTGGAAGTTACGTTAGCCATATCGCACATTTGCATAAAAGCCCAAAGTCTCGGCAAGTCGGGGAGATTTTGTTGGACGGCGGCTTGGCGGACGGTGAGCGGAATATTATTTTGACAGAGGCGCAAAAGATTTTGTAAGTGACGCGCCTCGTCTTCCGACATCATGTGTTGCGAATTGTTTATAAAATTTTGGAGCAATGCCATATCACGCGGCGTCGAATTGGGAGTAGGATTGCGCAGCAGAAATTGTGCAAGACTTTTCATCGTGTCGTTTGTCTGCGGAGTGTTTTGCAGATTTT
This sequence comes from Selenomonadaceae bacterium, assembly GCA_017446845.1. Taxonomy (GTDB): domain Bacteria; phylum Bacillota; class Negativicutes; order Selenomonadales; family Selenomonadaceae; genus Quinella. The sequence goes on along the minus strand of JAFSOQ010000053.1, from coordinate 1,138 downwards.
GCTTGAGCATCGCGTTCTTTGCCATTTCCATTTGCATACGCAATTCCTCTTGCCGATTGACGAAATCCTCGCTGACATGCTTGGGCTTGATTCGACTTCTGCGCATTCGCGGTATTGAAGGATCATACTTAGGTTGCTGATTTTGAGTTCTCGTTTGATTGGATTGCACTTGCCCTTGAACAATCGGCTGATTGAACTGCTGTTGTTGACCCTGTGGAACATTTTGCTGAGTAAATTGCTGTTGTTGACCCTGTGGAACATTTTGCTGAGTAAATTGCTGTTGCTGACCCTTAGGAATATTTTGCTGATTGAATTGCTGTTGTTGACCTTGCGGAACATTTTGCTGAGTGAATTGTCCCTGCTGACCCTGAGGAATATTTTGCTGAGCGAATTGTCCCTGTTGACCTTGAGGAATATTTTGTTGAGTGAATTGTCCCTGCTGACCCTGCGGAATATTTTGCTGAGCGAATTGTCCCTGCTGACCCTGCGGAATATTTTGCTGAGCGAATTGTCCCTGCTGACCCTGCGGAACATTTTGTTGAGGAATTTGTCCCTGTTGTCCTTGCGGAATATTTTGTTGAGTGAATTGTCCCTGTTGTCCCTGAGGAATATTTTGCTGAGGAAATTGCTGTTGTTGTCCCTGTGGAATGTTTTGTTGATTGAATTGTCCCTGCTGACCTTGCGGAATATTTTGCTGATGAATTTGTCCCTGCTGTCCTTGCGGAACGTTTTGCTGAGTGAATTGTCCCTGCTGACCCTGCGGAATATTTTGCTGAGGAATTTGTCCTTGCTGACCTTGCGGAACATTTTGTTGATGAATTTGTCCCTGTTGACCTTGCGGAACATTTTGCTGAGGAATTTGTCCCTGCTGACCTTGTGGAATGTTTTGTTGAGTGAATTGCTGTTGTTGTCCCTGAGGAATATTTTGCTGAGTGAATTGCGCTTGTTGACCTTGCGGAATATTTTGCTGATGAATTTGTCCCTGCTGACCTTGAGGAATATTTTGCTGATGAATTTGTCCCTGCTGACCTTGAGGAATATTTTGCTGATGAATTTGTCCCTGCTGACCTTGCGGAACATTTTGCTGAGGAATTTGTCCCTGCTGACCTTGAGGAATATTTTTTTGATGAATTTGTCC
>JAFSOQ010000052.1 GCA_017446845.1 Selenomonadaceae bacterium | reverse complement strand
CCGTGAAAGATTAGTAGCTGCATATGAAAAAACAAAAGATATAGCTTCCGTTGCCCTCATGTTTGGAGTGGCTCAAAGTACAGTCTACAGACTCGCCGCTCAAATAGCGGGTCTTTAGCTCTTCAAACCGCCAAACGCGGCAGGAAACCTCTACTTTCCGATGATATGCTTGAGCTGATAAAGCATAAAATAGAAGAAGTTCCTGACTTGAGCAATTAAATCTGCCGATTAAAGTATCTGCTTTGTGCTATACCATTCTACACAAGCTAAAAATAACCCGAAAAAAAAACTTTTATTGAGCAAGCGGACATTGAAAAATTAGTCTTTATAGACGAAAGTGGTGTCAATATCGGATTAACAAGAAATTACGGGCGTAGTCACGGAAAAGCAAGGATAAAAGAATATGTACCTTTTAACAGACCGGTTCGCACTACTGTTGTCTCTTCCATTCGTTTGAATGGAGAATATGAATATCAAGTAATAGCGGGCGCAATGAACGCCGAGCATTTCAAAGAATACATTGAAAAAATTCTATGCCCGACCTTGAAGCCCAATGATATTGTCATCATGGATAATCTTTCTGCTCACAAAGTTCAAGGAATAAGAGAGCTGGTAGAAGGCGTCAAGGCAAAGATAAAATACTTGCCGCCATACAGTCCTAAATGTGGTCGAAGATGAAATCATACCTTCGCAAATGGAAAATAAGGATAAAAGAAAAATTATCTTATGCCATAAAGAAAGCTCTTTCATTTGTTACGCCGACGGATTGTCGGTCTTTTTTGGTTAGCAGTGTCAAGCAGATTGTGTAAATAGGGCAAGTTAGCGGTCGAATATATCAAAAAATGGATTGTGCTTTACTTCTTATACAATCCATCTTACACTACCCAAATCCTCCCCCCAAGTTGAATCTCATTTCAAAGGCTTTAAGTCGACTGCGATAGCGAGCTGAAAACATACGAAATCTCTTGATAAATCTTATGACATGTTCAACTGCTATCCTCATTTTTGTCTTCCTTATTCAACGAATGTTTTTTACTCGCCTTTTTTTGGTATCAAGCTCTTGCGATTAACCGCTATCGCCAATAATTAAAGTATTCTTATCCAAAGGCAAGCAACTGTCCTTGTATAGTTGAAAATCGTGTATTCTTCCCACACAATGGCTTGTACAAATTATTCTTTGAGCTTTCAAGGTATGTCGTTTCTTTGAGCAATGCTCTTTTTGAAGGCAAATTGAATCGTCCGTCGACTATCAAAATTTTCTCGACTAAATGAATTATGTCGCAAGTAGTGGCATCCGCAAGATTATATTCATTGGCAACATCAGCAATGGTACGTCCGTCGCGATAATGGGCGAAGAAAATACAAAGTCCGTCGAACATCGAACCTTTTGGCGATCTCCCTCCTTTTTTATGTGCCTCTTCATATTGATTATTGAGAATGGACAGCATTGTTGCTTTTCTTCGGTAAATTTATCCACTTGCTCTATCGTTTTCATTTCTATCACCAATGGAATTGTAACATATATTTATGTTTCCGAATAGGTCTATTATATTTTCTCTTGAACTGTATCCATTTTTCTTTATAGTTTGAATTACAATCGTTCCTCAAAATTTAGATGCGCATCTTCCTGACATTATCTGTGGATTTTGTTATAGAATCTTTTTTACCCGGTCAATTTGATTTTACCATTCGCCAAATTCACTGTGGTAAAATTTTTATTTACGCTAATGACGCAAGCTTTTTTGTTTAGGGGATTTTTAAATTTTATGGCGAAAAAATTTTTTGAGGAGTTGAAGTTCATGGCGAAGAAAAAAATAAAATACGTTTGTCAAGAGTGCGGCGCGGAGTCGGTTAAGTGGTTGGGCAAATGTCCCGCGTGCGGAAATTGGAATACGTTGATTGAGGAAGAAATTTCCGAGATAAAAAATCCTCACGCGCTGACGGCAGCTTTTGAGACGCCGCGAAGGATTGCCGAAGTGGATATGGAAGAATTGCCGCGTTTCATGACGGGTTCGGGCGAATTGGACAGAGTATTGGGCGGAGGATTGATTCCCGGTTCGATAATTTTAATTGCAGGCGATCCGGGCGTCGGCAAGTCGAGTTTAACGCTGGCGGTCTGTGCAAATGTGGCACGCAACGGCAAAAAAGTTTTGTACGTGACGGGCGAAGAAAGTTCGCGGCAAATACGCATGAGAGCCGAACGGTTAAATGCATTGGCGGACGAACTTTTTATCTGCGCGGAAAATAATTTTGAACGAATCACACACCACGTCGAAAAACTTCAGCCGGAATTGCTAATCGTCGATTCGATTCAAACAATTTACAAATCGGAAATAGAAAGTGCGCCGGGCAGCGTGTCGCAAGTGCGGGAATGTTCGGCGGGCTTAATGCGCTTGTCGAAAAGTTTGTGCGTGACGACATTTATAATCGGACACGTGACAAAAGACGGAACTTTAGCCGGACCGAGAGTTTTGGAGCACATAGTCGACACGGTTTTATTTTTCGAGGGCGAACGAAATGCAGACTTCCGAGTTTTGCGGGCGATAAAAAATCGATTCGGCGCGACGAGTGAAATCGGATTATTTGAAATGCGCGATACGGGACTTGAAGACGTGCCCGACGCGTCGAAATTATTTTTACCCGAACGAGCCGACGACATCGGCAGCGTAATTGTTCCGACGGTCGAAGGAACGCGCCCGCTGCTCGTCGAAGTTCAAGCATTGGTTGCGCCGACACCTTTCATGCCGCCGCGCAGAACGTCCGACGCCGTCGACATAAAACGGATTCAACTTTTGCTTGCGGTTTTGGAAAAAAGATTACACTTGAGCATTGGGGCTTGCGACGTTTATGTTAAGACGGCGGGCGGAATAAAAATCGACGAACCCGCGACCGATTTGCCGATTGCGGTTGCGTTGGCGTCGAGTTTCGCGAACAGAAAACTTTTGCCGCAATGTGTTATCTTCGGCGAAGTCGGCTTGAGCGGGGAAGTTCGGGCAGTCAGTAAGGCTCGGCAGCGCGTCGACGAATCAATCCGCATGGGGTTCACGAATATTATTTTGCCGAAGAAAAATTTTGCCGAGATTTCAAAATCAGCTAAGGTAAATTTGTTGCCTGTTGACAATTTGCGCGACGCGCTGAAAATTTCCATGCCTAGGGAGTGATAAAAATTTTTTCTCAACGATTGATTGACTTAAAAAAAATTGTGCTTGAAGAGTCGGCGGAAAATTTTCGTCGCGTCGAAGAAATTTCCGAGCAAAATACTCTGAAGGTCTTAAATGCGATGCGGCAGCTGAAAATTTCGGACGCGCACTTTAAAACGTCGACGGGCTACGCTTACGGCGACATAGGACGCGAGAAATTGGACGAACTCTTTGCTGAAATTTTTTCTTCGGAGGCGGCACTCGTCCGCACACAATTTGTATCGGGCACGCACGCGCTTGCGACGGCTTTGTTTGGAATCCTTCGCCCGAATGATGAATTGGTTTCTTTGACGGGCGCACCTTATGACACGTTGCAAACGGTAATCGGACACGCGCACGCCGCAAAAGGTTCGCTGAAAGAATTTGGAATCAGTTATCGTGAATTGCCGATGATTGACGGGAAAGTTGACATTGCGGCGATAAAAAATTTCATCACGCCGAAAACTAAGCTGGCATTGATTCAGCGTTCGCGAGGATATTCCATGCGCGAGCCTTTGACAACTTCCGACATTGAAAAAATTTGCGCGGCGGTCAAGGCGGCTAATCCAAATTGCGTGACGCTCGTCGATAATTGCTACGGCGAATTTGTCGAGACGCGTGAGCCGATTGAAGTCGGTGCAGATTTGGCGGCGGGCAGTCTGATAAAAAATATCGGCGGCGGTTTGGCTCCGACAGGCGGTTACATTGTCGGCAAAAAAGATTTGGTCGAGCTGGCGTCGTATCGATTGACGGCACCGGGCATGGGCGACGAATTGGGCGCGAGTTTGGGAGCACCGCGACTTTTATATCAAGGATTATTTTTAGCTCCGCACGTGACCGCGCAGGCACTCAAGAGCGCGATATTTGCGGCGGGAATTTTTTCAAAGCTCGGATATAAAACGTGTCCTCTGCCCGACGAAATTCGCGGCGACATAATCCAGGCGATTGAATTGCGTTCGGCGGATAAGCTGATAAAATTTTGTCGAGCGATACAAAAATTTTCGCCTGTGGATTCATACGCGTCGCCGGAACCGTGGGACATGCCCGGCTACGAAGACCAAGTAATCATGGCGGCGGGAACTTTCGTTCAAGGCGCGTCGATTGAACTTTCGGCGGACGGACCCTTAAGAGAACCCTACGCGGTGTATTTGCAGGGCGGCTTGACTTTTGAACACGCGTCGATTGGAATTTTGGGCGCATTGCAAGAATTGGAGGGTCGCTTTAGAAGCGACGGAACAGCTGTCGCGTTGCAACGTTGAAATATTTTTAACGTAATAGCCGCGACGGAACGCAACGCTGCTCATTGCTGGCTGAGATAATTTTTGGATGTAGGATTACAATAGAAGCGTTACAAAAAAATAGAACAAAAAAGCTCCTTTATGTTATGCTTGGATTAGTACTGAGCAAAACAAAGGAGTTTACAATGGATAGAATAGCACAAGAAAAAAGTTTTAGGCAGGCGGTTTT
>JAFSOQ010000009.1 GCA_017446845.1 Selenomonadaceae bacterium | reverse complement strand
TGCGCCGAGTTTGCTCTTTGTAGGAGTTCCATCAAGTTCAATCATCTTGTAGTCAAGTGCGCGCTGATCAAGTACGCAATCGCCGATAATTGCCGGGGCAATAATTTTGTTTACGTTGTCAACAGCTTTTAAAACGCCTTTGCCCATATAACGACCTTTGTCGCCGTCGCGGAGTTCGAGAGCTTCATTTACGCCGGTGGACGCGCCGGAAGGAACTGCTGCACGACCTACGATACCGCCTTCGAGAATGACATCTGCTTCAACCGTCGGATTGCCGCGGGAGTCTACGATTTCACGACCGATAACTTTCTCGATTTTTGCCATTTAAAAATCCCCCTTATCATTAAAACTAAGTTAAAATTTCCATAGCCGCATTATACCATTTCGGGCGTGGTTTGCAAGATATTTTCTAAAAATTTTTGCAACATGACTTTGCGAACAAAAAATTCCGCCGAGCTTTAAGATGATAATTTTTTTATACGGCTTTCCACTTGCGAAGAAAAATTTTCATTTTTTTGCCGTGATGTCTATCACTTTGAATAGCAATATTTTTTAATACAATTCATTTAGTGAAGTCTTTAAAGGAGTTAAAAAAAAAATGAGTTCGCTTGCGGGAAACGTTATAACTTTTGAAGTGACAAAATACGATTCGACTTCAAACAGTTTCATTGCGAATAAAAAATTAATTTCGGTCGAAAGATATTTTGAACTCCGATTGAACGGCGAGTTCTGCAGGAAAATTTTTTGTTCGCCAAATGACGTTGAAGATTTAACGATTGGAATTCTTGCGCAGACTGAGAAAATTTTTTCAGTCGAAGATATTACGCACCTTGAAATAAAAAAATTCGTTAATCGATGTTGAGACGGTGGCAACGGACAAGACGGCAGTCACGGAAAATATTTTTGCTGAAGTCAAATTCGTTGCCAAAGATATTTTGAAATGCGCGGACAAACTTTTGGGCGAACTTTCTTTGACGCACGACAAAACCAACGGAGTTCACAGCGGAATTTTATTTGACGGCAAAGGAGTTTTGATTTACCGCGAAGACATCGGGCGGCACAATGTTTTTGATAAAATTTTCGGAGCGACTCTTCGCGAAAAAATTTTTCTCGGCAATAAAGCTTTGATTTTCAGCGGAAGATGTTCTTCTGAGATGATGATTAAACTTAAGCGGATGAATATTCCGGTCGTCGTAGCAAAATCGGTTCCGACGACTTTTTCTATAAATCTTGCCAAAAAACTCGGCATCACGCTTGCGGGTCGCTTGACTGCCGATTCTTTTTGCATTTATACCAATCCGGAGCGTATTGTATTGGATTGAGGATGGAAAATTTTTTTTATTCCACATTCCTAATTAAATAAAAGGGAGGGATAATTTATGGACTTAAGCAGAAGAAACTTTTTGAAGGCGACGGGTCTTGGAAGTTTGGGACTTGCGTTGTCGAGTTTGGGTTTTGATATGCCGAAAGTTCAAGCCGCGACAAAAACTTTCAAATTGGCGGGCGCGAAGGAATTCACTTCGGTTTGTCACTTTTGCGCGTGCGGCTGTGGCGTTATCGGCTACGTCAAGGACGGAAAGTTGATTTAGTCGGAAAGCGCGAGCGATTGCCCCGTAAATTTCGGCGGACTTTGCTCAAAAGGTCTGGGCTATGCTCACATTCCGAATTCAAAGGAACGAACTACCAAACCGATGTATCGTGCTCCCGGCGCGACGGCTTGGCAAGAAATTTCTTGGGACGAGGCGATTGAAAGGGCGGCTCGCGCACTTAAAAAAGCTCGTGACGAAAATTGGATTGACACCGAAACGATTAACGGCGAATCTGTCAAAGTTCAGCGCACCGACGCTATCGGACTTATCGGCGGCTCGCAAGTCAACAACGAGGAATGTTATCAGCTCGTCAAAATTTTCCGTTCGCTCGGCGCAATGTCGCTCGATAATCAAACTCGCGTCTGCCATGCAAATACTCCGCCCGCAATGAGTGCCGCTTTCGGGCGCGGCGCAATGACCAATCCTTGGTACGATTAAAAAAATACAAAGCTCGCTTGGATTGAAGGCTCCAACCTTGCCTAATGTCATCCCATGGGCTTGAAAAATCTCATGAAGGCTAAGGAAAACGGCTTAAAGATTATGCATGTCGACGTTCGTTTTACCAGGACTTCAAAAATCACCGATTACTTTATCCAAATTCGTCCCGGCACCGACATTGCATTTCTCGGCGCGATTATCAACTACGTTATTCAAAACAAAAAATATGACGAGCAATATATCAGACTGCATACCAACGCTTACATGCTCATCAATCCCGCGTTCAGCTTCGACGACGGAATTTTCAGCGGCTACGATGAAAAGAAACGCAAGTACGATATGACGACCCGGCAATATCAAATTGACGCAAACGGAAAGCCGATTCGCTCTGCAGATTTATTCGCGCCCAATACCGTAATGAGTATCTTGAAAAAACATTACGAGCGATATACTTTTGAGGTCGTGTCGAGTATCACGGGCGCAAGTGTCGCCGATATTAAAATGGCGGCGGAATTATTCTGCTCTGTCAAGCCCGCCGTTTTTATGTACGCGCTCGGCATGACGCAACATACAATCGGCGTCGAAAATATTCGTTGCTTTACCGTCTTGCAACTCCTGCGCGGAAATATCGGCGTGCCAGGAGGCGGGATTGACGCAATGCGCGGGCAACCAAATGTTCAAGCCTCGACCGACCACGGAATCATGTTCCAATATTTCCCCGGTTACTTGCCTTGGCCGACTGAAAAAACCAACACGCTTGCTAAGTGGACGCACAACAGCGGAACTTTCCGCGCAAAATTTTTAATCAATCTGCTCAAAGCTTGGTTCGGAAATGCCGCGACTAAGGAAAACGATTACTGCTTTGGACTTTTGCTGATTCGCAACACCACGCAGAACGATTCGATTTATGTTCAATTTGAAAAGGCAATCGAAGGCAAAATGAAATGCATTTACTTCGCGGGACAAAATCCCATGGTCTCGTGCGGCTTGAAAAGCTATTTTTGTGAATAAGGACAGAACGCCCAAAACAAGTTCTGAATTTCCTATTGCTGATACTCCGCGTAGCGGTCTCGTGAGAGACTGTTATAAGTGCGGTGAAGACGCGGTAAAGAATCCTCTCGATGG
>JAFSOQ010000008.1 GCA_017446845.1 Selenomonadaceae bacterium | reverse complement strand
TCCTAACTCCTAACTCCTAATTCCTAACTTGACAAAGAGGGGGACGCTTTATTCGCCGTAGAGAATTAATCTGACCATTTGTCCCATTTCGGATTTATCGGAATATCTTTGCGGCGGACGACGGGAGTTATTTACTTCCAAAATTGCTCGCGTGTCGTAGGAAAGAATTTGCGACGATAAAATTTCATAAGTTCGACCCGCGGGAGTGATTCGCACGTCGTAAGTGTACATGCGATTCAAACTCGCCTTGATGACTGCCATTTGAACGGTAAAAATATTTTCATTTTCGTATTGCACGCTGTCGGCGTCGTAGTACCAGCCGGTATCGTCCATTGCGTCTATGAATTTCAGATTTTCCGCCGAACAATTTGCGCCGCTCAAAATAAAAATCGCCGCGCAAATTATCAAAAATTTTTTCATATGCCAAAGACCTCCGTCACACATGTCCGCAAAAGTTCTTGCATGACCGTCACGTTTAAGAGCAGAGCTTCAGCTTGCGGGCGTAATTTTGTGTAGTGGAAAATCGGATTGTGCGCGACGGTGAAATCTGTCGGATAAGCTGTCGGCTTGAATCGTTGCAGATTAAAATTCAGCATGGCGCGATTCATGTGAAAGGCACTCGTCACGAGGAGCGGCTTTTTAAAATTATTTTCGCGCAAGATGACGGCACAATAGCGGGCGTTCTGCGTGGTGTTTACGCTTTTTGTTTCGATTATGATTTTGTCTTCGGGGACGCCCAACGATTTTAAAACTCTGGCAGAAATTTCAGCCTCCGGTCCCGAATCACTGTAGACTTGTCCGCCGCTCACGAGGATTGGCACGTTCAAAATTTTTTGAAGTCTGACCGCCGTCAAAAGTCTGTTGGCGGGGCTTGCGCACAATGCTCCCACGCCGTCGACATCAGGCACTTGACTAATCGCGCCGCCGCCGAGCAAGACAATTATATCTGCACCGGAAGTTTCAACCTGCGCGGGCGGCGTATGTAATTTTTCCAGCCAACCCATAAATTTTTCCGCGACCAAACTCGTGCACAACAAATAAAAAATTGCTGTGACGAATAAAACCATGACGGAAAGTTTCCTATTGATTCGGAAAAGCTTGACGCCGAGCGCGAGCATCAACAGAATAAAAATTCCCGGCGGCAAAATCCAACTTGCTCCGAACTTTAAAAAGTAAATCAAAAAAATCACCCGTTCGATTGAATTTAATCTATGATACAACAGCGACAACGAAAAATCAATCAGCGGCAATTCTGCTTTGATTTTTTCCGTGCTTATGTTAAAATTTCGCTCCAAAGGAGTGAATTACATTGCGCAAACCGACACAGGAACAAATTATAGAATTTTGTCACGCGAATACCGTCATAGATTTTTTGGAAGTGGAAGTGGTTCCGACGCCCGACGGAGAAGCGCGCTTGGAATTGTGCGCGGATTCTCGTCACGCAAATTTATATTCGATGACGCACGGCGGAGTTTTGACGACGATGGCTGATACCGCAATGGGCGCGAAATGTTTGGCTTTAAATAAAAAAGTCGTGACAATTTCGCTGACGATAGAATTTATGCACGCGATAATGACCGGCACGCGAGTAATGACCGACGCCGCAGTTTTGCACGACGGACGCCAAACTATGGTCTGCGAATGCCGAATAGTTGACGCCGCCGGAAAACTTTATGCAAAGTCAAATGCAACTTTTTTCGTAACGGGAATTTTTGATAATTAACCGGTTGTGAGTGTTGAATAAAAGAAACTGCGAACAAGAAGCATGGTATTCCTTTGTGACCCGGGGCAGCTCTTCCCGAAAATGTGTGACCGAAGTAAATCTTTTTTTTTTTCCTTATTAACTGATTCAAAATTTTTTTATTCAATTCCCCGCGCGGCGTCAACAGTATTGATGGTCGAGATGAATTATCGCGCGGTCGTCTGAGTGCAATTCAATTAATCGTCGCTGAAAATTTTTTCTAAGCTCGCGGTCAGTCATCGGGAAATTTTGCGGGACAATCACATCAAAGATTAATTTCCTGCCCGACTTATACGACACGACGCGGAAATCATGCAACGATAAATTTTCATCAATCTCCGCCAAAATTTTTTCGGCAAGTGCTCTGTGCTCGTCGAAAGCCGCGTCGCCGATAATTACGGGGTCAACATGCAACGTCACGAAAATTTCAAACGTCGATTGAAGTTTGCGTTCCAACTTGTCAACTATTTCATGCGCGTCAATAAGTGTAAGCGTCGCGGGAATTTCAACATGCATTGTAACGAAAAATTTGCTTGAGCCGTAGCTGTGGATAATCAGGTCGTGGACGCCCAAAACTTCGGGCGCGTCCGTGACGATTTTTTTTATACCGTCGATTAAATCTTGATTGGGTTTGTCGCCGAGCAGAGGATTTAAAATTTCCTTGAGCGACGTGAAACCGCTGTGCAAGATAAATGCCGAGATAAACACGCCCGCGCCGCCGTCAATGTTTATTCCAAATTCCATGTAAATGCCGAGAGAAATTATAACGACGCCGGTCGCGAGGCAATCGGTAAAGCTGTCGAGTGCCGCCGCTTGAATCGCCACCGAATTTATTTTCCGCGCCGCATATCGGTAGAAAAGCCCCAAGAAAAATTTTACCGCAACCGATAAGCTCAGCACAAGCAAAATGATTCGGTCGACGATTAAATCTTCGGGCGTGATAATTTTTTCTACGGACGAGTAAAGCAATTTTCCGCCGACGAAAATCATCGCTGCCGCTATGAAAAGTCCCGCCAAATATTCTGCGCGCCCGTGCCCGAAAGGATGTTCTTCGTCAGCAGGTTTGGCGGCAATGTGAAAACCCGCCAGCATTACTGTGGCGGTGCCTGCGTCGGACAAATTATTAAAAGCGTCGGCGACAATCGAAATCGCGCCGCTCATCAAGCCGATAAACAGCTTGACGCAACTCAGCAGAATATTTACGCAAATGCCCGCGAAACTCACGAATTGCCCGAAACCTTCGCGGGTCGACAGATTAAAAAATTTTTTCCAAAGCATTGAGCAGATAAATATTTTCCTTTCTTGAACGAATTGCCGACCTCAAATAATTTCCGTCGAGTCCTGCAAAATTCGCGCAACTGCGGAGCAAAATTTTTTCTCGGCGAAGTTCATTCAAAATTTTTTCGGCTTGCTCGTGTCGGAACAAAATAAAATTCACCGTCGGAGGAAAAATTTCTACGCCGCGCAGTTTGCTCAATCGTTCGGCGAAAAATTTTTTCTCAAGCTCCAACCAAGTGCGAGTCCGTCGCAAAAAATCTTCGTCGGATAATGCCGCAACGCCCGCTTTTTGTGCGAGAAAGTTCACGTTCCAAACGTCCTTTGATAAATTTAATTTACGCGCCAAATTTTCTTCGACGACCGCGAAACCCAATCGCAAGCCCGGTATCGCGAAAATTTTTGTCAGCGATTGCACGACCGAAATTTTTTCCGAAACAAATTTTCTGACCGATTCAACGTCGAGAAAATCTATAAACGATTCGTCGACGATGACGGTTGCAACTTCGGCGAGCTTTAAAATTTTTTCCGGCGCGATTAAATTTCCCGTCGGATTGTTCGGACGACCGATTATCATGCAATCGGAAGAATTCACTTCCAACTTTTCAACGTTGAGTGAAAAATTTTCTTCCGCGCTCGTGAAAAAATATTTCACGTCGCAACCTGCTGCCCTTGCCGCCCGCTCATATTCGGAAAAACTCGGCACGGGAATCACGACGCGAGCAGGACGCATTGAATTGAGATAAAGATAAAAAAATTCCGCCGCGCCGTTCAGCACAACCAAATTTTCTTCGGGCACGTCATAGCGTCGGGAAATGGCGCGTTTAAGTTCAGTGGCGTTCGGGTCGGGATAATTTACTACGCCGCGCAGATTTTCCCTCAACGTCTGCAAAATTTTTTCCGACAAGCCCAAAGGATTTATATTCGCGCTGAAGTCGAGCCAATCGCCCGCCAAACCTTTTGCGTCGTAAATTTGTCCGCCGTGTTCGTAACGTTCCAAAATTTCTCCTCCAAAAATTTTTCGCCATTATATCACGAACTTTTTTTCCGTCAAAAATTCTTGACCGAGCGACAAGTTTCCGGAACGTTTTTCCCGTAAAGTTCGGCAATTGTCGCAATGGCTTATTACTTCTTGAGCAGTGAAAAAATTTTGTCGTTTGTCTTCAATGATGCGGACGATTTTTTTTTCACCATGCAGAAAAATTTTTTGTCAAGGCTTTCCGCGCATGATATAATCGCCACATAATAGCTGTTAGGGAAATCCTATCAGCTATTAGCTAAACAGGGCGGTGATTAAATGGTTGTGGAAATTATCGGAGCAATCCTTAACCTTCCTCAACCGTCATTTCAGATATGGTACAAAGCTTGAGATAAAGCCGATTTTATTCTCAACCGCACATAACTGTAAAAGGCTGATTTTTCGTTGCTCTGCAAACAAAGCGCAGACACAAAAAAGCCCCCTCTGCCGAAGAGAGGGCTATTTTTTAGTGTAAGATATTGGCGTCGAAAGGTTTACCACCGATAATCAGATGGTCATATAGTGATAGGTAACCAGAGAACACGGTGCGAGTAAAGAACTTGCGGCAGAACGTGCGGATAAAGCGGCGTCGAGATATGCGAGCAAACAGCACCGTGAACGCGCCGAAACGATTTTGCATACTGAAGTTGCCTTCGCGTATAATCGCGGTGCTCACATGGGAGTAAGTCAATCAATCGCGGACGGCTACATGGGACGTTGTGAAATGGTTTGGACGACTGCGGGCACCAATCGCGTG
>JAFSOQ010000051.1 GCA_017446845.1 Selenomonadaceae bacterium | reverse complement strand
ATCTCGCGAAGTTGAAAGTATTCCGCTTTTGTTAATCCACGAATCATGTTTATTTGTGTCAGATACATCATTTTCACCTCCTTTCGGAGGGAATTATTACATGTTTTTTAGTGAATTACAACATGTGGCGGCGATTCATCCCCCGCCTCTTTAGGCGGGGGTTTTCTCGCCGAGTTTTGGATAAAAATCCCCTGCTGCGTAGGGGAAAATTTTTTTGCGTTAAATTTTGCTTTGACCAACTTTGTCGAACGTTTCCAAAATATCGCGGTCGGGTTCCGGGGTGCATTTGCTGACGATATAAATTGCAATCAGCGCGAAGATGAAGCCGGGAACAATTTCATACAGCCCGAAAAGTTCGAATTGTTTCCAAACCAAAACCGTGACGCCGCCGACGATAATTCCTGCGATAACGCCTGCGCGGGTCGTGCGTTTCCAAAATAAACTCATAAGCACAACGGGACCGAATGCCGCGCCGAATCCTGCCCAAGCATAGGCAACCATGTCGAGGATAAAGCTGTCGGGATTGAAGCCGAGATAAACGGCGATTGAAGCGATAATCAAAACCGAGGCGCGTGAAATCCAAACCAGTTCGGTTTGATTGGCGTCCTTGCGAATCAAAGTTTTATAAAAGTCTTGCGCGAAGGCTGAGGCCGCGACCAAAAGTTGAGACGAGGCAGTTGACATAATCGCCGCCAAAACCGCGCTCAACAGCAAACCTGCGACTATCGGCGGGAAAAGTTGGTTCGTCATGAGCAAGAAGACTGTTTCGGCGTTGGTGCCCTCAAGCGGTGTCGTCAAGTAGACCGTGCCGACCATGCCGATTGCCACCGCTGCTGCCAAACTCAAAATAACCCAAGTCATTGCAATACGCGTTGCCTGCGGAAGTTCTTTCGTAGAGCGTATCGCCATGAATCTGACCAAAATGTGCGGCTGTCCAAAGTAGCCGATACCCCAAGCCAACAGTGAAATTAATTCAATCACTCCCATTGACGAGCCGTCGGGTTTCGTCAACGGTTGGAACATTGATTCTTTGTAAGCGGAAATTGCACTGATTGTATCGCCGAAGCCGCCCAAACTCATCGCCGCGCAAGTCGGAACGATTAAAATTGCAAAGAACATCATGACGCCTTGAATAAAATCCGTGCGACTGACCGCCAAAAATCCGCCGATTAAAGTGTAGAAGACGACCGAGCCTGCGCCGAGGAAAATTGCATATTGGAACGGCATACCGAAGACCGTCTCGAAAAGTTTTCCTGCCGCCACAAATCCTGAAGACGTGTACAGAATAAAAAATATCAGAATAAAAATTGCGGGAACGATTCGGAGCAGATTACTCGTATCTTTGAAACGATTCTGCAAAAATTCGGGGAGCGTCAGTGAATTGCCGGCAAGTTCGGTGTATTGGCGAAGTCTTGCCGCGACAAAATACCAATTCGCCCAAGTGCCGATTGCAATTCCGATAGCAATCCAGCCCGCGTTGAGTCCCGCGAGATATGCAAAGCCGGGAACGCCCATAAGCATCCAGCCGCTCATGTCGGACGCCTCTGCACTGAGCGACGTGACCCACGCACCGAGCTTGCGGTTGCCCAGAAAATAATCGCTCATATTTTTCGTGCGGCGATAATAATAAACGCCAATCGCCATCATCAAGCCGATATACAGCACGAAGGCGTTCATAACCATTACATCATTTGTCAAATTAAAATCCTCCTTTGACCGGTTTATAACAAACGCGCACATTATAACCGCGTCGATAACTTTTGTAAAATTTTTCTGCGCAGATGATACACTTTTTCAAGTTCCTGTTGCGTCAAAAAAATTTTTTGATATAATGCGGGCGAACGGAAGGAGGATTTCTTTATGTTCAAAAAAATTTTTATCTGCGCGCTTATGTTGACAGTAATTTTTATAAGCGGCTGCGGCGGCGAAGAAAAAGTTTCCGGCTCGCCCGACAAAGCCATTCTCGCTTATGCGGAAATATTCATGACGGGCGACAGCGAAAATTTGGCGGCGGCGGGTTTCTCCGAAGCTTACAAAGAAAATATTCGCGGGCAAATGCAAGACGCTTTTATCGAATCTTTCAAGGAAATTGTGCCTTTGACCGACGAAAGTGCCTCTGCCGTCGCAAAAAAGTTTCACTCAAAATTTAAGGACGAAATAAAATTTCAAGTTACTCTCAAGAAAGATGACGCCAAAAATCCCGTCGTCGAATTAAAAACCACTCCGCCCGACCAAATCGCCGCAAACAAGGCGGCAATCTCCAATGATGAGTTAATCGCTTTAATCGGCATGGTCGGACAACTCAAATCGGACGGCGCAACCGACGAGCAACTTAAACAAAATCCCGAAGTTCAAAAATTGGCGGTGACCGCGCTGGAAAAATATATCGACAACATTCCTCTGCAGCCGGAAAAAACTATCGACGTGACTTGCGAGGCTGTCGAAGGTGCTGACGGAAAGAGTCTTTGGGTTCCGAAGGACTTAAAAATTTTCAAAGACTTTATCAGAGGAGCAACGTGACCCGCTTTAAAAGCGCAAGCTTGAAGCTTGCCCCAGCGGTCGCGATTCAACGTTGCAAAAATTTTAAGCCGAGTAGCCGCGTTCATACGCAACGCTGCGCATTGCTAGCCTAATCATTCCTAATTCCAAACTAGGATATAGGATTTGGGATTTAGGAGTTAGAGAAAATTCCCCAACTCCTAACTCCTAACTCCTAATTGATAAACTCGGCAGTACAAAATTTTCAAATAAAAATTTTAATCGGAGGTTTTTTTCATGTTAAGAAAAGTTTTATTTGGCGCATTGACACTTTTGCTCGCGCTGTGCTTAGTCGGTTGCGGTGCCAAGAAAGACGCGGCAGGCGACGCCAAAAAAGATGACGCGGCTCCCAAAGCTGAAGAAGCGGCAAAAGCTCCCGAAGGCAGTCCCGACAAAGCGGTTCTCGCTTACGCGCAACTCTACGCTTACGGCGTCATCGAAGATGAGAACATGGCGGCGGCAGGCATGACCGAAAAAGACATCGAAAAAGTTCAAGACCAAGTTTTATCCCCGATAGTCACTGCTTTTGCTCAATATCCGCTCAGTGATGAAAGCGTTGCCGAAATGACCGGACAATACGTCGCCAAACTTCATTCGGCAATGGACATTAAAGCGACCGTCAAGAAAGACGACAAAGAAAATCCCGTCGTCGAATTGTCTGCCACGACAATTAATCAGGAAGGTGCGGCAAAAGTTGCCGAGACCAATGAAGATTTGGTTGCGCTCGGTGCCGCTTACGGCGAACTTGAGGCTCAAGGCTTGACGGAAGCTCAACTTAAAGAAAGCCCCGATTTCCAGAAATTCGCGCTTGAATCTATCAACAAATTCATCGACGAGTTCCCGCTTAATCCCGAATCAAAACTCGAAGTTCCTTGCGTGGCTGTCGAAGGTTCCGACGGAAAAATGCATTGGGCACCCAAAGACCCCGAAGCTGTTGCAAAATTCGTTACAGGTCAAAAATAATCAGTTGTTAGTGGTTAGTGATTAGTGGTTAGTGATTAGATTTTTTACTGACCGCTAATCACTTTTTTTGAAGAGAGGAGTGGAGGTTATGCAAAAGTTTCGACGAATGCTTCAAAGGTTTTTTTTGCTGACGATTTTTTTAGTTACGGCATTGGCGGCGACGGGTTGTGGCGATTCTTCGGCGAGCAATCCTCCGACCAAATCGGCTAATAAATCTGCTGCCTTCAGCGACGTTTACAATGCCGACGATACTTGGATTGTTTACTGGTATCTTTGCGGCACGGACTTGGAAACGAGCGGCGGCGCGGCGTCGACTGATTTTCAAGAACTGTTGAACGTCAAATTGCCTCCCAACGTAAAATTTTTAATTATGACGGGCGGCGCGAATCAGTGGCAAAATAATGTTGTCTCAAGCAATGCCGTCGAGTTTTATCTTTACAGCTCGAACGGACTTGAACGAATTGCCACGTTTGAAGATGCCGACATGGGTCACGTTCAGACGCTCGCCGATTTCATTCGCTACGGTAAAGAAAATTACACTGCCGACCACAAAGTTTTTGTCTTTTGGGATCACGGCGGCGGTTCGGCGGCGGGCATTTGCATTGACGAACGCACGGGACATCTTCTCAGCTTGAACGACGTGCGCAACGCGTTCACTGCCTCCTATGAACCTTCCGCAGAAAATCCGCCCTTCGAGCTTATCGGCTTCGACGCCTGCTTAATGGCGACTTATGACACGGTAAATGCTCTTGACGGTTTGACGCGCTACGTTACTGCCTCGGAAGAAACTGAACCTGCCGTCGGTTGGAACTACACGGGTTGGGTCGGCGCACTTTCCGAAAATACTGCCATGGGCGGCGCGAAACTCGGTCAAATCATTTGCGATACTTACATGAGTGACTGCGAACGTTACGGCTTGCAAGACACGGCGACGCTTTCCGTTATCGACCTTTCGCAACTTCCTTATCTGCGCAATGCTTACGAATCTTTCGGGCTTGAGGCTTTGCGGGCTGCTCATCAAAATTCGCGCAACTTCTTTGCCAAATTCGGTCGCGGTGCCGCGCAGGCAGAAAATTACGGCGGCAACACTCGTCATACAGGTTATACCAACATGGTCGACATTGTTGACTTGGCGAGAGGCAGCAAGGCGATTCTTCCCAACACTTCAGAAAAACTTATCAGCGCGGTTGATGACGCCGTTATTTACAGAGTCAACGGCGCATATCGCAATCGCGGCGGCGGCTTGTCCGGTTTCTATTCCTACAGCGGCGATGAAGACAGCTTAGTTAAATATCTTAATCTTGACTCCGCGCCCATTCCGCATAAACTGTTGTATTACTATCTGATTTACGGCGAACTTCCCGCCGACGTTGTTCCGCTCTTGGACGGCGATTCATTAGTCACGCCTGCGCCGACTGCTCCGCCGCCTCCTTCCGAACGTCAAGAAATTTTCCAAATTTCTCAGCTGGAAGATTTCCCCGTTCAAATGGACGATAACGCAAATGCTTTTGTTCAGCTCACTGCCGAGCAAATGGATTTACTCTCAAGCGTTCATTGCCGGTTGGCTTACATAGAGCTTGACAACGATATAATCCTTTACTTGGGCAGCGACGCCGACATTAACGCCGATTGGAATACGGGCAGATTTACCGACAACTTCCGCGGCGTGTGGCCCATGCTTGACGGTCACCCCGTTTACGTCGAAATTACCGAGGAAAATGACGGCTACAATCTTTATTCGATTCCGATTAAACTTAACGGCGTCGAATGTAATTTGCAAGTCGCTTACGTTTACGCCGAGGAAAAATATTATATCCTTGGCGCAAGGAAAGGACTCGACAGCAACGGCATGAGCAGCCGCGAACTCATCAAACTCAGAGCGGGCGACGAAATTACGACGCTCCATTACGGCATGACGATTTCCGGCGACGACGAAGACTTCACGCAGGTTGAAGTTGATACTTTTACAATCGGCGACAATCCCGAAGTTAAGGACGAACAGCTCGGCGACGGCACTTACGGCTATGCTTTTGAGTTTGTATCGCCGACCGCCGAAGAAAGTGCACTTTCCAACTTTATCCTCTTCACGATTGCGAACGGGCAAATTACCACGAACGTTGATGTTCAATGATTAAAAAAATTTTTTTCCGCTCGATAAAAGTCGGGCGTTTTTTTTTTTATGGAAAATTTTTCCATTAGCCGCCGCTTGTGATATAATCAAAAAAATTTCATGTAACGAGGTCTTTTGATGAACATAAAAAAATTTTTCGCGGCAATAATTTTTTGCGTCGCCTTTGCAATGAATTCGTTGACGTTGGCGGCGGGCGAGCCGAAACTTTTGGCGGAGTCTGCAGTTTTGGTTGAGGCGTCAACGGGAAGAATCATCTACGAAAAAAATGCCGACCTTGAACGCGAGCCGGCGAGTATGACTAAAATGTTGACGTGCGTCCTTGCGTTGGAGAATCTTAATCCGACGGAAGAAGTTGTCATGGGTCAAGCGGCGGTTGCAACGGAGGACAATACTTTGAGCTGGTCGACGGGCGATTCTGTCAGCGCGCGGGATATGATAACTGCCGTCATGCTCGTTTCGGAAAACGGCGGCGCGTTGGCTCTTTCGCAAACCGTCGCAGGCAGCGAGTTGGAATTCGCCGAAATGATGAACGACAAAGCCAAAATTATCGGTTGCAAGAATTCTCACTTCGTGAACTCGAACGGCTTGCCCAATCCGAATCACTATTCCTCAGCGGCGGACATGGCTCGCATTGCGGTTTACTGCATGAAAAATCCCGTCTTCCGAGAAATCGTCAACACTCGGCGCACGTCGATTCATTGGACTTACCCGAAAGAAAAATGGGCGGAACTCAACAACACGAACGAACTTTTGAACAAGTACAAAGGTGCAAACGGAATTAAAACCGGCTGGACTAAAGCGGCGGGCGGTTGTCTTGCAGCCGGTGCCAAACGCGGCGAAGTTGAATTAATTGCGATTATCATGCATTCGACGGACCAAGATACGCGTTTCGACGACGCCGCCAATCTTTTGAACTACGGCTTTGAACGCGTCCGCATGGTCGGCACAATCGATAAAGATAAATTTGATAAAAGAGTTTTCGTGCGCGGCGGCAAAAAAGCTACTGTCCGAGTAGAGCCGAAAGAAGATTTAAATTTTCCGCTCATGGCGGGCGAAGATTCCAAACTTTTGAAAGTAACTTACGACTTGCCGAAAATCGTCGACGCTGACAAAGGCATTGAAAGAGGAAAAGTTTTGGGCGAGGCAGTTTTACGTTACGACGGCAAGCCCGTTGCTCGTGTGCCGCTCGTCGCCCGCAACGGTGTCGATAAAGGTTTCAGCCTGGGCTCATTGTTCGTAAAAATTATCGCGCCCTTCCTCGAAAAATAAAATGTTTTAACTGTCAAAAAGTCTCGTGTGAGCAGCACGAGACTTTTTTCAAGCGTATGTGTATTATATTTTAGGAGAGCTTTAACGAAAGCTTAACCGCAGTATAGCATGCCTGATAACAATTATCAAGTGCTTTGAAAAATTTTTTCAAGAGCTAATTTAAAGTGTGTTGCAAAATTTGGCGGCGTATAATTTATAATCAATCTGCACTTGATGCCTTGCGGCAAATGGCGGGTCGCGTTTAGCCGATGAAAATCTTTGACAGCTTGCCGTGCTCAAAAAAAAATTCTTCATTAACGAAAACGACCTCCTAAGCTTTCGCAGAGCATAGCGGTCGAAGTTTTTCTTATGTAATTTCTTTATCGAAACCTATATATCAAGGAGGCTAAACCGCCTTCAAGCACATTTCGCCTCGCAAGGACGAGGGGCATTTTTGTTTCCTTACGACCAAAATTATAATCGACGCACAAATTTTTTGCAAAGAAATTTTTTCTAATCAAAACTTGAATTGACAATCGGCGGCGCAAAATTTACAATGACGGCGGAGGTGCGTTAAGCATGAAGTCGAAAAAGTTTACTAAAATAATATGCGCGGCAGCAGTGGCGGCGACGTTGACACTGGGCGGTTGCAGCGGCTTGACGGGAATGGAAAGTTCCGACGAGGAAAATAAATCGGCGAGCACGACTGCGGTAACTCAAACATCACACACCGAGGCGGCTCCCAAAACCATCAATCAACCCGAAAGCAACGCCAAAATTTCAGACGCGAGAAATACTCCTGCCGTGCGCGTGGCTCGGACGGTCGGTCCCGCTGTTGTCGGCATTACAAATAAAGCCATAGCGCGTGATTTCTTCGACAGGACGTTCGAGACCGAAGGCGTCGGCTCCGGCGTCATTTTCAAAAGTGACGGCTACATCATCACGAATAATCACGTTATCGCCGGCGCAAAGGAAATTATCGTGTCGCTCTCGGACGGCAGCACTGTCAACGGAACTTTAATCGGAACCGACGAAATGACCGACATTGCCGTTGTTAAAGTCGACGCCAAAGATTTACCGACAGCCGAACTCGGCGATTCAGATGAAGTCGTCGTCGGCGAACCGGCTATCGCTATCGGAAACCCCATGGGCTTGGAATTTCAAGGCTCCGTGACGGTCGGCGTTATCAGCGCATTGAACAGGACGCTTGACCTCAACGACAGACGCGTTAAACTTCTCCAGACCGACGCAGCAATCAGCCCCGGCAATTCCGGCGGCGCACTTGCCAACGCGGACGGCGAAGTTATCGGAATAAACAGCATAAAACTTGCAACAAACGGCGTCGAGGGCATGGGCTTTGCCATTCCGATTAACACCGTCAAGACGATTGTCAACGAACTCATGGATAAAGGCTACGTTGCGCGTCCTTATCTCGGCGTTACGATTTTCGACAAACCGACTGCCGCTCGCTACGGTTATCAGCTGTCGATTGAAAAGGGCGTTTACGTTTTCCAAGTAGCGATTGATTCGCCTGCAGGTCGCGCCAATTTCCAACGCGGTGACATTATCCTGAGTATCGACGGCAAGGAAGTCAATTCGGTTGCTGACGTTCGCAACGAGGTCGCGGCGCACAAGGTCGGCGATAAAGTCAAAATTTTGTGCGACAGGGAAGGCAAGGAAGAAACTATCGAAGTCACTCTGGAAGAAATGCCTCAACCGTCGAATCAATGAAAATAAATTTAATCGTCGTCGGCAAGCTTAAGGAAAAATTTTTGGTCGACGGCGTAGCAGAATATCTTAAGCGTTTGAAAAAATTCGCAACGATTGAAGTCCGCGAAATATCCGAATGCCGCACGGTCGAGGAAGAAGGGCAGAAAATTTTATCGCTCGTCCCGAAAGATTCTTGGCTTTGCGTGCTGGACGTTTACGGAACGGCTTTGAATTCGGAAAACTTCGCAAAAAAAATCGCCGCGTTGAATTTGAGCGGCACAAGTAATTTGACATTTGCAATCGGAGGGGCGTTCGGCTTGAGCGAGGAACTTCGTCGGGCGGCGTCCTTCCGATTAAGTTTGTCCGAAATGACGTTCACTCATCAAATGGCGCGATTGATTTTGGTTGAGCAAATTTATCGGGCGTTCAAAATCAATCGTCACGAACCGTATCATTGGTAGAAAATTTTTGGAGGAAAAAATTATGGACGAATCAAAATCGCTGTTCGAGTTCCATTCAAAGCGGGAAGTCGCGGAAAATTTTTCGCTTGACGAGCTTTTGCCTTTCGCGCGGGAAAATAATTTGCAGGAGTGGCTTGCCGAAAATTTTTATTCGTTCGAGGCGCGCAAGGTCACATCGGCAATCAACAACAAATTGAGTGACGCCGAGTTAAAATTATTGCTCTGCAAAATTTTTGACATGCCGCCCGAAAATTTATCTGCTGACGAACTGGCAGAAATTTCCGAGACCGTAGAAAAAAATCATCGCCGCGAACTGTTCATGAAAAAATCTTCGGACGACAGGAAATCTGCCTTTGTCGAAACGCAAGGCGAACTGGTCCGCGCTCTTAACAGCGACGCCAAATTGATTTATCTTTGCGGCGGCGAATTCAGAATCCCGCTTGAACGCGGCGGCGTCACTTACATCGGCTGCGAAAATGCGATTATCGATTTGGACGAGGAAGATTTTATCGACTTGGACGCGAGCGACATTATCCTTGAGGATTTGCAAGTTTATCTGCGCCACTCCAACGGCTTGCGTGCCGATAAGTCGAAGGATATTAAAATCCTTGACGGCTCGAAAAAAATTCTCGGCGAACGTCCGACGCTTAAAGAAATTTTTGACATTCTGCGCGGACGCAAACCTTTTGAACCGCCCGAAAATTTTAAAACTCGTTCCGAAAATATTCGCGGGGCGGCAGTCGGTCTCACACTGCTTGAAGAAAAAAATTACGACTTCGACGCCGCGCAATTCGATTTCCGTCCGCAATGGGATTTTGAATATATTTCCGCTCTGAAAAATTTTGTCGTCGGGAAAAATTTTTCGGTCAAGCTCGCTCCTCAAGACGCCGAAAATCTTTACGGCAACGAACGCAAGCTTCAAATCTTCGCGGACTTCACTTATCACGGCGGCAAGCTCACAATCCTTAATCTTTACTTCGACACAAAAACTTTGGGGCGCGTCGAGATTGAAATTACTGAAAAAATTTCGTCGGCAAGTTTTACGGGCAGTTCGTGCATGTTCGGACTCGGCTACGGCTTGGATATTATCACGGCGTATGATATGAGGTTTGAGCATGAGAGCATTTCACACGTTGCGAACTAAAAATAAATCTGACTTCGCGCTTGCCGACTTTGAAATTTTTACGCTGATATTGTCCGCTTTGGAGTGGCAAAAACATAACGGCGAAATTTTTTTATACACGGACACGACGGGAAAAAATTTTTTGCGCGAGGCTGAACTTTTGGATTTATGGGACGGAGTAGAAACTTCGCTTGACGAAATGGACAAGCTCGGCATGGACGAAAATATTTTTTGGGCGGGCGCGAAACTCTTTGCGCTGTCAAAACAGCCGCTGCCGTGCGTGATGATTGATTTGGATTTCATCGTCTGGCGTTCGCTGAATTTTGATTGCAAGCTTGCCGTAATTCATCGCGAGAGCAAAAATTTATCCTGTTATCCCGACAAGAATTATTTCCGACTGAAAAATTTTTCTCTGCCCGAAAATTTGAATTGGTCGCTTGACCCGTGCAACGCTGCTTTGGTTTACTTCGGCGATAAAAATTTTGTTGCGCGATACGTTGAGTTTGCATTTGAGTTCATGCGGGCGGCTGAACCTCTGGCGAATCAAAGCGGCTGGGATTTGTTGCCGTACATGGTTTTCGTCGAACAAAGGTGGTTTGCAATGTGCGCGGAGTTGTGCGGCGTCGAAGTTCAAAGCTTGTCCGATTTGGAAGAACTTTTCGGCGAGCAAAAAACTTTTACGCACATTTGGGGCTACAAAAAATTTTTCCGCGAAAATCCTGCGACGGCAGAAAAATTTTGTCGGGATTGTGCGGGCAGAATTGTTCACGACTTCCCGCAAACCGTTGAAAAATTTTCGCGACTGCCTTTGACGAAAAAATATTTTTCTTTTTCATAAAGACTTTCGGCTATGGTCGGGCTTTTTGTTTGACGTTGATTAAAAAATTCTTTACAATGCGTCCGTGGAGGTGCACGCAATGAAAAAATTTTTTACGGCGTTGAGCTTGTTGGCTCTGATAAATTTTGGAACGTGTTCGGCGGAAAATGTTCATGCGGTCGGACGCGGCAACACCGAACGTATGGCTATTCGAGATGCAATGCGGGCGGCTATTGAACAAAAATTCGGCGCGGTCGTCAATTCCAAAACTCGCGTAAAAGATTACATGCTTATTTCCGATGAAAATTCGGTCGACAGCGCGGGACTCATCTCAAGCTGGGAAATTATTTCCAGCCGCGTTGTGAACGGGATTTTCGTCGTTGAGATTAGCGCGGAAGTTGACGATAAAAAAATTCCTTCGCGACTGATTGATAAAAAAGCACTCGTCGATTTCAACGCGGACAATCCTCGCGTAGCGGTCGTGGCAATAGATTCGCGCGGACGACATTATCCCGAAATTGAAAACGAAATTATTTCCGCACTCAAAATGCAAGGTTTCACTCGGACGATTGACTTGGCGCAAGTCAGTCGCGCCGTTCAACTCAGAATGATTTCTGCGGACGACGAACTTTGCAAAACTTTGGCGAATGATTTTCACGTTGATTGCCTGGTTGTCGCAGAAGTGAAAATTTTGTCGGGCAACGAGGCGAGCATTTCAAGTCGCGTGATTAAATTAAATACGGGCGAAATTATTTTTGCGGGCACGTCGACGGGCGGCGGCGAATTTTTAAGCGGAAACGATGCGCTCAAAATGGCGGGACGTCGTGCGGGCAATGAAATTTCTTTAGCCGCATTTAAGTCTGCCGCAAACGTCGAACGACATTTAACTTTGCTGATAACAAAAAATACGTTCGAGCGATTGGGCGGCACGTTGACCGCTGTGCAAGAACGCATTAAAAATATTTCGGGCGTGAACGACGCCTTCACTCGCAAGCTGAACACGAGCCTTGAACTTGATGTTGACTTTGACGGAACTGCCTCCGATTTTGCTCAACTGCTTGAGCGTCTTGCGATAAAAATTTTGGAAGTCAGTGCCGGTTACGTTAAAATTTAATCACCTCGCGCAACTTCTTTCCCCATAAACAAAGATGGTCTTATTCCCGATTTTATAAGGAGTAAGACCATCTGATTATTTTCCGGACTTTTCTTTTTCTCGTCCGATAAATTAAGTTCTGTCCACGTTGGCGTTCATCTGAGCAAAGCGAGTACTGAACTTGCATACTGATTTGCCATTGCGAACATCGATTGCATTCTGTCCCTATGGAAAATGTCAATGGTTTGTATGGTCAAGGTTTTCGCCATGCCTGCATTGCGTATCATTAAATCCGGCTCTTGGATATTACCAATTTCAATCGCCAAACTGTCCGCAATATATCCGAGACGCTTTTCAGAGGAACCGATTGTTTGCAACTGTTCGGTGGCTTTACTCAAGGCGTTGTTTATGGTGGCTAAAGCTGCGTTTGCGTTTTCTTGTGTCAAGACGTTGATTATGTTGCCGTTTTTGCCTTTCAAGCCGAAAGCTTCCGCGCGCATGTCGTCAAGCCCCATATTTATCGTTTGACCAATCGTTTCGCCGATTTGGAAGTTGAACGAATTATTTTCCCGCTCGTCCTCGGCAAAAGTTGTCGTCTTGAAATTATTCAACGCGGTATTGGCAACTGTTTTGGCTCTGCCCGAACTGTCCGTGACGTTGATTGAAACGCCCGAAATTTGTCCTTCAAGTCCCGGAGTGCGAGCCGTAACACTCAAACCGTTGATACCGTCGTTTTGAACGGCGGAGGCACTCATCAAGTTATAATACGCCAAATCTTTTTGATATTGCGGATAAAGCTCTTCTTCGTATTCTTTTTTGTACGCCGCATATTTTGCATAATCCGCGTCGTATTTATCCCATTGCGCCTTATCGCTTACGTATTTATCATAAGTTGCCTTGTCTTCCAGATATTGGTTATAAGCCGCCTGTTGCTCGCGATATTGAACGTAAGCAGCTGCATCCTGCGTGGAATAATTTGCAACGGCTTCAGCATGTTGCGGGTCGTCCGAATCAATTTTTTCGGCTCCGGCTTGAACTGCGTCGTAAGCTGTTTTATTAAAGTTGTATTGCTCCACAGCTGTATTGTATTCGGTGTTCGCAGCATTAAAAGCAGCAACTTTATCAGCGTAATCGGGATTGGCAAGCGCAGTGTTTATGGCGTCGGCGTTTTCGTCTGCAAGTGCTTTTGCGTCTTCCGAAAGATTTTGATAACTTTCAGAGGCAGTAAAGTCGGATAAATATTTAACGGAGCCGTCGTCTTGTCTTGCAAGCATTTCATCCTGCAAAGAAGAAATAAATTCGCCGAGACCTTCGGGCAAATCCTCACCAAGATTCTCACCGAATGCCCTTACGGCTGCTCCAAGCTCATCGTAAGCGGAAGAGACTGTTTCGTTACTCGGTGCCTCAAGGTTTTCCGGAACGAATTCGGACGGAACGAGAGGTGCGGCAACTTCTTCGCCGGGTGCAGAGACTTCTTCAGGTTCATTAATAACTTTTGTAGGTCTTGCAACCTCCGGCGTGTCGGGTCTTAGCGTTTCGGGATCGGTCAGAGGTTCGGGAGCAGTCACTATTCCTTTACCGCCGCCGACAAATGCCGCGTCAGTTAATGACTTCATGCCGTTATCGGCAGTTGTCACGCCGTTTATTTTGTTGAGGTTTACGAAAATATCTTCAAGTGTGTTGTTGCCGACGGTAAAGCTCGTGGTGTAAGCACTGCCGTCTTTGACGTAGGAAGCGGTTATTCTGTCGGAAGCAGTGATTCCGAGATTTACGCCGCTGCTGTTTTGCAATGCTGTCAATGCGGTATCTGCAGTCGTTCCGCTTAACAATGAGTTATTGCTGAGCACTGTCGCGATTGCATCATTTCCCGTCGTGGCAGAGCCGTCAATCAGATTTCTGCCGTTGAAGGTAATTTGCGCATCTCCCACTATTTGATTGACGAGTCGATTGACATCCTTTTGAATTACCATGCGGTCATTGTCAGTGAGTGATTCATCGGCAGCACTGATTGCAAGTCTTTGAATCTCTTTGATTGAATCGACGATTGAACTTCCGCTCCCTTGTGCAGTTTTAAGGAGGGCAGTGTCATTTTGAATATTCTCACTGGCTTGATTGAGAATACGCGTTCTGATTCGGAGACTCTCTTCAATGGAATAGGCAGATACGTTGTCGATTGCGTCGTTAATGTCCAGACGCGTCGTGGATGCTCTTTGCACTTCCTTTTGAGCAGCTATTCTGTTTTGATTGAGAAACGACAACGAACGAAATGCATCGAAATTACTGTTGGTGTTAATCATCATAGCCATAATGAACTCCTCCTTGGTAAAAATTATCCCTGTCCTTTTTTTGGTATTGTAACAGAAAAATTCCGTCAAGCAAATAGTTTATACAAAAAAAGTTTCGCAAGTGTTAGATTGTCAAAGATATGTTACAAAAAATCAGAAAGGACTTGAAGAGGAAATTTAAAGTCCAAAGGGCACATCAGCGGTAAAGTTTTATCGAATCTGTGCGAACGGCTCCACTACCGTCGGGCTTTTCATCGATAATGCGCTTGAGTTTTAAAGTTTCCTGCGTCGAGTAAACCTGCTTGCAATCGTGCGGCTTTTTTTCGCCGGAAGAGTGTCGGTTGCGTTTCATTTTTTTACTCCGCCTCACGCATATCGAAAAAATTTTTCGCTTGCTTAAGACAAAAAAAGCCTGCCGATTTTACGCTGCAATTAAATTCCGGGCGCATTTTGTCTGAATTTATTGCTTCTGATCTTTGAATTCTAATCCTCGCAAACGGTGATTTTAGGGCAAAAATTTGTCTTAACAGACCCGGATATCTTAGTTGCAAGAATTACATATACGTTGTAAAATTTAGGCGTAAAAGTTTTAAGCAAGTGGAGGATTTACAAATGCACAGCTTTGAATATTGTTGCCCGACGGAAATAATTTTTGGGGTCGGCGCGGAAAATACTGTCGCGGAAAAAATTCGCAAGTATGGCGGCAATCGCGTGATGATTCTTTACGGCGGCGGCAGTGCTGTTAAAAGCGGACTCATTGCGAAAATCGAACAACTTCTCGGCGATTTTGATTTAAAAATTATGGGCGGCGTCAAACCGAATCCGCGCTTGAGTTTTGCTCGCGAGGCAATTCGTTCGGCGATTGATGCAAAAATAAATTTCGTGTTGGCAGTGGGCGGCGGCAGTGTCATCGATACGGCTAAGGCGGTTGCATTCGGCGCGGCTAACCCTCAAGTCGACATTTGGGAGCATTGGACGGGTAAAGTTAAATTGGAAAAATCTTTGCCTGTCGGAACAGTTTTGACGATAGCGGCGGCGGGTTCCGAAACTTCTGACTCGGCAGTTTTGACGGACGAGGAAAGCGGACTTAAACGCGGCTCGACTACTCCGCGTCCGGTGTTCGCGATTATGAATCCGGAATTTGCGTTGACGGTTCCGCATTATCCGCTGATTTGCGGTATCGCCGATATTATCATGCACACGCTTGAAAGATATTTCACCAAAGTTGAGGGCAACGAATTCACGGACATGGTTGCCGAATCGCTGATTAAAAATGTTATGGCGCAATCGAAAGTTTTGCTGAAAAATCCTCAAGACTTGCATGCCATGAGCGAGATAATGTGGTGCGGCTCGGTATCGCATACGGGTTTTACCGGACTCGGACGCGACAGAGATTTTTCCGCGCACAAACTCGGTCATGAACTCAGCGGACGTTACGACGTTGCTCACGGCGCGAGTTTAACAACGGTTTGGGCATCATGGGCGAGAACTGTCTACAACGTCAAGCCCGAACGCTTTGCAAACTTCGCCGAAAAAATTTTCGGTATACAAGGCGGCACGATTGACGAACAAGCCCGCGCAGGTATCGACGCTATGGAAAATTATTTCCGCGAACTCGGAACGCCGACGAATTTTTCAGAACTTGGAATCGGTGTCCAAAGCGACGACGAATTAAAATTTTTGGCGAACATGGTAACTTCAAACGGCACGAAAAAAGTTGCGACGTTCCTGCCCATGGACAGAGAATTGGTCTTTGAAATTTATCGCAAGGCGAATCACTGATTTTTTACGGCAAAAGAAAAGTCGGACGAAGTGCAAGCAGGTAAAAAAAATTTTTTTTAAAACCTTGTGCGATAAAAGGAAATTTGTGCTATAATCCCCTGCATATGCGCGAAGGGAGGAAAAATTTTTAATGAAGCTAACCTCAATGCTCGTCAAGTGGAATCCGCTGAAGTATTTGGGGATTATGGCGGGGTGTTTTGTCGCCGCTTCCTCAATTAATTTATTCGTAGTGCCGAGCAGCCTTTTGACGGGCGGAGTTACGGGCATTGCGATTATTTTTTACTTTTTAACCGGCTTGCCAATCGGCGCACAAACACTCGCTTACAACGTGCCGCTTTTAATCGCGTCTTACAAATTGCTGGGCAAAAAATATACGCTCGACGTGGTTATCGGGACGATTATGTTTTCGTTCGCACTCGATGCCACAAAATTTCTGGCGGCGTACATGCCCACACAAGATCTAATGCTCGCGTCGATTTACGGCGGAATTTTCAACGGCATAGGTTACGGAATAGTTTTCCGCATGAACGGTTCGACGGGCGGTTTCGACATTCTCGGAGCGATTTTCAAAAAATATTATTCAATGGACATCGGCTCGGTTATCTTCGGTTTCAACTGCCTGATTGTCGTC
This sequence comes from Selenomonadaceae bacterium, assembly GCA_017446845.1. Taxonomy (GTDB): domain Bacteria; phylum Bacillota; class Negativicutes; order Selenomonadales; family Selenomonadaceae; genus Quinella. The sequence continues at coordinate 512 of JAFSOQ010000051.1, read as the reverse complement.
ATTGCGGGCGCGCTGTTCAATATAAATTCCGCCATGTTCACGCTGATTTGCATGTTCATTACTTCGCAGATGACCAATAAAGTTATCGACGGATTTAATCAGCGCAAGGCGATTTTGATTATTTCCGATCATGCAAAGGACATTGCCGACGGAATTATCGCCGACATCGGGCGCGGCGTGACTTTTCTCAACGGCGAAGGTGCTTACACCGGCGACCCGAAAAAAATTGTAATGGTTGTCGTGAGCATGACGCAAATTGCCAAGATAAAAATCGTCGTCAACACCGTCGACAGAAATGCTTTTATGCTTATCTTGTCGGCAAGCGAAGTTCAAGGGCGGGGCTTCACCAAACCCAATCGCCAAAATGTTCACTATCGCACCGACCAAAAGATTAATCCCGAAGTCGAACAAAAAATCCAAGACGCTTTGGCTAAACGCGGCGATGATTGAATTAAAGTCGTCATTTTGACGAAGAAATAAAATTTCACGCCAAAGGAGATGATAAAGCAGTT
>JAFSOQ010000050.1 GCA_017446845.1 Selenomonadaceae bacterium | reverse complement strand
GTAGGTAAACGAATCGTAATTATCAAGCAGGAGAATCATTGTTTTCGACCTCCTCCACAACCTCGAAAAGTGCTTTAGCCTTTTGCAAAAATTCGCGGTACTCGTTGAGCGGAACGGAATCGGCGACAATGCCCGCGCCCGTCTGAATCACGGCATCAACGTCATTTTCAATTCGCATTGTGCGCAACGTTATGCACATGTCCATATTCCCGCAAAAATCCATGTAGCCGACGGTGCCCGCGTAAGATTTTCGGCGGACGGGTTCCAGTTCGTGAATAATTTCCATTGCGCGGAGTTTGGGTGCGCCGCTTACGGTTCCGGCAGGAAAAGTCGCCTTCAAAACATCAATCGGCGTGAAATTTTCTTTAAGCGTGCCGACGACGCTCGAAACCATGTGCATAACGTGGCTGAAGTATTCGACTTCGCGGAGCTTTTCGACTTTGACGGTGCCCGCCTCGGAAATCCTTCCCAAATCATTGCGAGCCAAATCGACAAGCATTGAGTGTTCTGCGTTTTCCTTGACGTCGGATTTTAAATCGGCGGCAAGAATTTTATCTTCCTCAAAATCTTTTCCGCGTCGACGAGTGCCGGCAATCGGGTAGGTGTAAACTTTTTTGCCCGCGACTTTAACCAACATTTCGGGCGACGCGCCGACCAATTTGACGCTGCCGAAATTCAGATAAAACATGTACGGCGACGGATTAATTTGCCTTAACCTGCGATAGAATAAAAATGCGGGCTTGGAAATTTTTGCGCAAAATTGTTTGCTCGGCACGACTTGAAAAATATCGCCCGCGAAAATATATTCTTTGGCGCGTTCGATAGCCGATAAAACTTCGGGCGGAGACTCGCTGTAACGTTCCATGAAATTAATCGGCTCGCGAGAAATTTTTTCGGGCGGATTAATTTTCAACGACGCGGAAATTTTTTTTGCGACTTCGTTCATGTGCGCGGAAATTTCTTTGTAAAGTTCGACCAAATTTTTTTCTTTGACGTCGGCAAGATAAATCAGCCGCGCAGAATTTTTAAGGGCGTCGAGGACAATCAGCACGCGGCAAATCATGAATTGCCCCAAAAGCTCTTCGTCGTCGAGTTCAAGTCCGCGAATCCTGTCGAACGTCGCGGCGATTTCAAAATTAAAATAGCTGACCATGCCTCCGTTGGCAAGCGGCAAATTTTTATCGAGATTGGCGGGCTTGTAGCGCGTCATAAATTTTTTTATAGCGTCGACGGGTTCGCCGTCAATGCATTTCATCAAATCGCCGTCGCGAATCATCAGCTTAGATTTAAAAACTTGCAACTCAACGAACGGTTCTGCGCCGATAAAAGAAAATCGCCCGAATGCCTGCTGAGTGGTGTCGACCGATTCCAAAATAAAACCGCGCCCGTTGTCGACGAGTTTGTAAAAAATCGAGACGGGCGTATCCAAATCGGTATTAATTTCTGCAGAGACGGCGATAAGATTAGAATTTTGCGCGAAGGTTTGAAATTCTTCGAGCGTCGGAGAAATTTTAAGCAAAACAATTCTCTCCCTTACTGCGTGATTTTTTGCGTCGCCTCGTTCACGAGTGCGCTTGCCTTGTTCAATTCTTGCTCCACTCTGTCTTTCGGGTGGACGAAATCTCTTTGTACGTCGATTCCGAGGTCATATAATATCGGAGCGGCTGCCGCAGTCAATTTTGCTACGGCTTGATTGGCGTAATTTACGATTGCATAAGGACTTGCCGAGTTTCTTCCATGCGACATGTCGTTGAACGATTTAAAACCGAATCCGACGACGCATATCACCAAAAGAAAACTCAGGAGCATGGTGATTATAAAAAATTTGCTCATGCGACTCCCCCCTTGTTGCGCCGATTATACCACAAATTCTCCGGCAATGTTATCGAAACCCAAAATATTTCCCGCGTAGTCGACGAGGACAGTTCCGACTTTAAGTTTGCCGAAAACATATCTTTCAGCGCGGAGACTCGCACGCGCCGCAATTTTTTTATAGACGCGTTCAAGATGATTGGCGGAAATAATCTGCGCGGCATCTTCGGTGGTGTTGGCGTCAAGGATTTTTTGAACTTCGACAGCGGGAAGACCTTCAGCAGCAGAATACGCCGCCAAAGTTTCAAGTCGACCGTCGGCAACGCGATTGTGCGTGTGAAAAACTCCCGCCGCGACTTTTGCCAGCTTGCCGAGATGTCCGCACAAAATTATTTTTTTTATCTGACGGTCAACCGCCGCCTCCAACATGAATCCGATAAAATTACTCGTCTGAATAATCGCGCCTTCGGGGAGACCGATTTTTTTTGCAATGGTCTCGCCGATTTTTCCGGGCACGAAAATTAATTCGTCAAAGCCCGCCGCCTTAGCCACGTCGATTTGAGGCACGAGAGAATTTTTAAAAGCGTCTTCGGACATGGGGCGCAAAACTCCCGTCGAACCGATAATCGATAAGCCGCCTTCGACGCCCAAAATCGGATTCAAAGTTTTTTTGGCAAGCTCAACGCCTTCGGGAATTGAAATTTCAACTTCAAGTCCGTCGATATTAAATTCCTCAGCAACGTTTTGAATCAGCTTGCGCGGACCGGGATTGATTGCAGGTTCACCGACGCGCAGTTGAAGTCCCGGCTTTGTAATTTTTCCTACGCCGACACCTGCGCGGAAAATAATTTCGTTGCCGAAAATTTTGCGCACCGTCGTAAAAATTGATACGCCGTTTGTTATGTCGGGGTCGTCGCCCGAAAATTTTACGACTTCAGCGCGAATGCCGTCGGAAATTTTTTCGACGTGAGCCACGGGAATTTTTAAAGGCGTTCTGTTCAATGCAACAATTTCTACGCTGTCGACAATTTTTCCCGTCGTCATGAAAATCAAAGCCGCTTTAACGCCTGCCGCCGCGCAAGCTCCCGTTGTGTATCCGCTGAGTAAAAATTTTTTACTCATCGCTAAGATAAAATTTCCTGTAAGCGTCGGTGTCGGCTTTTATCAGCGTGACAAATGCGCTCGTCGAAAATTCATCAGGCTCGGCTTTGATTTGCTCAATCGGAGTCGGCTCGACGATACGATTTTTCATTGGCAACTTAGACTTGCCGGCTTTGAAGTCTTCCCAGCAAATCAACATGCCGGTTAGCGCGTCTTCTGCCATATCCAAAGCATCGTAGAGAGTATCAGCTTGCGTTATCGCGCCTTCAACGTCCGGAAATTCAATGCAATAGCCGCCCTCTTTGGCGCAATAGAAAATTGCAGGGTAAACATACTTCATAAAAATTCCTCCTTAACGTCTTTTCGGAACGCCCGCCTGTTTACGGATAATATTTTCTGAAACTAGCAATGCGCAGCGTTGCGTTCGACCGCGGCGATTACGTTAAAATTTTTACGACGCACGGCGCGTCAACAGGATGCAACGTCACGTTGCCGGTTATTATACATTTTGGCATAATAATTTTTGTACTCGCCGCTGATAATTTTTTCCCACCACGCGCGATTATTCAGATACCAAGCGACAGTTTTCTTAATGCCGTCGTCGAATTTGGTTTGCGGCGTCCAACCGAGTTCGTCGGAAATTTTCGTCGGGTCGATTGCGTAACGTTGGTCGTGACCTTTGCGGTCGGTGACGAATTCTATCAAGTCCTCGCTCTTGCCGAGAATTTTTAAAATCGTTTTGACGACTTCCAAATTTGTGCGCTCGTTGTGTCCGCCGATATTGTAGACCTCGCCGACTGTGCCCTTGCGAATAATCAAATCAATCGCCGCGCAGTGGTCTTCGACGTAAAGCCAATCGCGAACGTTAATTCCCTTGCCGTAGACCGGCAATTTTTTATCGTGAAGCGTGTTGATAATCATGAGCGGAATTAATTTTTCGGGGAAGTGATAAGGACCGTAATTGTTGGAGCAACGAGAAATCGTCGCGGGAATTTTATACGTGCGCTGATAGGCTTGGACGAGCAAATCAGCCGCCGCCTTGCTTGCAGAATACGGGCTGGACGTGTGCAAGTTGGTCGTCTCCGTGAAAAATAAATCGGGACGGTCGAGCGGCAAGTCTCCATAAACTTCGTCGGTCGAAACTTGGTGGAAACGTTTAATGCCGAATTTTCTGCAGGCGTCGAGCAAAACACTCGTGCCGATAATATTCGTGCGCAAAAAAAGTTCGGGGTCTTCAATCGAGCGGTCGACGTGACTTTCCGCCGCGAAATTGACAACAACATCGGGCTTTTCTTCGGCAAAAATTTTATAAACCAAATCACGGTCGGCAATGTCTCCGCGAATGAATTTAAAATTTTTATCGGCTTGCGCGTCCGCCAAAGTTTCGAGATTGCCCGCGTAAGTCAATTTATCCAAACAAATAATTTCGTCGCCGCCGTGATTTTTGAGTTCGTAATAAACGAAATTGCTGCCGATGAATCCTGCGCCGCCCGTCACGATAATTTTCATGAAAATATTCCCTCCAAAAATTTTTTGTTAATGATAGCAAAAAAAATTCCCCGCCGCAAATTTTTGGCAGAGAATTAATTAAGCCGGCAATGCGCAACGGTTCTATCAATTAGGAATGAAAAAACAATTCCCAACTTTTTTCAGCCGAGCCGACGTTGAAGATTTTCCAAAAGTTCTTTGCGCAGATTTTCATCCGAAATTTTTTCTATGACGGGATTGAATGCTGCTTCGACGATTAATCTTTCCGCTTCCGGTTTATCAAGCCCGCGACTCATAAGGTAGAAAATTTTTTCTTCGTCGAGCCGCCCGACAGTAACTGCGTGATGTCCGTCGACTTCATCTTCTGCGGCAAGCATCAGCGGTACAGAACGATTGCGCGTCCCTTGCGAAAGAATTATCACTTCCTCAAGCTCGCGACCCGTCGAACCTTTTGCGCCGCGTTGAAAGTCTAACGTTCCGCGAAAAATTTTATTACTGTTTTCGGTCAATGCGCCGCGAACATTCATCGTTGCTTGAGTCCTTTTGCCGCGCTGGTGAATCACGTAATTAAAATCCAATTTCCTTTTGCCGTCGCCGAAATAAACTGCTTCAAAGTCCGCCGAAGAATCGTCGCCGCGCAGGTCAATTTCCACGTCCGAAGAATAATCGCCGCGTCCCAAGTCCGCCGAAATAAATTCTACTCGCGCACCTTCTCCGACAAAAATTTTTATTCGTCGCGCAACATTTTCCTCGGCAAGATTCACTTCGGAAAAAATTTTCGTCTCGCCGTCGGACACATCTATAATTTCTTCCGCAATCTGCGCGGCGGTCTTGAGTTCGTTGACGCCGAGCCATCGCCAAGATTTGAGTGGAATTTCTCCCAAAATTTTTCCGTTTGCTTTATCATCTATCATTTCTCATCACCAATAGAATTGTAGCATATTTTTATCTTTCCGAATAGGTTTAATCATCAATTTCTGAAGCCGACATTTATTTTGAAGAATGTGCGCGCCTGTGATAAAATTAGGAGT
>JAFSOQ010000007.1 GCA_017446845.1 Selenomonadaceae bacterium | reverse complement strand
GTTACAAAGGGTAGTCGAGCAACTGAATCGGCGACCGAGAAAATGTTTGGGTTATAGAACACCGGCAGAAGTATACTTTTCCACTATGTTGCACTTAGCTTGACTATTCAAGCAAGCAAAGAAAGTATGATTAAAATCGACAAGGAGAAAATTCTATGACAGATAAAATTATTGACGACGGCTTGAAGTCCGAAGAAAAACATCTGCGCGGGCGACGCAGAAAAATTTCTGCAGACGACAAACCTAAACGCACGCGAAGAAAAATTGATTACAAAAACGACGGGCGAGAAAAAATTTTTGCGCTCGACATCGGGACGCGTTCGGTTATCGGAATTGTCGCTGAACAAGATGACGACGGCAAATTGAAAATTATCGCGACGCACAGAATGGAACATACGAGCCGCGCCATGCTCGACGGGCAAATTCATGACGTGCCGCAAGTCGCCGAAGTTATAATCCGCGTGAAAAATTTTTTGGCGGAACAAGTCGGCGAACTTAAAAACGCGGCAATCGCGGCGGCAGGTCGTGCGCTCTACACTATGAACGGAGAAGCTGTCGTCGAAGTAAACGGCGTCATAACCGACGAAGTTCAAAGCTCGTTGAATTTTGCCGCTGTCCAAGCCGCTCAAGCTCAACTTACCGACGAAAAAAAAATCGACGCCAAAATTTATTACTGCGTCGGTTTCAGCATAATCAACTACGAACTTGACGGAATCAAGTTAAAAAGTTTAATCGGGCAACGCGGTAAAATTGCCAAGACAAAAGTTATTGCGACGTTCCTTCCGCGACAAGTCGTCGACTCCATGCAAACCGCTCTGACTTATGCGGGGCTGGACGTTCGTGCACTGACTCTGGAACCAATCGCCGCGATTAATGTTCTCGTCCCGCCGAGTATGCGTCATTTAAATATTGTCCTCGTCGACATCGGCGCGGGCACTTCCGACGTTGCCATAACCAAAAACGGTTCCGTCATTGCTTACGGCATGGTTCCGTTGGCGGGCGACGAAGTTACCGAGGCAATTTCGCAAAGATTTTTGCTCGACTTCAACGTTGCCGAAGAAATTAAGCGTAAAGCTACCAACGGCGAAGGCGCAACTTTCAGCGATATTCTCGGACGCAGTTACGATTTGACGGCGGAAGAAATTTTGATGCCGATTAACGAGCATGTCGGAATGATTGCAAACGCCATTGCCAAAACGATTTTTGAACTAAACGGCAACGACCCGCCGCAAGCTTTGTTATTGGTCGGCGGCGGAGCATTGTCTCCGAATTTAAATAAACTCGTCGCCGAAGCTTTGAACTTGCCGCTTGACCGAGTTGCCGTTCGCAAGCCCGATAACGTCGAAGGTATAAAAAATATTCCCGCCGCATTGCAATCGCCCGACGCTGCCACGCCGCTCGGAATTTTAAAAATTGCGTCGACGGACACTTTCCATTTCTTTAATGTCACGATTAACGGGCAGGAGGTAAATCTTTTCCACTTCCGCGATTTGACTGTCAGCGATGCCGTTTTGAGCGCGGGCATTGATTATAAAAAATTCAACGGCAAACCCGGACTCGGACTCGTTATCATGGTTGACGGCGAGAAAAAATCTTTCCCCGGCACGCTCGGAACTTTCGCGAAAATTTTCGTCAACGATAAGCCCGCAAATTTGGATACGCCGATTGAAAATAATTGCCGCATAAAAATTGAGCCGGGCGAGGACGGAATCAGCGCGCAAGTAAAAATCGACGACATAGTTGCAATCAACCCGACTTTTACCGTGACTGTCAATGGCAAAGAATTTTCTGTCGCGCCTAAACTTTTGGTTAATGATGAAGTCAGCTTGCCGAGCAGAATTCTTCACGACGGCGACGAACTCAATACAAAAACCAAACGCACAATCGGCGAACTTTTGAGGCTGGCAAATTATCCGCCCGCAGGTAAAAAAATTCGCTACACACTCAACGGCAGCAAAGCCCATTACGTTTGCAAGCCCGACATTTTTTTGAACGGAGACCCCGCAGATATTTCCGACATTCCTCAAGCGGGCGACGCGATTGAATACGTTCCGAACGACGCAATTAAAGTCGGAGAAATTATAAAGGACGAGAGCCGAGCCGCCGCCATTAAAATTTTCTACAACGGCAAGGAATATAAAATCCCGACAACCACGACGATTCTTTTGAGTGTCAACGGACGCGTCTCAAATGAAAATACGATTATTGAGGACGGTGCGGAAATTATTTTCGAGCGCGAAGAAAAAAATTCCGTCATGGTCAGCGATGCCCTGCTTGCCGTCAACTTCAAACCGCCGCCCGCAAAAAGTCGCATGAGTTTCGTCATCAAAGTAAATGATAAGCCTGTCGAATTTGCCGACCCCGTAAAGAGCGGCGACGAACTCGAAATTATTTTGAAAACGCCCGACGGCATGGAATTCAAACCGCTCGACGATTTGGAAATTCCCGTCCGCGAATCCGATAAGTCGCAGAAAAAATTTTCTATCAGTGATTTCATTCGCACCGACTAAGGAGGAAATTTTATGATTCATGTCTGCTTCAGTATTTACGACAAAACCGGGCGTTATTCAAAATTCACGGGCACGACAATTCTTTCAATCTTTGAAAACACAAATTCGGAAGTCACGGCGCACATTCTCCATGACAATACCTTGACTGCCGACAATCGCGACAAATTTATTTACCTCACCGGTCGCTACGGTCAAGCCGTGAAATTTTACAATGTAGAAGAACTTTACCGAAATGAACTTGAAAATTTCTCCCGCTTATTTCCGACAACAAAAATTCACCCTGCCACTATCGGCATGTTCTATCGTTTTTTCATTCCAAAACTTCTTTCTTCCAACATTGATAAAATCATTTACCTGGACTCGGATATTATCGTTAATCTCGACATTAAAGAATTTTGGCAAATTGAGCTTGGCGATAAAATCTTGGCGGCAGTTCCCGAAATTTTATATCATAAGACAAACGATAACATAAAATACGCTTTTCCACTGTGCGCCGACGATATTGTCAAATGTGAAGATTATTTTAACAGCGGCGTGCTCTTTATGAATTTAAAATTTTTACGTGACGCAAAAACGGCGATAACGGACGGAATTCGCTTCTGTACTCAAAATCCTCGCTATCAAGGTTATCCCGACCAAGATGTTTTGAATTATTGCTTTTCAACCAAGTATTTGAAATTACCGGATAAATTTAATCGACCCGTACAATATGTTCGTTTGGAAAATGAATCTCTCGCGAAAAAAATTTATCATTATGCCGGCGGAAGTTTTGGGGTCGGACTCAGGATGGATATGAACGATTGGCCTAATCGTTTATGGATGGATTATTTTATCAAGTCTCCGTGGTTCAACACCGAATCAATAGGTCGACTTTATGAGGGCTTCCAAAAAGTTCAGGTTGAGCAAAAAAAATCTGAAAGAGAGCTTTCGGCAGCAATGAGCGACAAAACTCGTGCCTTTATTATCTTTGAAGATGAACTCGATAAGCTGGTCGAAAATTTTTCTGTCAAAGATTATGAAGAAATATTTGTCGTCAAGCAAGGAACATCTTTGCAAAAAATAATTGAGCCGATGAATGCTTCGCGCGGTAAAAAAATTTTCTTTATCATGCTTCCGAATTTCCCGTTTAATCTTTTGACAGAGGCGGGCTTTGTTCAAGGAAAAGATTTTCTCGATGCTTACGATTTTTGGCTAAAGGAAAAAGAGCAATCTGTTCAATCTTATCAATTAATCAAAGATATGTAACTTTTATCGTCGCCAAAGTTTTATCGGCGGCTCCTATCACGCGCAAAAATTTTTCCCGCTCAATCAATTCGACAACTTGCGCGGAAATTTTTTCGCCCGGCATGATAAGCGGTATTCCCGGCGGATAAAAAGTTATCTCTTCCGCGCAGATTCTCCCGACAGATTTTTTCGGCTCAACGACTTCAACGGGCGAATAAAAAGTTTCTCGCGGCGACATTTCAGCTTCGGAAATTTCTTTTAATAAAATCGGCGGAGCAAAATTTTTTCGCGGACGATGCGGTAAAAGTTTCAGCGCGTCGACGAGTTTGGAAATCGTCTCGGCGTCGTCGGCATACGTTATCAAAAATAATAAGTTCGCCGCGTCCGACAATTCGCATTGAACTTTTAATTCGTGACGCAAAATTTTTTCCGCCTCTTGTCCCGTTAAGCCCAAAGCTTGAACGTTCACGGTAACTTTTGTTGAGTCGAGTGCAAAATTTTTCACGGCGTCGAAAGTGTTCAGCCCGTGAATTTTTTTTATTTCCGCGCGGAGCTTTTTAGACAGCTCGACTGCTTTGGAAATTTTTTCTCGCCCGTCAAGTTCCATTTGCAAGCGCGCTATATCCAACGACGCCAAAAGTAATTGATTCGGACTTGTGGTCTGCAAAAGACTTGCCGCCGTTCTTACCCGTTCGGAAAAATTTTTTCTCAACATGAGCATTGAAGTTTGAGTAAGCGAACCTAAAATTTTGTGCGTAGACTGCGCGGCGAGGTCTGCTCCCGACTCCATTGCCGATTTCGGAAGTTCGTCACAGAAAGTTAAATGTGCGCCGTGTGCCTCGTCGACCAATAAAATCATTCCCGCCGCGTGAACGATTTCGGAAATTTTTTCCAAGTCCGCCGCCACCCCATAATAATTCGGCGATACCAACAGGACGGCTTTGGCTTGCGGGAATTTTTTTATTGCAAGTTCAATCGTCTCTACACTGACATTGAGCGGCAAATTAAATTCCGCGTCGAATTCAATCGGTAAAAAAATCGGGACGGCTCCCGATAAAATTAATCCCGAAATAACCGAGCGGTGAGTATTGCGCGGAATCATGATTAAATCGCCCGCCTTGAGCGTTCCGAAAATCATCGCCTGTATTGCCGAGGTCGTGCCGTTCACGAAAAAAATCGTCTCGTCCGCGTGCCAAAGTTTTGCCGCAAGTTCCTGCGCTTCCTTTATGCAAGATTGCGGCGCGTGCAAGTCGTCCAACTCTTCCATAAGCGAAACTTCCTGCCGAAAACCTTCCGCCGTTAAAAGTTCGCGTAAAAATTCATGTGCGCCGCGTCCCTGTTTATGTCCGGGCGTGTGCAACGGTAAAACTTTATCCGCCGAATATTTTTTCATCGCCGCCGCGATTGGTGCCGAAATATTTTTTGCCACTTTAAATTTCTCCCTCGCATGATATAATTTTGATTAGGATTTAGGAGTTGGGAGTTAGGAGTTAGGGAATTTTCTCTAAATCCTAAATCCTAAATCCTAACTCCTAAATTAGGCTACGGAGGATTATAAACGTGATTGACAATTCGAACAATGGCGAAGAATATATCGGGCGACTCAAACCGCTGGCAATAATCGCGACGCTGATTATTACGATTTTAATTGCACGCGTCGGCTATCTGCAACTTTATGACGGAGAATATTACGCGCAATTGGCTGACGGCAATCGAATCCGAATTATCCCGTCAATGGCACCGCGCGGAACTTTTTACGACAGAAACGGTCAAATCCTCGTATCGAATCGCCCCGGCTTTTCCGTATCACTTTTGCCGCTGACCGAGCCGATTAAGCCCGAAGTCGTCGAACGCGTCGCAAAACTTTTGAACGTGCCGCAAGAAGAAATTGAACAGAAAATTTCCGTTCATTCCGGCTTTGACCCGATTAGAATTCGTCCCGACGTCACGCAGGACATCGTTACGATTATCGAAGAGCAAAAAGATTTATATCCCGGCGTCGTCATTGAAGTTCAGCCGCTGAGAAATTACGCGCTCAAGCAGGAAGGCGCACATACTTTCGGCTATGTCAGCGAAATTTCCGATGCCGAACTTGAAACCAAAAAAGAGCAAGGTTACAAGTCCGGAGACATTATCGGCAAATTCGGTTTGGAGCGCGTCTACGATAAAGAAATTCGCGGCGAGAACGGCGGCGAGCAAGTTGAAGTTGACGTGGCAGGTAAACCCGTCCAAATTCTCGGCAAGAAGGAACCAAAGCCCGGCTACGATTTAATTTTGACGATTGACCGTGATTTACAAGTTGCCGCAGAAAAAGCCGTCGACGACATGCTCGCTCAGTTGAGTTGTCACGCGGCGGCTGCTGTAGTTTTAAATCCTCAAACGGGTGAAGTCCTCGCGCTGGTAAGTCGTCCCGCCTTCGACCCGAATCTTTTTGCGCACGGCATTTCTACCAAAGATTGGAACGCGATTAACAACAATCCTTATCACCCCATGGACAACAAGGCGATAACCGGCGAATATCCGCCCGGCTCCACGTTCAAGATTGTCACGGGCACGGCGGCACTTGCCACAGGTCGTGTTGCTCCCGACGAATTAATTTTCGACGGCGGCACGCACTGGCTCGTTCCAAAAGGAAATGCGGGCGGCGAAGCTCTCGGCTGGTTGGATTTTCATACCGCGTTAAGTCATTCCGATAACGTTTATTTTTACGAAATGGGCAATCGACTCGGTGCAGACCTGTTGGAAAGTTATGCAAGGATGTTCGGGCTTGGAAGTGTCACGGGAATTGATTTGCCGTATGAATCGCCCGGCTTGGCTGATTGGAAAGAATACAAGCGCGAAGTTTACGAAGATGATTTTTATTTGTCGGAGGTCATGGACGCGGCGATTGGTCAAGGTTTCAATTTGGTGACGCCTTTGCAAGCGGCAATGGTCATGGGAGAAATCGCGGCGAATGGAAAAAGATTTAAGCCGCATCTCGTCAGACAAATTATCACGCAAGACAAAGAAGTCATAAAAGATTTTCAGCCCGAACTTGTCAGCGAATTGCAAGTCGAACCGTGGGTTATCGAGCTGGTTCAATCGGGTTTGCATGATGTTACCGTCAACGGAACGGCGGCGCGAAATTTTATCGGCTTTCCCTACGACATAGCGGGCAAGACGGGCACGGCGGAAAATTCTCAAGGCACCGACCACGGCTGGTTTGTCGGCTACGGACCTTTTGACTATCCGACAATCAGCGTCGCAGTTATCGTCGAACAAGGCGGTTTCGGCGCGAGTTCGGCTGTTCCTATCGGCAGACAAATTATGGAGGCGGCGTTTAATCTCATGGTTCAGCGCGGCGAGTTGGCTCCGCCTCAAGCCAAGCATTGAACCTCCCACCGCCTAAAGTCGGGGCTTCATGAGAAGTTTGATTTATGCAACCCTTATTCTCAAAGGCTGGTCCAAGTAGCCCATACACGATTGCCTCTTTCGAGCCTTCCGCTTACTTTTAGTTTTTCAAAGCACGAAAGCGTGCATACATTTTTTAGAGTGGTCGTCTTCCACTTATACGTTGTTTTTTACGGCAGAACGATTTGACTGCCAACCGCCACTCGCCGACTGTCAGCAGTTTGGCAGACAAGATTTTAATCGTCAACGATTTGCGCGGCAATTCATCCCGCCGGGTATTCTTGCCGATTTTTGGATAAAAAATTTTCGGAGCTTCAAGCTCCTATTTTTTTGTTATAAATTTTGTTTGTCAATCGGCTTGATTTATGGTTTAATAATCGCAGAAAAAATCTTTTGGGAGTGATTGATTGATGAATTTAAAAGAGGCGTTTCAAGCGCAAAACAAATTGGAAAAACTTTTTTCGTTCGTGTCGGGCTATTTGGGAGACGAGAAAAATTTAATCAGCATCACGGAAAAACATTTGCGCTCGAAGGCGGCGGAGGACCAAGCTGACGAAAAAATTAACATCGTCGTCGACAATAAGTTTCCGCCCGACAAAATTATTGATTTTATGTTGGAGTTGCTTGACGAGCGCGAAAAACTTGCGCGGGCGATTCACGTTGCAAAATCTTCCATGAAATTCGATTTGGATTCGGCAGTCGACGTGAACAAGAAACGGCATTTAGCGGTTACTACTCTTCGCGAACTCCGCCAATTTAAAAGTTCAAGCTTGCTGGAAAAAAATGCGGGCGTCGGTTACGTATTCAACAAAGAAGGCAATCAGACCACTTACCGCTACGACATTGAGCGCGTCAAGACGATTGACTACGACCGCAATCGCGTCCGCGAATTTATCAAGAAACTTCAGAAGAAGGCAACCAAAATCTCAAATCAGATTGATGCCGCACTTATCTCGACGGAAGTAAATTACAAGTTGCCTTTCGACATGAACGCCGGCAATTTGGAAATTCTTGAAGATTACGTAAATGCAATTAGGAACTAGGAAAACTCCTAACTCCTAACTACTAACTCCTAACTAAAATTC